>NZ_JAMOKY010000016.1:0-76484 GCF_024499815.1 Stenotrophomonas testudinis | reverse complement strand
GGCATGGATGCCGCGACCAAGCCCCCATGGATGGGTTTACGGCGTCCCCCTCAACCGGACCCACCCCGCCATCCCACGGACAACCAGCTGTTGCTTCGGCTTCGGCTTCGGCTTCGGCTTCGGCAGGTGCAGGGCTGCAAGCCCTGCAAACAAGGCCCTCATCCACGCATGGCATGGATCTACCCCATCGCCTGCCACCACTGCGCCAGCAGCTCCGGCCTGCGCAACCGCTCGCGCCACCAGCGCAATGCCGCACCATCCTCACCGGTGCGCCACGCCAGCCAGAACGTCTCCTCCGGCTTCGGCTCCTCCACCTCGCGGATCACCAGCTGGCCACGCGCCACCGCTGCGCGCACGCAGGGCTCGGGCAGGAAACCGAATCCCACACCCTCGCACTGCAGCTTCAGCTTGCTGGCCATGTCCGGCACCGTCAGCATTTCCTGGCCCATCAACAGGCCCACCGTGCGTGGCAGCAGGCGGCGCGCGGAATCGGACACGGCGATGGCGCAGTGCTCGGCCAGCTGCTCGCGGCCCAGCACGCCCGGCGCCCGCGCCAGCGGATGATCCTGTGCCACCGCGAACACGAAATCGACGCTGCCCAGCGGCTCCACCACATAGCCGCCACCACTGGGCCCCTCGCCCGCTGCAGCCACCAACAGGTCGGCGCGACGGTCCAGCAGCGCCTCCCAGGTGCCGGATAGCGCTTCGCCGAACAGGCGCAGGCGCGTCGGCGCCTCAATGCCACGGAACGCTGCAATGTCCGGACCCAACAGCCAGGTCGGGAACATCGAATCCACCGCCAGGCTCAGCTCGGCCTCCCATCCGGAGGCCACCCGGCGCACCCGCAGCTCCAGCTCGCGGGCGGCGCGCAGCAGGTGACGACCCTCGTCCAACAGGGCGCGACCAGCCTCGGTCAGCTCCGCGCGGGGGCCGACCCGGTCGAACAGCTGCACGCCCAGATCCTCCTCCAGCTTGGCCACGGTGTAGGAGATAGTCGAGGGCACCTTGTGCAGGGCCTTGCCGGCGGCGGCGAACGAGCCGCGGCGGTCGATGGCATCCAGGATCTGCAGGGCATCAAGGCTGAGTTTGAGCATTCGAAATTTTCGATGATGGCTGTCAAAAATATCCGTTTTTCAAACCCAGGGTGCAAGCGGATACTTCTCTCCAACGGGGAAACACAGCGGCCACCGGCCCGCCCCGCCTCATCGAAACCATCGAACAAGGAGAAATCATCATGCTGCAGATCCGCAAGAGCGCTACCCGTGGCCTGGCCGAGCATGGCTGGCTGTCCTCCCGCCACACCTTCTCCTTCGCTGGCTACTACGATCCGCGCTACGTCAGCTTCGGCCCGCTGCGCGTCATCAACGAAGACAAGGTCATCGGCGGCCAGGGCTTCGGCACCCACAGCCACAGCAACATGGAAATCATTTCCTACGTGCTGGGCGGTGCGCTGGAGCACAAGGACTCGATGGGCACCGGTTCGGTGCTGCGCTACGGCGACGTGCAGGTGATGAGCGCCGGCAGCGGCGTCAGCCACAGCGAGTTCAACCACTCGACCACCGATCCTGTGCACTTCCTGCAGATCTGGGTCTTCCCGGACAGCGAGAACATCGAACCCTCCTACCGCGAGACCCACTTCGCGCCGGAGACCAAGCGCGGCCAGCTGCGCCTGATCGCCTCGCCGGACGGTGCAGACGGTTCGCTGCGCATCCAGCAGGATGCCCGCATCTACGCCACCATCCTCGATGGCAGCCAGAAGCTGCACCACGCACTGGGCAATGGTCGTGGCGCCTACGTGCAGGTCGCCCGTGGCCAGCTGCAGGTCAACGGCATCACCCTCGATGCCGGTGACGCGCTGCAGGTCAGTGACGAAGCACAGCTGACCCTGGAGAACGGCAACGACGCGGAAGTACTGGTGTTCGACCTGCCGCTGTAAGCGCTGCGCCGTAGCATGCAGCGAGGCCCGCGATGCCCACCGGTATCGCGGGCTTCTGCATGTGTGGCGGGCGGGGCTGCATTCGTATTCGCAGCGGGATGACACGAATGGCACTTGCCCAAGCCGACTGAAAACGTTTTCATGACAGGGATTCTCCGGAGCCTTCCCCGCGCATGACGCCTTCTTCCCCGCGTGCCCAGCAGCACGCCACCCGCGCCGCCTTCTTCATTCCCGGCTTTGCCACCGCTGCCTGGGCGCCGATGGTGCCCTATGCCAAGGCCAAGGCCGGGCTGTCCGATGCCAGCCTGGGCGCCGTGCTGCTCTGCCTGGGCCTCGGCTCGCTGCTGGCCATGCCGCTGGCCGGCGCACTGAGCGGACGCCTGGGCTGCCGCCGCCTGATGGTCATCACCACCGCACTGATCCTGCTGGCGCTGCCGCTGCTGTCGCTCGCGCCCACGCCGCTGGCACTGGGCGCGGCGCTGTTCCTGTTCGGTGCCGGTGTCGGCGCCATGGACTGCACGATGAACATGCAGGCAGTCGCGGTCGAACGCGATGCCGGTCGCGCGATGATGTCCGGTTTCCACGCGTTCTACAGCATCGGCGGCTTCGTTGGTGCCGGCTGCATGACCGGCCTGCTGTTGCTGGGCACGCCGTTGTGGATGGCGGCCCTGCTGTCGATCGGCGCGCTGCTCGTGGTGGCCCTGTTGTCGGCACCGCACTGGCGCGCGCAGCGCATCGCCCATGACGGCCCGATGCTGGCCATTCCGCATGGCGTGGTGCTGTTCATCAGCGTGCTGGCCTTCATCGTGTTCCTGGCCGAAGGTTCGATGCTCGACTGGAGTGCAGTGTTCCTCGCCGACGTGCGGCAGGTGCCGCGCGACCAGGCCGGTGCCGGCTTCGCGGTATTCACCCTGGCGATGACCGCGATGCGCCTGTTCGGCGATGGCATCGTCGAGCGCCTCGGCCGCACGCGCACGATCATCATCGGCGGCATCACCGCGGCAACGGGCTTCGCGCTGGCCACGCTGGTGCCCTCCTTCGCGGTGGCACTGGTCGGCTACGTGATGGTCGGCCTGGGCTGTGCCAACATCGTGCCGGCGCTGTTCTCGATGGCCGGGCAGCAACGCGCGATGCCGGAGAGCATCGCCATCACCGCAGTGACCACCCTGGGCTACGCCGGCATCCTCGCCGGCCCGGCGGCCATCGGCGGGCTGGCCCATCTCACCACCTTGGGCATCGCGTTCCTGTGCGTGGCCGCGCTGCTGCTCGGCGTCGCCGCCTCGGCCCGCGGACTGGCACGCCGCCTGCCGTAAACAGGAAGAAGACGCTCAGCTGCGGCTGGGCGCAGCGGCAGCGGTGTCGCGGACCAGCCACTCGGCTTGCGCGGGCAGCTGCGGCGCCGGGCAGGTCGCAGGCGGGTGGTGTTCGTCCTGCGCCATCCAGTCGTCGACCACGCCGGCCAGCAGGTCCAGGCGCAGCGGCAGGGTGATGTGGTCTTCGCCGCGCATCTCGATGTAGTGCGCGCGCGGATTGGCCTGGGCCAGTTCGCGGCCCTGGCTGACCGGAATGTGCTGGTCGCCCTGCCCGTGCAGCAGCAGCACGCAGGCGCGGGTATCGGCCAGCGCGCGGGCCACGTCCACCTGGTCCAGGTCGACATCGATGCGGCGGCTGGCCGCGGCGATCACCTGGTTGATGTCCTGGCCGCCGTAGCGCCAGCGCGCGTAGGACGCGACCGCCTGCGCCTTCAGGCCTTCCGGCTGCAGCGCCATCAGGTGCGGGATCATCGTGCGGATGGCTACGCCGGCATTGGCGAACGATTCCATCGCCACCACGCCGGCCACCTGGTCGCCCAGCTTGTCGGCGGTGAACACAGCGGTGGCCGCGCCATAGGAAACGCCGAACAAGTACAGCGGGCCGGTCACTTCGCCACGCGCGCGCAGTTCGCCGATCACATCGACCACGTCATCCGATTCATAGGTGCCGTAGCCGGATGGCCCGTGCCCGGACTGGCCGTGGTTGCGCAGGTCCAGGGTGACCACGCGGTATCCCGATTCGGCCAGCTGCAGCGACCACGGCAGCATCGAATCACCGTTCATCATCCAACCGTGCAGCAGCACCACGGTGCCGCGCGGCGCCTGCGCACGGAACGGCTGCGGCACGGTGAGACTCAGCCCGGTGTCCAGCGGCTGGCCGTTCTCGTGGCGCTGCGGCAGGTAGTGGTAGCGGGCGCCGTAATCGCCCGGGTCGAACACCCGCCAGAAGATCGGCACGCCATCCCGGCCCGGCGCGAAGCCATGGCGGTTGGGCAGCTCGGCGATGGCCGCGGCGATGCGCGGCTGGTCCAGCAACGTGGACACGCCACCGGGCGCGATCAGCTGGTCACTGAGCGAGGTGGACGAGGCGGTGATCGAGGATGAGCATGCCGCCAGCCACAGGCCGGCGCACGCCAGCAACAGCAGCAGCGGGCGTTTCATGGGCAATCGGGGAAAGGTGCGACAGCGTGGCAGGGTAGCGGGCGCAACCGGGCGCATCTATCGCAGGTCGATGACGGGTTGATGACAAGCCGGGATCGATTCAGCTTCGCCGTCTGTCGTTCACGGACAAAGCATTGATCCGGATCAATGAGAGCGCCGAGCGATTGCCGACAGTGCAGCCATGCGCATTTCGCTCAAGCTACTTCTTGCCCTGGCCGCCGCTGTCGGTGCGGCCTGGGGCATCGCCCGCAGCACGCCGTACTGGTTCGCACCGCGCCAGCCTGCCGTGGTCGACATCCACGAGCCAGCCTTGATCGCGCGCGGCCAGTACCTGTCGCGTGCGGCCGACTGCGCCGCCTGCCACACCGCGCCCGGCGGCCAGCCCTTCGCCGGCGGGTTGGGCATGCAGACACCGATGGGCACGCTCTATTCGACCAACATCACGCCGGACCGGGCCACCGGCATCGGCGCCTATGACTATGCCGATTTCGAGCGCGCGGTCCGCCGCGGCATCCGCCATGACGGCCAGCCGCTGTATCCGGCCATGCCCTACGCCTCCTACGTGATCGCCAGCGACGACGAGATCCGCGCGCTGTATGCCTATTTCATGGGTGCGGTGCGGCCGGTGCGCCAGCACAACGCCGACAGCACCATCCCCTGGCCGGCCAACATGCGCTGGCCGCTGGCGTGGTGGCAGCTGCTGTTCGCCCGCCCGCGCAGCTTCGTTGCCGATCCATCACTGGATGCCGGCCAGCAGCGCGGCGCCGAACTGGTGGAGGGTCTGGCGCACTGTGGCGCCTGCCATACCCCGCGCGGCCTGGCCTTCCAGGAAACCGCCATGGCTGATGACGAAAGTCGCCGCTTCCTCTCCGGTTCGGTACTGGAAGGCTGGTATGCGAAGAACCTGCGCAACGAAGCCACCGGCCTGGCCAGCTGGAGCCAGGACGAGATCGTCGAGTTCCTGCGTACCGGCCGCACCGATCGGTCCGCCGCGTTCGGCGGCATGGCCGACGTGGTGGAACACAGCACCCAGTACCTGACCGACGCCGACCTGCTGGCCATGGCCCGTTACCTGAAGCAGTTGCCGCCGCGCGCCGGCCGCAGCACGCAGTGGATTGCCGGCCCCGACACGACCACCACCGCGCTGCGCGACGGCGACTACCGCGGGGAGGGTTCGCTGGCCTATGCCGAGCACTGCCAGGCCTGCCACCGTGCCGATGGCCGTGGCATGCCGCGCATCTACCCTGCCCTGGCCGGCAACTCCATCGTCTTCGCCGATGACCCGAGTTCGTTGGTGCAGGTCACCTTGGCCGGTGGCCGCACGCCGCGCACTCCGCACGACCGGATGGCCTTCTCGATGCCCGGCTTCGAGCATCTGCCGAACGCCCAGCTGGCGCAGATCCTGACCTTCATCCGCAGCAGCTGGGGCAACCAGGCCAGCGCGGTGAGCGAAGCCGACATCGCGCGCATGCGCAGGGTGGTGCGCGACAAACCCGTGCACGTAGTTCCGCAGGAGGTGGCACCATGAGGCGCGCACACAAGTGCAGGAGCGCGAGCATCGTCATTGCCATCGGCGTATTGGTGGTAGCCGCAGCCGGCGCACTGCTGTACGCGTACCGCCATCCCTCGCTGGATGCCACCCCCACCACGCTGGACATCCTCGACGCACAGGGCTCGCGGGTCGGCGCGTACCATATGCCCAGCGCCGAAGAGATCGCCAGCCTCGGCAATGGCGATGCGGTGATGTACGGCCGCCGCCTGCTCAACGAGACCTCACGCCTGCTGCCGGACAACGTGGGCAATGACCTGAATTGCAACTCCTGCCACATGGCCGAGGGCAAGCGGCCATTCGGCAACCACTACCTCAACACCGGCGGCGGCAGCTACCCGCGCTACATGACCCGCCCCGGCAAGGAGATCGGCCTGGTCGAACGCGTCAACGGCTGCCTGCAGCGTTCGATGAACGGCAAGCCGCTGGCCCGCGACGCGCCGCCGATGCGCGCGATGCTGGAATACATGGCCTGGCTGAGCCGCCCCGTACCCGACGGCGCGCGGGTGGCGGCGCCAAGCGAAGGGCCGATCGATTCCTCGCTGGTGCCCGACCGCATGCGCGGCCAGGCCCTGTATGCAGCGCAGTGCGCCGCCTGCCACGGCGACCAGGGCGAGGGCCGCCGCGACGGCAGCGGTGATATCGCCTTCCCGCCGCTATGGGGCGAGCGCAGCTTCAACATCGGCGCGGGCATGGCGCGGCTGTACAAGGCGGCCAGCTTCATCAAGCACAACATGCCACCGGCCGCCAGCCGCGAGCCACCGCTGGGCCAGCAGGTGATCCCCGACCAGGACGCGGTGGATATTGCTGACTACTTCATCCATCAACCCCGGCCGGATTTCGCCGGCAAGGGTAAAGACTGGCCGCGCGACCCGAAGCCGAAGGACGCACGCTACTGAGCGCTTCGAGCATGGCTGCGCGGTCCCGTGGAGCCGAGCCGATGCTCGGCTGCGCGGTGCTGTAGAGCCGAGCCCATGCTCGGCTAAGTCGAGCAAGCTCGACGCTACGAAATGCAGCCGAGCGTGGGCTCGGCTCTACAAGAACGGTCGAGCTCTGCTCTGCGTCAGCCGTTCCAGCCCAGCCCGCGCGGCTCATTGCTGAATCCCGCCGCGCGCAGGGCATCAACGGCGTGCCCGCGATGGACGGGCTCGTCGTTGATCCGCTCCAGGGTGAAGGACAGCCGCCGGCCACGCCGAAGGCCAACGGCCAGCGCCTGTGCCGCCGCTGCCCAACGCGTGGGCGCGTCGTGGGCCGTGTCGTCGATCCAGCTGGTCAGCTGGCGGCCGCCCTGCGGCAGGTACAGCTGCAGGCGGCCTTCGCCGATCACCACCATCGCACCGGCCCGTCGCACCGGACGCGGCCCGGCGATCGACTGGGGCCACGGCAGCAGGCTGCCGAAGGGGTTGGCGGGATCCAGCGCCGACAGCGCAACCCAGGCGCCATCCCCGCCAGCCCGCTCGGCGCTGGCACGCAGCCGGTCGATGTCGTCGCGCTGGGCGAACTGAGCACCGCCCATGCCTTCCACGAAGCGACCCCGCAGCAGCTGGCCCGCATCCTCCATGGTGCGCAGCACCGGGCGCAGCGCCGGGAATCCACCGGCCACGGCTTCGCTCATCGCTGCGCTGCGGGTGACCACCCTGTAGCGGTCCAGCAGCGCCTCGGTCTGCGCCAGCGCGCGCAGCGTGTCACTGGCCCGCTCCCGCGGCAGCAGCGACCAGCGTCCTGTCAGCGTCGGCCCCGTGCTGCTGGCCAGCTCCAGTCCTGCGGTGCCCGTCGTCAGTGGCACGAAGGCAAAGCCGCGGCGGCGGCGCGACACCGGCGTCGGCCGCGCCCGTGCAGGCCGCGCTCCGCCCAGCGCACGCAGCGGCGCCCACAGGTCACTGCTGATCTGTCCGCGCCAGGCCAGCTGCCACAGCGCCGTCTGGAAATCCGCACCCGCCGTGTCTGCACCGACCAGTCGCGGCTGTACCTGCATCGCCAGTTGCCGGGCAAAGAACGCACCGCCGTCGGCCAGCGCCTGCAGGATGGCCTGCTGCATCGGTGAGTCTTCGCCCTGCACCGGTGTGACCGGCAGCGTTTCAGCGGCACGCTCGCGCAGGTGCAGCGACACCAGTCCATCGTCGTCGCCCAGCCGGCCATGGCCAACCCAGAGCACTGCGCCGGTGGCCAGCAGTTCATCCAGCAGCGCAGGCGTGTAGCCGGGCACGCGCGCGGGCAGCACCTGCTGTTCCCACAGCGATGCCGGCAGTGGCAGCCCCGCCAGTTGTTCAATCACCTGCAGCACGCCTTCGCTGTCGTTGCTGCGTGCGCCCCCGGGCAACACACCCTGCCCCTGCAGCAGCAGACCGACATAGGCCTGCACCGATACCGGGCGGGTCGCCTCGCGGGCGGCCTGCAAGGAGCGCAGCCGCAGCCGCTGCAGCACCTCCGTGCCCACCCATTCATGGCCTGCACGCGACGAAGCTGCCGCGTCGTTCTCGTTCGCCGCACGACGATCCAGGCCGAAGCGGCCGCGTACGACCCGGCCCTGTTCCTGCAGCACGTGCAGGGCAGCATCCACCACCGCCACGCCGAGACCGAAACGGGCGGCCACGCTGCCACTGCTGAAGGGCCCATGGGTGCGCGCGTGGCGGCTAAGCAGATCGCCCAGCGGATCCGGCACAGGGGCCAGGAATACCTCGGCCACATCCGCACGCGGGATGATGCCCAGGGCATCGCGCAACCGCGCGGCATCTTCCACCGCCGCCCACTGCTGGGCCCCTGCGACGGGGACGCGGATTGCACGACCCGCCGCGCGCAGTGCGTGCAGCCAGGCATCCGCCTGCGCGGGCTCGTTGATGCGCTGCGCGACGTCCACGACCGGCAGCGGGCCCAGCTCACGCAGCAGGTCGGCCACGCCTTCGCTGCCACGTGCGTGGCGGGCCGGATCCAAGCGTTGCAGCTCGCGCTCCACGGTTGCCACCACGGCATCGTCCAGCAGTTCACCCAGATCCACCTCGCCGAGCAGTTCCGCCAGCAGGCCACTGTCGAGCGACAGCACCGATGAACGCCGTTCGGCCAGCGGTGCATCGGCTTCGTACATGAACTCGGCGACATAGCCGAACAGCAGGTTCGCCGCGAACGGCGATGGCACGGCCGTATCCACCTCGACCACCTGGACCTGGCCGGCCTGCACGCGCAGCATCAGCGCATCCAGTGCATCAAGGTCGTAGACGTCCTGCAGGCACTCGCGCGCGGTCTCCACCAGGATCGGGAACTCATCGTGGCCACGGGCGATTTCCAGCAGCTGCCCCGCACGCAGGCGCTGCTGCCACAACGGCGAGCGCTTGCCCGGCGTGCGCCGCGGCAGCAGCAGCGCGCGCGAGGCACACTCACGAAAACGTGCGGCGAACAACGCGGAACCGGCGACCGAGCGATTGATGACCTGGCGCAGGTGGGACGCATCGAACAGGAACAGTTCCGCGCCAGGCGGTGTGCCGCTGCGGTCGGGCATGCGGACGATGATGCCGTCGTCACTGGCCACCACGGCCGGATCGATGCCGGCCTGCTCGCGCAGGCGCGCAGCCACCGCCAGCGCCCAGGGATCGTGCACGCGGCGGCCGTAGGGCGAATGCAGCATCACCCGCCAGTCGCCGAGTTCATCACGGCAGCGCTCGACGACCAGGCGCAGGTCGGTCGGCAGCACACCGGTGGCCTGCTGCTGTTCCGCCACAAGCGCCAGCATGTTGCTGATCGCGCTCTCATCCAGGCCGCGATCGCGCAGCCGGGCGAGCAATGCCGGCGACGGCTCGGCAGCGCCACCAGGCTCGGTCTCGAGTTCCGCCAGGAAGGCGCCGGTGGCCTGCCCCAGCTCGGCCGGGCGGCCGATGCCTTCGCCCCGCCAGAACGGCAGCCGCGCCGAGCGCCCCGGCGCCGGCGTCACCACGACCTGGTCAAGGGTGATCTGGTCGATGCGCCAGGACGTTGCGCCGAGGGTGATCACATCATTCACCCGCGACTCGTGGACCATCTCCTCATCAAGCTCGCCGACACGGCGCGATCCCGCCTGTTCTTCGCCTTCGGGCAGCACGACGGCATACATGCCACGGTCGGGAATGGTGCCGCCGCTGGTCACCGCCAGCTGGCGGGCGCCAGGACGTGCGGTCAACGTGCCGGTCTTCCGGTCCCATACAAGCCGCGGACGGAAACCGGCGAACTCATCTGACGGATAGCGGCCGGCCAGCATGTCCAGCACCGCGTCAAAGGCACTGCGCGGCAGCGTGCGGTACGGCGCAGCCCGGCGCACGCGTGCGAACCAGGCCTCGACATCGAGTGGCTCCATCGCTACCGCAGCCACGGTCTGCTGGGCCAGCACATCGAGCGGATTGCGCGGCGGATCGAGGGCTTCGATGCGTCCATCCAGCATCTTGTCGACCACCACCGCGGCATCGACCAGATCACGGCGCGTGCGCGGATACAGCAGGCCACGCGACAGGCCGCCCACCTGGTGGCCGGCACGGCCCACCCGCTGCAGTGCACTGGCCACCGAAGGCGGCGCCGCGACCTGGATCACCAGGTCCACCAGGCCCATGTCGATGCCCAGTTCGAGGCTGGAGGTGGCGACCACGCAGCGCAGGTCACCCGACTTCAGCGCCTGCTCGATGGCGGCGCGCTGTTCCTTGGACACCGAGCCGTGGTGCGAGCGGGCGATCACCGAGGCCGGCGTGGTGACACGGTTCACCGTGCTGCCGGTGAACGATCCGTAGGCGGCTGTAGTCGCAGCATCCGCTTCGCTCGCAGGCTCGACGCCCGTGCGCTCGGCATGCAGCTCGTTGAGTCGTGCAGTCAGCCGTTCCGCCACGCCACGCGAATTGCCAAAGACAATCGTGGAGCGATGCCGCATCACGTTGTCGAGAATGCTGGCTTCCACATGCGGCCAGATCGAACCGGTGCGCGCGCCGGCCCCGCGTCCTTCGCCGGGACCGTGCACGACCAGGTCGGTCATGTCCTCCACCGGCACCACGATCTTCAGTTCCAGCTGCCGCTGCGAAGGCGGCTGCACCACCTGCACCGGGCGATCACCGCCGAGGAAGGCGGCAACACCCTCGACCGGGCGCACCGTTGCCGATAGGCCGATGCGTTGTGCAGGCACCTGCAGCAGCGCGTCGAGCCGCTCCAGGCTCAGCGCCAGGTGCGAGCCACGCTTGCCGCCCGCCACCGCATGGATCTCATCGAGGATCACCGTATGCACATCGCGCAGGATCTCCCTCGCCTGCGAGGTCAGCATCAGGTACAGCGACTCTGGCGTGGTGATCAGGATGTCCGGCGGGCGCCGCACCAGGCGTGCGCGGTCACTGCTGCTGGTATCGCCGGTACGCATGGCCACGGTCAGGGCAACCGCCGGATCCCCACGTTCGCTGCGCCGCGCACTGATGCCCTGGAGGGGCACCTGCAGATTGCGCTGCACATCGCTGCCCAGTGCCTTGATCGGCGACAGGTACAGCACGCGCGTGCGCGCCACGGGCTTGGCCGCCGGGTCGCGGCGTGCGTCGCCATCGCGCTCGGCGAACACCTGGTCGATCGCATGCAGGAACGCGGCCAGCGTCTTGCCCGACCCGGTTGGGGCCACCACCAGGGTGTGTTGGCCTGCGGCGATCGACGCCCAGGCCTCGTCCTGCACCGGCGTCGATGCTGCGAACGCGGAACGGAACCAGTCACGGGTGGCGGGATGGAAGTGCTGTGGGGAATCCAAGGCAGGGCCGGTCGCCATCGATGATGGGTCCGATGATACGGCGAAGAAATCGTTTGTCGTTACGAATAGTTACGTTATAACATTTCACGCAATTTTTCCGGAGCGTGTCATGCGTCGCCACCTGCTAGCTGCAGCCATCCCCCTCGCCCTTCAGTCCGTCGCCCTCCATTCAGCCCGGGCGGCGGACGCGCCTACCCTTCCCACCCTGCAGGTGGAAGCCAGCCAGGCCTCACGCATCGACAGCCGGGTCACCGTCGACAACCCGCAGGCCCAGAACCGCACCCTCGGCGGCCTGCTCGAGCATGTCTCCGGCGTGCAGAACAGCGCCTTCGGACCCAACGCCGGCGCGCCAGTCATCCGCAGCCTCAGCGGCAACCGCGTGCAGATCCTGCAGGACGGGCAGTCGGTGCTGGGCATGAACGCGATCAGCGGCGACATCAACATTCCCTTCGACCCGCTGTTCGTGCGCAGCGTCACCGTCAACAAGTCCTCCGACACGGTGCGCTACGGCGGCAACGCGATCGGCGGCAGCGTCGAGGTCGATTCCGGGCTGATTTCGCGCACGATGGAAGACAAGGACCAGTCGATGGAACTGGTGCTGCGCAAGGGCTTCAACGCGGCCGATGCGCAGGGCTTCCGCATGAACTTCAACAACCAGCGCAACGTCTCCACCAACCTGCAGGTCTCGCGGCAGCGCATTTCGCACTACGACATCCCTGGCAACAGCAAGGCGGCGGCCTGCAACAGCCAGCTGTTCCCGGCCGCCGGCGGCGTCAACTCGGCGCTGGCCGATGCCTGCCAGAAAGAGGCGCGGGTGCAGCAGGTCTACAACAAGGCCTCGCAGCCCTACATCGACCAGTTCATGACTGAGAACCCGGACTGGGCCGATGGCGAGTTCTCCTTCTACACCAACAGCCCAACCTCGGTCTGGCAGCGCCAGACCTACGTCAATCCGGTCAACCCGGATTACGTCGCCGGCACGCCGTCCTATGTGCAGAAGCGGATCAACAACGACGTCACCCCGGACTACCACCACCGCCTGGGCAACAGCTACTCACGCAGTTCGCAAGTGGCGCTCGGCTCGACCCTGTTCTTCGACCGCGGCTACGTGGGTGTCAGCATCGATGCCAAGGACAGCGAATACGGCGTGCCGGGTTTCTCGATGCAGAACCTGTCGTTCGGTTCCAACTACGCCGACGGCCTGCCGGTGAGCGTGGTCATCAAGCAGGAGCGCTACGCACTGGAAGCCCTGCTGCGCGACCCGGTGCCGGGCGTCGAGCGTGCCGAGCTGCGCGTCTCGCAGCTGGACAACACCTCCGGCGAACGATTGGGTGCCAGCAAGGCCAACGACTACGATTTTGCAAGCACCCAGGCCGAACTGCTGCTGGCCCATCGCCGCATCGGCCCGCTGAGCGGCCTGCTCGGCCTCAGCCAGCAGTCGCGCGAGGTCACCGGCAGCGGTTCGCTCCGCTACCTGCCCAACGTCGATACGCGCAGCCAAGCGGTGTTCCTGAAGGAAACAGTGGACTTCGACTGGGCGTCCTTCGACGCGGGCGTGCGCCACGAACGCGTGGACCACACATTGCGGCCGAGCAGCTTCAAGACGGCGCGCAATTCCGCCAACGCCACGCTGCAGGACCGCGACTTCCGGCTCAACAGCTACAGCATCGGCGCCTACGTTGAACTCGGCCCGCTGTTCGCCGCCAAGGTGCGTTACTCCTCCTCGCAGCGCGCACCGGAGATCAATGAGCTCTACGCCAGCAATGCGCACTATTCGGTGATGACCCAGGAGGAAGGCAACCAGAACCTGGACCCGGAACGTGCGAAGAACCTCGAGCTGACCGGCCTCTTCCACCTGGGCGGCTTCCAGCTGTCGGCCACCGCCTACCGGATGCGTTACGAAAACTACCTGTACCTGGGCTACTCCGGCCTGCAGACCGCCAACCGCCTGCCGCTGAAGTACTGGAAGCAGACCGACACCACGGTGAAGGGTTTCGAGGTCGACGCCTCGCAGTCACTGACGCTCGGTCGCTTCGGCAGCCTGGAGCTGTCCGCCTTTGCCGACCTGGTGAAGAACAAGGCCGACCATCCCGATGCGCTGCGCGCCCATAACGATGGCGAGTACCTGCCCAACATGCCGACCAACCGTTACGGCGCCACCGTGCAATGGCAGCGCGAAGGCTGGAAGGCGCAGCTGTCAAGCACCTACTACGACACGCAGAAGTACCTGGGTCGCAACGTCAGCGAAGAAGTACCGTTGGATGCGTTCACCCTGGTCGACCTGCAGCTGAGCCGGGAGATTCCCCTGCGCACGACGGCCGTGGCCGGCATGGAGGTCTTCATCAATGGCAGCAACCTGCTCAACGAAGAGGCGCGCCCGCACAACTCGCCACTGAAATACATCGCGCCACTGCCGGGGCGTGGCTTCCAGGTGGGTGTGACCGTGCGCCTCTGAGCCGAGGCCGGCAGCACAGCGCTTGCGGAACGTGAACCGCGGGCGCGATTGCCCGCACGACAGGCTTGATTACCGTCGCCCCTTCGGTCAACCATCGACGAAAAGGAGGATTCAATGAACTGGATGCATGCAATTTCCTGTGCGCTGCTGTTGGGCGTTTCGTCCACTGCAGGCGCGGCCTCGGCCATTGCCTACGATGCAGACGGCGCCTACGGCTACTCGATGAACCAGGCGACGGTGAGCACCTCGATGCAGAACGCGGTGAAGTACTGTGCCGCCCGCTCCCGTAACTGCGGGCAGTCGGCCGTCGCCACCGGAGAGGGCTACTCGGCCATCTTCACCGGAACGGTATCCATGGGCTTCGCCCTGGCCGAGGCCAGTCCCGAGGCTGCGCAGCGCAAGGCAGAAAAGATGTGCCGGGAACGCGGCAACGACTGCACGCTGGCGGTGATGTGGCGCGAGCAGCCGTCGCAGGTGATCGAGCGGCCGTGGCACCCCGGTGCACCGGCACCGACGCCGACGCCGACTCCGGCGCCCGGCCGCATTTACTAGTACTGATTCCTGATCGGTTGGACAGCCGCCCAGCGTCGATGACGTTGGGCGGCTGCGGTGCACCCCCGCGGATTGGTAGCTGCCGCGCAGGGTCAGCATCCAGTTGCGCGGTTAGCCCTGGCAGTTGCCCAGGCACCGGCCGTACTGTCCAGGTGCTGGCGCATCACTCCGCTTGCGATACCGTGCCCAGCAACAGCTGGGCAGATGGATCATTCATCCCACCCTTCAAAAACCACTCTGCGGTGGATGCTCAGATAGTGGCGCAAGGCTGCATTCGGGGTGCGGGTAAGACACATGTCCGTGCTCACCATCCCGCGGTTGACCAGATCCTCCTCAACGTCACTGTCGGCAAAACGAACGCGACCGTCATCGTTGAATGTGATGAGGCCCCGATCAAACAGAGCATCCAGCGTTGCCACCAGCGGCAGGCCATTGTTTGCATCCAGACGAGGCTCCAATACGCCCGGCATCGAGGGCGCAGATGTGCATGCCCACGGCTGGACATGCGAAGCCTTTACCACCTGCTGAATATCACAGCCTGTCACTGCACATCGCCCACCCCACAGTGACAGGACATCCCTCCGGAACTTCCCTTGTCCCAGTCGCGCGTCGACAAGCTGCTGACGGGTCGTTGTCGGCGGCAGAGACTGCAGTTCATCAAGGTCACGGATGAGGTCCTCGCCACCCTCGTCCAAGCTCACGGACGCGCTGTAGTCGGTCGGGACGCGTGACCTCCCCTGCACTCGTCTCTCCAGGAAATCTGGCTGGTCGGCGGCCAGCATGCTGCCGAGGGCCGTCATGTCCGAGACGAAACTCTCTTTGCCACCTGCCAGCGTTTCCAGCAGCCATGCCCGGCCACGCGACACCTGCTCCCACTCGTTTGCCTGGTAGTGCCCTTGAAGCACCTTGCGATCACGCTCTGGGCGCAGCGTAAAGCCCAGAAAGTGCTTGCCATCCATCTTTCGAATCGCAAACAGGGGATTCCCGCGCTTGCCTTCCCCAGGGTCCTTCCGGCCCAGGATCAGAGTGGGACCACTCATCCCATTACGCGCGTATGTTGCGATGTATGCATCCAGCGGGCCCAATGCCCGCCGCAATCCGTCCACTGCGACATCCAGGCCTGCACTCTCCTCCAGCGACAACCCCAGTGCAGCAACTTGATGATCTTTGCTGATCAGCATTTCCTTTGCCTCAAATCTAATGATGGACAAGCCGTTTCGGATGGACCTGTGCTCGGATGAGCACCCGGTTCCATTGGAACTTAACGACGAAAAAGCGGAAGTCCACAAAGCTTACGATCAAGCGATGTCACCCTAAAAACCGGGCGGTCTGAGCCGCTACGCATGCCTGGACTCCTGCGATCTCGGCGCGCTCCCTCGCTTCACCACTTGGTGCCTGGCAATCATTGGCGCTGGATCCTGCTGTTCGTTGCCCCCTCGATGGCATTCCCCGGACACTGCACGCAGCGGCGGCAGCCTGTCGGCTTACCGTTTTCGGCTGCACACCAGCACCCAGCGTGACAGCGAACAACGCGCGTCACCCCAGCGCTCTGTGTGCATCAGGCTGCGACGCGTGATCAACGTATCGAACAACGGCCGGCAGCACGCCCCTCCAAAAGAGGGCGACCTTCAGAGTCGCGCATCGGTTGCCACCCGCCCGCACTTCCGCCATCCATTGGTCTCTACGGGACTGGCAAGCGCCACTGCATCGCAGCACGCGCAATAGGTTGCGAACAGGTACTGCCTCATCCCGCACAACGAAAAACGCCCGCAGATCGAGGATCTGCGGGCGCTTTCTTGTATCTGGCGGAGCGAGAGGGATTCGAACCCTCGATAGAGCTTTTGACCCTATACTCCCTTAGCAGGGGAGCCCCTTCAGCCACTCGGGCATCGCTCCGGGGTTTTCTCCGCGTCTGGTGCGGTGCACCTCAGCGGGGCGTGAATCATAACGTTAATCAGACGCGAAGGTAAAGCTTTTATTCGCCGGAATTTTCACTTCCGGTGCTGCCGGCTTCATCACCACGCTGGATGCGCTGGTAGATCTCTTCGCGATGCACAGCAACGTCCTTCGGCGCGGTGATACCGATGCGCACCTGGTTGCCCTTGACGCCGAGCACGGTGACGCTCACCGAGTCTCCGATCATCAGGGTTTCGCCGACGCGGCGAGTCAAGATCAACATTTTAGTAAGTCTCCATGGAACCGTGTGGAAGGGTATCCCCCACCGGCTTGACGCTCCGTCAAGAAGCGTCCCCACGACAAAGGGAAAAGATTTCGCAATGGTACCGTCAGCCGTCCCGCTCCTACAAGGAGGGGGACGGCAGGGGTTCACATCACAGGCGGGGGCTGACCCATTCGACAACCGCGGCCAGAGCGGTAGCAAGGGCGGGCCCGTCCTCGCCACCACCCTGGGCGAGGTCCGGGCGTCCGCCGCCCTTGCCCCCGATCTGACTGGCGATATGGGACAACAGTTCCCCGGCCTTGACCTTGCCCATTGCACTGCCGTTCACGCCCGCGACCAGGGCGGCCTTGCCGTCCTGGGTGCCGGCCAGCACGATCACGGCGTTGCCCAACTGCTGCTTCAGGCGGTCCATGGCATCACGCAGGGCCTTGGCGTCAAAGCCCTCCAGGCGGGCGGCCAGCACCTTCACACCGGCAACCTCGACGGCCTGGCCGGAGAGATCGGCGGTAGCGCCGGCGGCGACCTTGGCCTTCACGGCCTCCAGCTCACGCTCCAGCTGCTTCTGGCGCAGGCCCAACGCGCGGATCTTCTCGACCACGTCAGCGGCGCTGCCACCCAGCAGTTCCGCCGCTTCGGCCAAGCGGGCCTCTTCGGCCGCCACATAGTCCAGGGCGCCCTGGCCGGTGACCGCCTCGATGCGGCGCACGCCGGCCGAGACACCGCCTTCGGAGGTGATCTTGAACAGACCGATGTCGCCGGTGCGGCTGACGTGGGTACCACCACACAGTTCCGTGGAGTAGTCACCCATCTTCAGCACGCGCACGTTCTCGCCGTACTTCTCGCCGAACAGGGCCATCGCGCCGAAATCAAGCGCTTCCTGCATGCCCATGTTGTGCACTTCGGCGGCGTTGTTGGCGCGCACCTGCTGGTTGACCTTGCGCTCGATCACGGCCAGTTCTTCGGCGCTGATCGGCTGGAAGTGCGAGAAGTCGAAACGCAGGCGGTCCGGTGCGACCAGCGAACCCTTCTGTTGCACGTGGGTACCGAGCACTTCGCGCAGCGCGGCGTGCAGCAGGTGGGTGGCCGAGTGGTTGAGGATGGTGGCACCGCGGCGCTCGCCATCGACCTGGCCGGTCAGCACGTCGCCGACCTTCAGGCCGCCTTCGGACAGGGTGCCGACGTGGCCATGGAACTGGCCCGCGAACTTCTGGGTATCGTTGACCAACAGGCGCACGCCGTTGCCGGCCAGCACGCCGGTGTCACCGACCTGGCCGCCGGATTCGGCGTAGAACGGGGTCTGGTTGGTGATGACGATCACGGCGTCGCCGGCCTCGGCCGACTGCACCGGACGGCCGTCCTTGAGCAGGGCCAGCACGGTCAGGCCGTCGGCCTGCAGGCGATCGTAGCCCAGGAACAGGGTCGGGGTCAGGGTCGCTACCAGCTCGGCCGGCAGGGTCACGCCGCCACCGAACTTGCCGGCGGCACGCGCGGTCTCGCGCTGCTGCTCCATCGCAGCATCGAAGCCGTCGGTATCAACGGTAAGCTCGCGCTCGCGGGCGATGTCCTGGGTCAAGTCCAGCGGGAAGCCGTAGGTGTCGTACAGGCGGAAGGCGTCGACGCCGGGGATCACGCCATTGCTGGCCTTGGCCGCCACGTCCTCGAAGATCTTCATGCCGGCGTCGAGGGTTTCAGCGAAACGCTCCTCTTCAGCCTGCAGCGCACGGACCACGGTGTCGGCCTGGGCCGGCAGTTCCGGGTAGGCCTCGCCCATCAGCTCGACCAGGGTCGGCACCAGCTTGCTGAAGAACGGCTGGCGCACGCCCAGCATCCAGCCGTGGCGCAGGGCGCGGCGGATGATACGGCGCAGCACGTAGCCGCGGCCTTCGTTGGACGGCAGCACGCCGTCGACGATCAGGAACGAGCAGGCACGAATGTGGTCGGCGATCACGCGCAGCGACTTGTTCTCCAGATCGGCCATGCCGGTCAGCTCGGAAGCCTTGCGGATCAGGGCCTGGAACAGGTCGATCTCGTAGTTGGTGTGCACGTGCTGCAGGATCGCCGCCAGGCGCTCCAGGCCCATGCCGGTGTCCACGCACGGTGCCGGCAGCGGCACCAGGGTGCCGTCGGTCTGGCGGTCGAACTGCATGAACACCAGGTTCCAGATCTCGATGAAGCGGTCACCGTCTTCATCCGGCGAGCCCGGAGGGCCGCCGGCGATGTGGTCGCCGTGGTCGTAGAAGATCTCGGTGCACGGGCCGCAGGGACCGGTGTCGGCCATCTGCCAGAAGTTGTCCGAGGCGTACGGGGCGCCCTTGTTGTCGCCGATGCGCACGATGCGCTCTTCCGGGATGCCGACCATGTCGCGCCACAGCGCGTAGGCCTCGTCATCGGTCTGGTAGACGGTGACCAGCAGGCGCTCGGCCGGCAGCTTCCAGACCTGGGTCAGCAGTTCCCATGCCCAGGCGATGGCGTCCTTCTTGAAGTAATCACCAAAGGACCAGTTGCCCAACATTTCGAAGAAGGTGTGGTGACGCGCGGTGTAGCCGACCTGGTCGAGATCGTTGTGCTTGCCACCGGCGCGCAGGCAGCGCTGGACGTCGGCCGCGCGCACGTAGCTGCGCTTTTCCGCGCCCAGGAACACGTCCTTGAACTGGACCATGCCCGAGTTGGTGAACAGCAGGGTCGGATCATTGCCCGGCACCAGCGGCGCCGACGGCACGATGGTGTGGCCTTTACCCTTGAAGAACTCAAGGAAATCGCTACGGATCTGGGAGGTCGTGAATTTGGCGGGTGCGTTCATTGAGGGGGCTGGCAGTGTGCGGGCCGGCAGCCCCGAACCGCCGGCCTCACTGGCCAGGGTCGTAACGGACCGCCGAAAACCTAAAGGGTATCAGGCCCGGCGCCGCCAGTCTCAGTCATCCGGGTCGAAGCGGGTCGCGCGACGGATGGTGTCCCCGTCGAAGCCCCGCCGGGCCAGCAGATCGGCGGCCTTGCGCCGCTGTGACAAGTCCTGCGGGCCGTCCTCGCCGAAGCGGCGGCGGACCAGATCGCGGGCGTTTTCCTGCCAGTCGCCTTCGTAAGTGTCCATCGCGGCGGCGATCGCCGCGCTGTCCAGCCCATGGGTGCCGAGCTCGGCACGGACATGGATGGGCCCATAACCGGTGTTGGCACGCATCCGGACGAGATTCTCCGCAAAACGGGTGTCGTCCTGCCAGCCGGCCTCGGTCAGCTTGGCCACGGCAGCCTCGGCGGCGTCACCCTCGATGCCACGGGCGGTCAGCTTTCGGGTCAGCTCCTTGCGCGAATGCTCACGCCGCACCAGCAGGCCCAGGGCTCGCTGTACGGGGGTCTGTTCGCGCGGCCGGCGCTTGCGGCCGGTGGGGGCGTCGGCATCGGACATTGCTTACTCCAAGGGTGGCGCCGTCCCTGGCACCCTGCCCGTCCGTGGGCGGTTCGAACCTGCGGGACAGGGCGACGTCACTGACGGCGCCGCCCTGCCCCACAGCAAGTCTTACTCGTCGTCGCCGTCGTCGTCGCCTTCCTCGCGGGCGGCTTCGGACGGCTGGAACTTCTCGCGCAGCTCGGCTTCAAGCTTGGCGGCAACGGTCGGGTTGTCGCGCAGGTAGCCGCGGGCGTTGTCCTTGCCCTGGCCGATGCGTTCTTCACCGTAGCTGTACCAGGCACCGGCCTTCTCGACCAGCTTGGCGTCCACGCCCATGTCGATCAGCTCGCCTTCGCGGCTGATGCCTTCGCCGTACAGGATCTCGGTGATGACCTGCTTGAACGGGGGCGCCAGCTTGTTCTTGACGACCTTGATCTTGGTCTGGTTGCCGATGATCTCGTCGCCCTTCTTGATCGCGCCGATACGGCGGATGTCCAGGCGCACCGAGGCGTAGAACTTCAGCGCGTTGCCGCCGGTGGTCACTTCCGGGCTCTGGCCCGGCATCATCACGCCGATCTTCATGCGCAACTGGTTGATGAAGACCACCAGGGTGTTGGAACGCTTGATGTTGCCGGTCAGCTTGCGCAGCGCCTGGCTCATCAGGCGGGCCTGCAGGCCCGGCAGCTGGTCACCCATTTCGCCTTCGATCTCGGCCTTGGGGGTCAGCGCGGCGACCGAGTCGACCACCAGAATGTCCACCGAACCCGAACGGACCAGCATGTCGGCGATTTCCAGCGCCTGCTCACCGGTATCCGGCTGCGACAGCAGCAGGTCGTCCACGTTCACGCCCAGCTTGGCGGCGTAGATCGGGTCCAGCGCGTGCTCGGCGTCGATGAAGGCCGCGGTGCCGCCCATCTTCTGGCATTCGGCGATGGCCTGCAGGGTCAGGGTGGTCTTGCCCGACGACTCCGGACCGTAGATCTCAACGACACGACCCTTCGGCAGACCGCCGATGCCCAGTGCGATGTCGAGCATCAGCGAGCCGGTCGGGATGGCTTCGACGGGTTCGACCACGCGGTCGCCCATGCGCATCACCGAGCCCTTGCCGAACTGCTTTTCGATCTGGCCCAGAGCAGCAGCCAATGCGCGCTTTTTGTTCTCGTCCATCGTGTTGCTCCTAGCAGAGGTCATGTCGTTGGGGATGTTGTCTTTGGGGGTCTTCTTTGCCATGGGTTCACTTTAAGTCGGATGTATCGCACAGGCTGAGATTCTGCCCGGCGCTCAGAAAAGAATTATCGGACATCCGTACCAACCTCAGTGGAACCAGAGAATCGCCACAAAAGACCGCGGGGTAATGCTGGTGGAACAGGGCTGCTGCCAGGGGCTCAGCGATTGGGCCGCAGCAGGCCGCAGTACAGGCCCTCGATCGCGAAATCCTGGTCGGGCAGGACTTCGATCGGCTTGTAGTCGGGATTGCGCGGCAACAGGCGGATGCGGTCCTTGGCGATCTTCAGCAGCTTGACGGTGATCTCGTCGTCGATGCGGGCCACCACGATCTGCCCGGAGTGGGCGTCGCGGGTGCGGTGCACGCCGATCAGGTCACCGTCGAAGATGCCCTCGTCGATCATCGAATCACCCTGCACCTTCAGCAGGTAATCCGGTGCCGGCGAGAAGAACACCCGGTCCAGCACCACGAAGTCGTCCGATCCGATGTCGGCGCCGATCGGCAGGCCGGCGGCGACACGGCCCAGCACCGGCAGGCGCAGGACGCTGTCGGGCAGGCCCGGCTCGGCCAGCTTCTCGATCGGCGGCGCCTGCACCAGGCGGATGCCGCGGGCCTGCCCGGGGATGCGACGGATCGCACCGGCCTGCTCGAGGGCCTCCAGGTGGTACTGGGCCGCGCGCACCCCCTTGAAGCCGAAGGCACGTGCGATTTCAGTCTGCGACGGCGGTGCGCCTTCGCTCTCGATACGCTCGGCGATCAACTGCAGGATCGCCTGCTGGGTGTCGGTCAGGTCCATGGTTAGTAGTATTACTACTAACTTGCGGGTGTGCAAGTGCCTGGGGCGGGTTCTGTAGTGCCGAGCCTATGCTCGGCAATGGGGGAGGCGCGGGCGCAGAGGAAAAAGCAGCCGACCAGCGGTCGGCTCTACAGGAATCGTGCAGCGATTCCCCGGCAAGCACGTTACGCGTGCTTACCGCTCCTCCATATCGAGAACAGGATCCACACGCCGCAGAAGCCGGCGCCGACGAAGCCGCAGACGCCCAGGGCCAGCAGCCAGCGACTGGAGACGCCGCCTACGCTGTGCATGACGATGGACGAGCCGATGATCAGCGCGGCGGTGACGATGCCCATCACCAGGCGGTTGGCGGCGCGGTTCACCTGGTCGCCGAAGCCCTGCAGCGCGCTGGTTTCCACCCTCAGCTGCAGGCGCCCGCGGCGCGCGGCCTGGACCAGCTTGCGCAGGTCGCGCGGCAGTTCGCCGGCGAAGTCGATCATCCCCAGCAGGCTGCGCCGGCCGCGCTTGAGCAGCGCACGTGGGGCGTAGCGCTGCAGCACCACCCGCTCCAGGAACGGACGGGCGGCGCTGGCCATGTCGAAATCCGGGTCGAGCTGGCGGCCCATGCCCTCCAGGGTCAGGAAGGCCTTGATCATCAGCGCCAGGTCGGCCGGCAAAGTCAGGCTGTAGCTGCGCAGCAGCTGGGTGATGTCGCCCAGCATCAGGCCGATGCGCAGGTCCTTCAGCGGCACGCCACGGTACTGGTCGACGAACTGGCTGATGTCGTGCTGCAGCCGGTTCTCATCGACTTCCACGCCACCGGCCCAGTCCAGCAGCACGTCGGCCACGCCCTGCGGATCCTGTTCGACCAGGCCATGCAGCAGCTGTGCGACCTGGAAGCGGCGCACTTCGGACAGCGCACCGACCATGCCGAAATCGATCACGCCGATGCGGCCGTCGCGCAGGTAGATGATGTTGCCGGGGTGCGGATCGGCGTGGAAGCTGCCGTCCTCCAGCACCATCTTCAGCACGATGTCGGCACCGCGCTGGGCCAGCTCGCGGCGGTCCAGCCCGGCCGCATCGACGCCGGCCAGATCGCGACCGGGAATACCGTCGACGAAATCCTGGACGTTCAGGCTCTCGCAGGTCCACTGCCAGTGCACCTGCGGAATCAGGATGTCGTCACGTCCCTGGAAGTTGCGGGCGATGCGCTCGGCGTTGCGGCATTCGGCGGCGAAATCCAGTTCGCGGCGCAGTGACACGGTGAACTGCTGGACCACTTCGGCGGGGCGGTAACGGCGAAGGTCCGGCAGTCGCGCCTCGACGATCTCGGCCAGCCGCGCGAGCAGGCGGAGGTCGGCTTCCACCACGTCGCGGATGCCGGGACGGCGCACCTTCAGCACCACCTCGCGGCCGTCATGCAGGCGCGCGCGATGGGCCTGGGCCAGCGAGGCGGCGGCCATCGGGGTTTCATCGAGGAAGGCGAACACCTGCGATGGCGAGGCACCGAGGTCGGCTTCCAGCTGCTCGCGGATGGTCGCATACGGCAGCGCCGGCACCGCGTTCTGCAGTTCGGACAGCTCGGAAATCCACTCCGACGGCAGCAGGTCGACGCGGGTGGCCAGCACCTGACCCAGCTTGACGAAGGTCGGGCCGAGATCCTGCAGGGCACTGCGCACGCGCACCGGCGCGGTCATGCGTAGCATCTGCTGGCTTTCCTCGTTCCAGTGCAGCAGGCGGCCCGCGCGCTCGAGCACGGTGGCCAGGCCGATGCGCCGGACCACGTCGCCGAAGCCGTAGCGGATCAGGACGGCGGCGATTTCCTGCAGCCGGCCCAGGTCACGGACGGTACCCAGCGTCTCCCACATTGATGCCTACTCCGGTTCCATACCGGGCCAGAATGTCACAGCTGGGCGTCGATGCCATGCAGGGCGGCCGCGACGGTCTGCCGCCGTATGGCTTCGCGGTCGCCATCGAACTGGAACAGCTCGGCGCGGGCATAGCCACCGCGGCGCTTCCAGCCGATCCAGACACTGCCCACCGGCTTGTCCGGGCTGCCGCCGCCGGGCCCGGCGATGCCGGTCACCGCCACGGCGATCCCGGCGCCGGAATTGATCAGCGCGCCGGACACCATTTCCAGCACGGCCTCGCGGCTGACCGCACCGAACTGTTCCAGGGTCTGCGCGCGCACGCCCAGCAGGCGCTGCTTGGCTTCATAGCTGTAGACCACCATGCCGCAGTCGAAGAACGCCGAGGAACCGGCGATATCGGTCATGCACTTGGCGATCCAGCCACCGCTGCAGCTTTCGGCGGTGACCAGTTGCAGCGCGGCCTGCTGCAGGCGCTGCCCAAGCGCGGCGGCCTGGGCGTTGAGATCGGCGTCGGAAGGGAAGGACATCGGTACGGATCGAGGTAGCAACGGTCATCTTGTACCGCAGATCGGCGGCGCTGTCCTCCCTTGCCCCTCAGTGGTCGTGGTGCAGGTAACGGGCCTGGCGCGGCAGGCGGAGGCTGACCAGGAAGGCCACCACCATCATCACCGTGACGTACCAGAAGAACAGCTGCTCATGGCCCAGGCTCTTCAGGCCCAGCGCGGCGTACTCGGCGCTGCCGCCGAAGATCGCGTTGCCGATGGCATAGGCCAGGCCGACGCCGAGCGCGCGCACCTGCGGCGGGAACATCTCGGCCTTCACGATGCCGGAAATGGAGGTGTAGAAGCTGACGATGGCCAGCGCCAGCACTATCAGGCCGAAGGCCGCCCACGGGCTGCTGACGTGCTGCAGGGTGATCAGGATCGGCACGGTGGTGAGTGCGCCCAGCGCACCGAACAGCATCATGCTGGTGCGGCGGCCGATACGGTCGGACAGCATGCCGAACAGCGGCTGCATGCACATGTACAGGAACAGCGCGCCGGTCATGACGTAGCTGGCGGTCTTGATCGGCAGGTGCACCGTGTTGACCAGGAACTTCTGCATGTAGGTGGTGAAGGTGTAGAAGATCAGCGAGCCGCCGGCGGTGTAGCCGAGCACGGTGAAGAACGCGGCCTTGTGGTCACGGAACAGCGCGGACAGGCTGCCGGCGTCCTTGTCATCGCGGTCGGCCTCGCTCTGCGTTTCGTGCAGGGTACGGCGCAGCAGCAGCGCGACCACGGCGGCGACGGCGCCGAGCACGAACGGGATGCGCCAGCCCCAGGCGCGGATCTCGGCCTCGCTGAGCAGCGCTTCCATGATGACGATGACCAGCACCGCCAGCAGCTGGCCGCCGATGAGGGTGACGTACTGGAAAGACGAGAAGAAGCCGCGCTGGCCGCGCAGCGCGACCTCGCTCATGTAGGTGGCGGTGGTGCCGTATTCGCCGCCGACCGACAGTCCCTGGATCAGACGCGCGACCAGCAGCAGCACCGGTGCCATCGCACCGATGGTGGCGTAGGTCGGCAGGCAGGCGACCATCAGCGAGCCGCCGCACATCATGCTGACCGAGATCAGCAGCGATTTCTTGCGACCGAGGCGATCAGCGATGCGGCCGAACAGCCAGCCGCCGATGGGCCGCATCAGGAAGCCGGCGGCGAACACGCCTGCCGTGTTGAGCAGCTGCACGGTCGGGTTGGAGGCAGGGAAGAACGCGCCGGCGAAGTAGATGGCGCAGAAGGCGTAGACGTAGAAGTCGAACCATTCCACCAGGTTGCCGGACGAGGCCGACATGATGGCGAACACGCGGTGGCGTCTCTCCGCGGCGGTGTACTGGGGGAGTGCGTCGGGGCTGACGTGGGACATGAAAGGGACTCCGGGGTGCCGTGGGGGCAGACCTTCGGATCATCCGCCCGGCGGGCGTGAGGGGATGTGCACTATCGGGCGGCTGGAATGCGGTAATCGGCCGGGAGTGCGATATGGAGTGTTCCAGCAGGGCTTGCAGCCCTGCACCTGCTAAAAGCCAGAGCAACGGCAGAAGCTGGTTTCCTGAGGGATGGCGGGGTGGGTCCGGTTGAGGGGGACGTCGTGAACCCATCCATGGGGCTTGGTCGCGGCATCCATGCCGCTCACACCCCCTCAACCGGACACACCCCGCCTTCGACAGTTTTCTGCGGGCTGTCGGGACGGCGTTCTGCTTTGGTGGGTGCCGACCGTTGGTCGGCACGGGGTCAGATCCCTTTGCGCAGCAAAGGGCTCTGACCCCGCCCGTCGTGGCTTACCACTCCGGCAGTTTTTCCGGCAGCAGGGCGCGGATCGGGCCGCCGTCGGGGCTGGCGGCCAGCTTCTCGGCTTCGGCGATCGGGATGTCGACCTGCAGCAGCCAGCCGTCTTCGTCGGCCGCTTCGCTGCGGATTACTTCCAGCTGGTGCAGGCGCGCGCGCAGGCGGCCTGCGCTGGGCGGCAGGCGCAGTTCGCCACTGACGTGCTGCAGGCCCAGGCGCTTGCCCAACACGCTCTGCAGCAGTTCCAGGCCTTCGCCGTCGCGGGCCGAGATCCAGACCCGCTCGCGGCGCGAGGGATCGGGGATGCCGTCCTGGCCGTCGTGACGCACTTCGGCACCCTCGATGCGGTCGATCTTGTTGAACACCAGCAGCTGCGGCAGGTCACCGGCACCGACGGCGGTCAGTACTTCGTCGACCTGGGCGATGCGCTCCTCGCGGTGCGGATCGGCAGCGTCGACCAGGTGCAGCAGGAAGTCAGCCTCGCGCGCTTCGGACAGGGTCGAGCGGAACGCGGCGACCAGGTCATGCGGCAGGTCGCGCACGAAGCCCACGGTATCGGCCAGCACCACGCTGCCGCCGGGCACGGCGATGCGGCGCACCGTCGGGTCCAGGGTGGCAAACAGCTGGTCGGCGGCGTACGCCTCGGCACCGGTCAGGGCATTGAACAGGGTCGATTTGCCGGCATTGGTATAGCCGACCAGGGCCACGCGAGGCAGCTCGCTGCGCAGGCGCGCGCGGCGCATCTGGGTGCGCTGCGTTTCAACCTTTTCAAGCCGCTTCTGCAGCTGCTCCACCCGCTTCTGCAGCAGGCGGCGGTCGGTTTCCAGCTGGGTTTCACCCGGGCCGCGCAGGCCGATCGAACCACCGCGCTGACGCTCAAGGTGGGTCCAGCCGCGCACCAGCCGCGTGGCCAGATGGCGCAGCTGCGCCAGCTCGACCTGCAGCTTGCCTTCGTGGCTGTGCGCACGCTGGGCAAAGATGTCCAGGATCAGGCCGGTACGGTCGATCACCCGGCGCTCCAGGAAGCGTTCCAGGTTGCGTTCCTGGCCCGGGCTCAGCGAATGGTTGACCAGGATCAGGTCCGCGCCGGTTGCGTCAGCCGCAGCCTTGATCTCGTCCAGCTTGCCGCTGCCGATCAGGGTCGACGGGTTGGGACGGTCCAGGCGCGCGGTGATGGTGGCGGCGATGCTGGCCCCTGCCGAGCGGGCCAGATCTCCGAACTCTTCCAGCACGTCTTCTTCCAGCTTGCCGAAATGGGGCTGGATCAACAGGGCGTTTTCGCCCTTTTTCGAGCGGTCAAACATTCACCGCTCCGGAATTACTCGTCTGCTTCATCACCCGCCTGACCATCATTTTCACCTGACTGCACGTAGCCACCACCCGGCCCGACTTTCACGTTACGCGCCGGCACCACGGTGGAAATGGCGTGCTTGTAGACCATCTGGCTGACGGTGTTGCGCAGCAGGACCACGAACTGATCGAACGATTCGATCGTGCCCTGCAGCTTGATGCCGTTGACCAGATACACCGAAACCGGCACGCGTTCGCGCCGCAGTGCATTCAAGAAAGGATCCTGCAGCGATTGCCCCTTGGACATTGCTAACTCCTGATTATTGTTCTTATTGGGTTGCCGGCGGATGCCGCGGCCCCCGAGCCGGCCGCCGACCCATGATGGTACACGGCCGGCGGCAGTTCAGCGTGCGACGAAGGTCGACACCGCGCCGGACAGGCGCTCGTGGTCGATATGGGGGTCGAACCAGCGGGCATCAAGCTCGCCACGAAGCCAGGTCAGCTGGCGCTTGGCCAGCTGCCGGGTGGCGAAAATGGCCTTGTCTCGGAAGCGGGCGGCGTCGCCCTGCCCGTCCAGGAATTCCCACGCCTGGCGGTAGCCGACCGCGCGCACCGCCGGCAGGTCCAGCGGCGCGGCCACGGCCGCCATCTGTGGCAGGGCCCGCAGGGTACGGACCTCGTCCAGGAAGCCCTGCAGCAGCATGGCGTCGAAGCGGGCCTCGATGCGCTGGTGCAACACGGCCCGGTCGCGCGGGGCCAGTATCAGTTTCAGGGTTCGCACCGGCAACGGCGCCACGCCGGGGCGGCGCTGCCATTCAGTGATCGGGGTGCCGGTCAGCCGGTAGACCTCCAGCGCCCGCTGGATGCGCTGCGGGTCGGTGGCGTGGATGCGCGCGGCGGCCGCCGGGTCGACCTGCGCCAGTTCGGCATGCAGGGCGGCCCAACCGCGTTCGGCGGCCTCGGCACTGAGCACCTCGCGCATTGCCGGGTCGGCCTCGGGCATCGGCGAGAGCCCCTGCAGCAGGGCGCGGAAATACAGCCCGGTGCCGCCGGCCAGGATCGGGGTCTTGCCGCGGGCGACGATGTCGGCCACCACGCGACCAGCATCGGTGGCGAACTCGGCCGCCGAATAGGTCTGCCAGGGATCGCGCAGATCCAGCAGGTGATGCAGTGCCTGCGCGCGCTCGGCGGCGTCGGGCTTGGCGGAACCGATGTCCAGGCCGCGATAGACCAGCGCCGAATCGACGCTGACGATCTCACCGTCCAACGCCTGGGCCAGGCGGATCGCCGTGGCGGTCTTGCCACTGGCGGTCGGGCCCATCACCGCGATCGCCAGCGGACGCTGGTCGACAGCCATCAGTCTTCGTCCGGCCAGCGGATCGACGGAGCAGCATCGACGCGGGACGCGGGCACCGCGTCCACGGCCTCCCAGATCTTCAGGGCATCGACCGTGGCGGCCACGTCATGCACGCGCACGATGCGGGCGCCGCGCTGCACGGCGATCAGGTGCGCCGCCACCGACGCGGCCACGCGTTCGGTCGCCACCTCGCGGCCGGTCAGCTCGCCCAGGCTGCGCTTGCGCGACAGGCCGGCCAGCATCGGCACGCCCAGCTCGAGGAAGCGCTCGGAACGGGCCAGCAGGGTCATGTTGTGCGCCGTGGTCTTGCCGAAGCCAAAGCCCAGGTCGATCAGCAGATTCTTCTTGGCGATGCCGGCCATTTCGGCAGCGAACAGACGCTGCACGAGGAAACCGTGGACCTCAGCCACCACGTCGTCGTAATGCGGGTCGGCCTGCATGTGGCCGGGTTCGCCCTGCATGTGCATCAGCACCACCGGCACCCCGGTATCGGCGGCCGCGTCCAGCGCGCCCTCCTGACGCAGGCCGAAGATGTCGTTGATCATGCCGGCGCCCGCCGCCACTGCCGCGCGCATCACCTCCGGCTTGAAGGTGTCGATGCTGATCGGCACGGTGGTGCGGGCAGCGAGCTGTTCGATTACCGGCAGCACGCGCTGCAGTTCTTCTTCCACCGACACCGGCGCGGCACCCGGGCGGGTCGACTCGCCGCCGATATCCAGCAGGTCGGCACCCTCCTCCACCAGCTTCAGGCCATGGGCCACGGCGGCATCGGTGCTGTCGTGCGCGCCACCATCGGAGAACGAATCCGGGGTGACGTTGACGATGCCCATGACCCGGGCGCGGTCCAGGCGCAGGATGCGGCCGGCGCAGTCGAGCTGGGGGGAGATATCGAACATGGGCGATCCTGCGGGCAACGGTGTTTAGTTTAGTGCGGCAGGGCTGCGCCCTGCACCCGCAGAGGCAACGGCAACGGCCGAAGCGACAGCAACAGCAACAGCTGGCTATCCGTGGGTTTGCGGGATGGGTCCGGTTGAGGGGGACGCCGTAAACCCATCCATGGGGGCTTGGTCGCGCCATCCATGGCGCTCACACCCCCTCAACCGGACCCACCCCGCCTTCGACAGACTTCCGCAATCTGTCGGAACGGCACGGGGTCGGATCCCGTTGCTACGCAACGGGCTCTGACCCCGGATGAATGTCGATATCTGACAGATTTCATCCACGCATGGCGTGGATCTACTGGCCGCTCCGACCCCATTTTGAATGTCGATATCTGACAGATGTGCCGACCAACGGTCGGCACCCACCAACAGCGCACGGAATCTGTCGAAGGCGGGGCGGTTTCGGATTGCGGGGTGTCCGCGGCATGGATGCCGCGGCCAAGCCCCCATGGATGGGTTCACGGCGCCCCCGCAATCCGACACCGCCCCGCCATCCCACGGATAGCCCGCCTTTGACGTTGACGTTGACGTTGCTTCTGCAGGTGCAGGGCGCAGCCCTGCCAAGAGAAAACCCTCAACGCTGCCGGCGGCGCTTCCGGTCCACGTACAGCGTCTTGATGATGCTCAGCAGGATGCCGACGGCGATGCCGACACCGCAGCCCAGCAGCAGGTTGTCCACGCTCAGGCCCACGGCGACACCGACGATGGTCGCGATGACCATTTCAACGGTATGGGAGATCGGTTGCGGCGGAGGAACGGACATGCAGGCTCCAGCGTAAGGCGGTGAATTCAATCGGGCCTCGCGGCCCGGAAACAACGAGGCCGGGTTTCCCCGGCCTCGTCTGCGATCAGCAATGGCGGGCCGTCAGTGCGACTCGGCCGGCCCGGCGATCGGCGGCAGCGGACGGGCGTCGCCGCCCTTGTCGTTACCACTACCGTCCTTGTTGGACTTGTTCCAGCCCGCCGGCGGCGGCGGATCGCGGCCTTCCATGATGGCGTCGATCTGCGGCGCGTCGATGGTCTCGTACTGCAGCAGCAGCTGCGACATCGCGTGCAGCTTGTCCAGGTTGGCCGTCATCAGCTCGGTGGTGCGTGCGTAGGCCTCGTCGAGGATGTTGCGCACTTCCTCGTCGATGCGGCGCGCGGTGTCGTTGGACACGCTCTTGTGCTGGGTGACCGAACGGCCCAGGAACACCTCGTCATCCTCTTCGCCATAGGCGATCGGACCGAGCTGGTCGGACAGGCCCCACTTGGTAACCATGTTGCGGGCCATCTTGGTGGCACGCTCGATGTCGTTGGACGCACCGGTGGTGACCTTGTCGGCGCCGAAGATCAGCTCCTCGGCCACGCGGCCGCCGTACAGCGAGCACAGCTGCGACTTGATCGCCACGCGGTTCATCGAGTACTTGTCGCCTTCCGGCAGGTACATGGTCACGCCCAGCGCACGACCGCGCGGAATGATCGTGACCTTGTAGACCGGGTCATGCTCGGGCACCAGGCGACCGACGATGGCGTGGCCGGCCTCGTGGTAGGCGGTCAGGGTCTTCTCTTCCTCGCTCATGGCCATCGAGCGGCGCTCGGCACCCATCAGGATCTTGTCGCGGGCACGGTCGAAGTGGTCCATGCGGACTTCCTTCTCGTTGCCACGTGCGGCGAACAGGGCGGCCTCGTTGCAGAGGTTGGCCAGGTCGGCGCCGGAGAAGCCCGGGGTACCACGCGCGATCACCATCGGCTCGACGTCGTCGGCCAGCGGCAGCTTGCGCATGTGCACCTTCAGGATGTGCTCGCGGCCCTTGACGTCCGGCAGGCCGACCACGACCTGGCGGTCGAAACGGCCCGGACGCAGCAGCGCCGGGTCCAGCACGTCCGGGCGGTTGGTCGCGGCGATGACGATCACGCCCTCACCACCCTCGAAGCCGTCCATTTCGACCAGCAGCTGGTTCAGGGTCTGCTCGCGCTCGTCATGACCGCCGCCCAGGCCGGCGCCACGGTGGCGACCGACGGCGTCGATTTCGTCGATGAAGATGATGCACGGCGCGTGCTTCTTGGCCTGCTCGAACATGTCGCGGACGCGGCTGGCGCCGACGCCGACGAACATTTCCACGAAGTCCGAACCGGAGATCGAGAAGAACGGCACCTTGGCTTCGCCGGCGATGGCCTTGGCCAGCAGCGTCTTGCCGGTACCCGGCGGGCCCACCATCAGCACGCCGCGCGGGATCTTGCCGCCCAGCTTGGTGAACTTGGACGGGTCGCGCAGGAAGTCGACCAGTTCGCCCACTTCTTCCTTGGCCTCGTCGCAGCCGGCGACATCGGCGAAGGTGACCTTGATCTGGTCCTCGCCCTGCAGCTTGGCGCGCGACTTGCCGAAGGACATCGCGCCCTTGGCGCCGCCGCCACCGCCCTGCATCTGGCGCATGATGAACAGCCAGAAGCCGATGATCAGGATGACCGGCAGGAAGTTCATCAGGATGGCCGCGAAGGAAATGCCGCTGGACGGCTCTTCCTGCACGATGTCCACGTTCTTGGTGCGCAGCACGTTGATCAGGTCGCGATCAGCCGGCGCGGCGATGGTGGCCGTCTGGCCGCCACGGGTGGTGTAGGTCAGCTGGTTGGTCAGGCCGCGCGAATCGCCACCGAAGGTGACCTTCTGCACGTTGCCGCTGTCCACCTGGTCCAGGAACTGCGAATACGTCGCGCCCTGCGCCCCGGCCCCGGAGGACTTCGGCGAGAAGCTCTGGAAGACCACCATCAGCACGACGGCGACGACCACCCATAGCAGGAGGTTCTTGGTCAAGTCGTTCATCCTCATTGGCTCCGGCGTTCCTCTTAGTGCGGGTCTTGCGTTGGGGTCGAGCGTACTCGGCGAGCTTACTTCATGTGGGCGCGTTTTCCCTGTCCCAAGGCATACACCTCGGGCGAGCGCTTGCGCGATGCTTCCGGCTTGCGGATGGAGACCTTGTCGTACCGGCGGCGCATCTCGCGCACGTAGTCGTCAAAGCCTTCACCTTGGAACAGCTTGATCAGGAACGCCCCACCGGTCTTGAGGTGGTTGTCGGCGAAGTCCAGCGCAAGCTCGGCCAAGTGCATCATCCGCGGCTGGTCGACCGCGCCCACACCACTCTTATTGGGGGCCATGTCCGACAGCACAAGGTCTACCGGCTGATCCCCGAGCATGGCTTCAAACTGAGATAGGACGGTTTCTTCCCTGAAGTCACCGTGAAGGAACTCCACGCCGGCCAGCGGCGGCATGTCCAGGATGTCCAGCGCGAGCACGCGGCCGGTGTCGCCAATCTGTCTCCGCACCTGCTGAGACCAGCCGCCCGGGGCCGCTCCGAGGTCGACGACCACCATGTGCGGCTTCAGCAACCGGTCACGTTCGAGGAGCTCCTCGAGCTTGTAGGCCGCGCGCGAGCGCATGCCTTCGGCCTGCGCCTTCTTCACGAAGGGGTCGGAGAAGTGTTCCTTGAGCCAGCGCTGGCTGCTTTTGCTACGGGTGGCCATTGGAAATAGGGGCTGATGGGGTCGTCATGATACCCTGATCGTCCCATTCAACCCCCTTTTCCTGCATGTCCATCGCACTGACCGCCTCCCAGACCCGTTTCCTGCGCGGCCACGCCCACGACCTCAAGGCCCTGCTGCAGACCGGCGGCAAAGGCATCACGCCGGCCTTCATCGCCGAGCTGAACGAAGTCCTGGAACGCCACGAACTGGTCAAGGTGAAGGTTGCCGCCGAGGACCGTGACGCCCGTGACGCGATGATCGCCGAGATCGTCGAAGCCACCGAGGCGGCGCTGGTGCAACGCATCGGCCACGTTGCCGTGCTGTACCGCCCGAGCAAGGAACAGCGCCAGATCGTGCTGCCGCGCGGCTGATCGCCCTGCCCCCATGCAGCTGAACCACGAACCGCCCGATTACGCCTACAGCCTGCGCGCTGCCGACGGCCGCTCGGCCAAGGTCAACGACCAGGTGCTGGGGCAGAGCTTCTTCCTGACCCCCGACCAACTGGTCGCGCAGTGGCCGGTGCGCCAGGCTGCGAACCTGCAGCTGGCCGACATCGAAGCGATTCTTGCGCTGAATCCGGCGCTGATCGTCCTGGGCACCGGCGACCGCCAGGTGTTTCCGCCGGCCGCGGTGATGGCCGCCTGCCTGTCGCGTGGCATCGGCCTGGAAGTGATGAACAACCCGGCCGCCGCGCGCACGTTCAACATTCTTGCCGGCGAAGGCCGCAAGGTCGCCGCCGCCTTCATTCTGGAAGGTTGAGGCAAGAGCCGCCGGGCGTGGCCCGGCGCTACCCTGGATTGCAGGTTGTCTGTAGCGCCCGAGCCGATGCTCGGGCGTTGTTGTTTGCCCGCGAAAAGCAGCCGAGCGTGGGCTCAGCTCTACAGGTGGAGCCGCCGGGCATGGCCCGGCGCTACCCGTATCTGCCGCGCTAGCGCGCCGGCAGATATTGCTGCGGGTCGACCGGCTTGCCGTAGTAGTGGGTGAGACGTCGGCGCTTGCGGCCCATGGGCCGCGCCGTCGGCGAACGCCCGGCGTGCTACGCCGGGCCGGGGATCCGCCCAGAAAGCGAATCGACGATCAACGTGCCGGCAGATATTGCTGCGGGTCGACCGGCTTGCCGTTGTAGCGGATCTCGAAGTGCAGCATGTCGCGGTTGGCGCCGGTACGGCCCATCTCGGCGATCTGCTCGCCCGCCTTGACGTTCTGCCCTTCGTTGACCAGGCGCTTGCGGTTGTGGCCATAGGCCGACAGCCACTGGTCGCTGTGCTTGATGATGATCAGCTCGCCGTAGCCGACCAGGCCGGCACCGGAATACACCACCACGCCGTTGGCGGTGGCGCGCACGGCGGCGCCGCTGGTGCCGGCGATGTCCACGCCCTGCTTGGTCGCGTCACCGGCCACGTAGCGGCCGACGATCGCGCCATCGGCCGGCCAGCGCCAGTCGATGTTGCTCTTCACCGGGCCGACCGGGGCCGTCGCCACCGGCGAAGGTGCCGGGGTGGTCGTGCCTGTTCTGCCGCGCGGCGGGGTCACCACCGTGGTCGGCGCGCGGCCGCCGGTGGCACCGGCCGGGTACAGGCGGATCACCTGGCCCGGATAGATCTGCGACGGGTTGTCCAGGCGGTTCCAGGCGATCAGGTCCGCCGGAGTGATGTCATGGATGCGGGCCAGCGCATAGATCGTGTCTCCCTTGCGCACGACCACGGTCTGCCCAGGCTTGGGCACCGAGGCCTTCGGCGTGCTGACAGTACTGCCACCGCTGCTGCCGCCGGGGCGGACGACGGTGGCGGTGCCACAGGCGGCCAGGGTGGATACCAGCAACGCCAGCGCGCCGATGCGCACTCCCTTGCTCAGACGATCTGCACTCATGCGAACTTCGACCTCCATACAAGCCAGGCAACCAGCCCCACCACCAGTACGGTGGCGATCCAGCCCAGCGGTTCAATCCAGCGACGCAACGCCGCTTCGGCACGCGCACCGCCGATGCGGATGACCGCAGCCAGCACGTACACGCGCTTGCCGCGGCCGATCAACATGCTCAGCAGGTACTGTGGCATCGGCACGCCGACGATACCCGAAGCCCACGTGAAGACCTTCATCGGGATGGGCATGAAGCCGCCCAGCACCAGGAAGGTGAACACCGCCCACGGCGACTCGGCCATCTTGGCCTGCACCGTGGCGATGCCCTGCTCGATGGCCGGCAGCATGCCCAGCGCCTCGAACAGCGGCTTGATCGCTTCGAACGCGAAATGACCCAGCGCGTAGCCGACCACCGCACCGACCATGGAGCCGGCCAGGCTGAGCGTGGCGAACCACCAGCCGCGCTTGGGCTGGGCCACGCACATCGGCGCCAGCATCACTTCCGGCATGACCGGGAAGATGATGGCCTCGAAGAAACTCAATACCGTCAGGTAGGTTGGCGCGCGTTCGTGCGCCGCCCACTTCATCGCACGCTCGTACAGCGGCCCGAAAATCTTCATGCAACCCTGCTCCGTGGATTCAATCGAGCATGCCAGACAGCAGCGGCACGAACGTGACCGGTGCCAGCACGCGTTGTTCGATGCTGCCACCTTCCCTGCGGTCCAGCTGCACCAGCGACTGCCCGCCCGGGCCGCCCACCGGCGCCACCAGGCGCCCGCCGACCGCCAGCTGCTCGACCAGGGCATCGACCAGGGCCGGTGCCGCGGCAGTCACCACCACCGCATCGAAGGGACCGTGCTCGGCCCAGCCGACCCGGCCGTCGTCATGCTTGGTGCGGATGTTCATGCCCAGCGCGCGGAAGCGCTTGCGCGCCTGCCGCAGCAGATCGCCGATGCGCTCGACGGTGTAGACCTCCAGGCCCACGGCGCCCAGCACGGCGGCCTGGTAGCCCGAACCGGTGCCCACTTCCAGCACCTTCTTCGGCGCGACCTGCAGCACCGCTTCGGTCATCCGCGCCACCACCCACGGCTGCGAGATGGTCTGGCCATGGCCGATCGGCAGCGCGGTGTCTTCGTAGGCGCGCGAGGCCAGGGCCTCGTCGATGAACAGATGGCGCGGCACCACCCGGATCGCGTTCAGCGTGGACTCGTCGACGATGCCGGCTTCGCGCAGGCGGTCGACCAGGCGGTCGCGCACGCGCTGCGAAGTCATGCCGATGCCGACGGCTTCCGGTTGCAGGCGCAGGCGCGGGCTCATGCCGGCTGATCCAGCGCGGCGCTGAGGCCGCCGACCCAGCTGGCCACCTTCTCCAGTGCCTGGTAGCGGGTCAGGTCGACCTGGATGGGGGTGATCGAGATATGGCCGGTGCGCACCGCATGGAAGTCGGTGCCGGGACCGGAATCCTGCTCGCGGCCGGCCGGGCCGATCCAGTACACCTCGTTGCCGCGCGGGTCCTTCTGCGCGATGCAGCCTTCGGCGCGATGGCGGTTGCCCAGGCGGGTCACTTCGAAGCCCTTGACCTCATTCCACGGCAGGTCGGGCACGTTGACGTTGAGGATGGTGTCGGCCGGCAGCGGATCGGCCTTCAGCCGGGCGACGATCTCCACCGCGGCACGCGCGGCGGTCTCGAAGTGCTTTGGGTCGTGGTTGCGGGTGACCAGCGACACGGCCACCGCCGGCAGGCCAAGGAAGCGACCTTCCATCGCGGCCGAGACGGTGCCCGAATAGATGACGTCATCGCCAAGGTTGGCGGCGTTGTTGATGCCGGAAACGACAATGTCGGGCTCGAATTCGAGCAGGCCGGTCAGCGCCAGGTGCACGCAGTCGGTCGGGGTGCCGGCCACCGAGACGGTGTAGTGGTCGATGCGCTTGAGCCGGATCGGCAGGTCCAGCGTCAACGAATTGCTGGCACCGGAACGATCGCGGTCAGGTGCGACCACCGTCACTTCATGGCCGGCCTCGCGCAGCACGGCGGCAAGCATCCGGATGCCTGCGGCGTCGACGCCATCATCGTTACTGACCAGGATGCGCATCTTCGATTTAACCGCTTGATTTTCCAAGAATTCGATTCCGTCACCTTGTCGCGTGGGCGGGACCGGCCGCGCCCCTGTCGGGAACCGGCGATCGCGCAAGTGCGTCGGGTATTGTGCCGCAAGCGGGCCGCCGGTCCTACCCTGCCAGTGGTGATGCGCGTCATCGAATCGACATAGGCAGACCCGCGCGGGCGGTTTACCCTGTGCGCATGTCGCACCCTGAAGATGAAGATCCGGCCGCCCTGTTCCGCTCGGCCATCGGCGAAGTGAAGCCGCTGCGCAAGGAGGTCGAGCCGGCACCGTCCGCGCCGAAACCGAAGCCGCGCGCACGCATGGCCGAACGCGACGAAGCCGAGGCCGCGGGCGAGTTCGCCCGCCTGCTGCGCGACAGCAGCCCGCTGGAAGCCGGCGACACTGCCAGCTACCGCCGCGACAACCTGCCGCCGCGGATGTTCCAGCGCCTGAAGCGCGGCCAGTATTCGGTACAGGACGAACTGGACCTGCACGGCGCCACGGCCGCGCAGGCCGAAACGCTGCTGCGCCAGTTCCTGCTGGAAGCGCACGCGCACGAGTACGGCTGCGTGCGCATCATCCACGGCAAGGGCCTGCAGTCCGATGGCGGCGCGCCGGTGCTGAAGAACCTGGTCGACCGCCTGCTGCGGCTGCGCAACGACGTGCTCGCGTTCCACTCGGCACCGACCGGCCAGGGCGGCACTGGCGCAGTGCTGGTGCTGCTGGCGCGGCGTTGACGAACCCGGCGACCGACCCGGTAGAGTCGACTGTTGGTCGACTGCCTTGTGCGGCACCTCGCCAGAACCCCGCGCTGCGCGCGATGGTCGACTAACAGTTGACCCCCACCCCACCCGCCCGTCAGGCCTGCGAGGCGTCTTCGACGGGGCCGAGCTCGTGCAGCACGGCCGTGGCGTAGCTGCCCGGCGGCAGGGCGAACGACAGCTCCAGCACGTCAGCCGCCAGCCACTGCTGCTGCAGCAGGGCCGGACGCAGGCGCAGCGCGCGGCGTTCCTGCTTCAGGCGCGCGCCCTCCAGGCCGGTACGCAGCGCCTGCGATTCCTCATCGTCCAGCGCGGACAGTTCCAGCGCGCGGGCGGCGTCGGTACTGCGCAGCTCGCCCTCGCCCCACAGCGGCGCGCTGGGGTGGATGTCGAAGCGGGCCAAGCGCTCGGCCAGCGCATCGGTGTACGGCTCGGGGCCGAACACGCTGCGGCTGCCATCAAGCATCCACACCTCGCCGTCCAGCGGCTGGTCCCAGCTGCCCTGCTCCACGCGCGCGGCCAGCACGCGGTTGAACAGCGCCGAGCGCGCAGCCGACAGCAGCAGCGAACGCTGATCCTGGCGCATGCGTCGGCCACCGAACATCGCCAGCGCCGCCGGCACGTTGCCACCGTCGCGACCGAAACGCTGCTCACCGAACCAGTTCGGCAGGCCGCGCGTGGCGATCTGCTGCAGGCGTTCATCGATGGCCGCGGCATTGCCCTGCACATCGCGCAGCACCAGCTTGAAGCGGTTGCCGGCCAGCGCACCGCGCTGCAGCTTGCGGTTATGCCAGGTGGCCTCGAGCACTTCGATCTCGTCACTGGCCAGCGTGGCCAGGTCCGGGGCGATGCGCTTGGGCAGGTGCACGCTGAAACGCTGGGTGGTGACCGCATTGCGGTCCTTCATGCCGGCGTAGCTGACGCCCATTTCCGGCAGGCCGGCCCACTTCGCCAGCACCTTGGCCACGTGCACCGTATTGGCGCCGCGCTTGCGGATGTGCAGCAGCAGGTGCTCGCCTTCACCGGTGGCTTCGAAGGCCGGCAGTTCGTCGACCTGGAAATCCTCCGGCGTGGTGCGGATGCGCGCGCTCAGCAGCGGCGCGCCAAAGGCAAGCGGCAACGGAATCATGCCGCCACCAGCAGGACCACGGCCTGCGCGGCGATGCCCTCGCCACGGCCGGTGAAGCCGAGCTTCTCCGAGGTGGTGGCCTTGACGCTGACCGCGTCCAGCGGCAGCTGCAGCAGGCCGCCGATGCGCTCGCGCATGGCCAGCGCATGCGGGCCGACCTTGGGCCGCTCGCAGATGACGGTGATGTCGGTGTTGCTGACGCGCCAGCCGCGTTCGCGCAGCAGGCTGTCGCAATGGCGGACGAAATCACTGCTGTCGGCGCCCTTCCAGCGGTCGTCGCTGGGCGGGAAGTGCTGGCCGATGTCGCCCAGCGCGATGGCACCGAGCATGGCATCGCACAGCGCGTGCAGGATGACGTCGCCATCGCTGTGGGCCAGCACGCCGCAGCTGTGCGCCACGCGGATGCCGCCGAGCATGATGTGGTCGCCTTCACCGAAGGCATGGACGTCGTAGCCCTGGCCGATGCGGACGGGCGGGAACGGAGCAGTGCTCATGGATGCAACCCTTGCAGCAGGGCCGCGCGGGCGATCAGCCGGCGCGGCGGGAAAGTACGAATTCGAAACGGTCGAGGTCGGCCGGCGTGGTGACCTTGAAATTGTCCTCGCTGCCTTCCACCAGCAGCGGACGCTGGCCCTGGCGCTCCATGGCCATGGCATCGTCGGTGACGTCGACACCGCTGGCGGCCGCAGCGGCCAGCGCGCGGATGAGCTGGTGGCGACGGAACAGCTGCGGCGTCAGCGCGCGCCACAGACGCTCGCGCGGCTCGGTGCCATCGATGCCGCCATCGTCGCCGGCACGCTTGAGGGTGTCGCGCACGGGCGCGGCAAGGATCGCGCCGACCGGGTCGGCACGCCCCACTTCCAGCAGGCGACCGAGGTCAGACAGCGACAGGTTGGGCCGCGCGGCATCGTGCACCAGCACGAACTCGTCGGCACGCACGCTGTCCGGCAGCGCCTGCAGACCGGCCAGCACCGAGCCGGCGCGGGTCGCACCACCGATGCAGGTCAGCACCGGCTTGCCGGACCACTCGGTCCAGCCCGGCCAATCCGCATCGTCCTTGCCGATGACCACCATCGCCCCGGCCACCGCCGGGTGCGCCAGCAGCGCATCCAGGGTGTGGGCGAGCAGGATCTGCCCGCCCGCCTGCAGGTACTGCTTGGGCAGCGGCGCGCCGAAACGGGTGCCGCGCCCGGCAGCCGGGACGACCGCCCAGATGGCCGCGCTCATGGCACGTCCGCCGGGTGGTCGCCGACCTGCGCGGCAACCGGTGCAGCCTGCGCCGGGCGAACCGGCGCATCCTCCACCACGCGGTAGAACTTCTCGCCGGGCTTGATCATGCCCAGCTCGCTGCGCGCGCGTTCTTCGATGGCGGCCTGGCCTTCCTTGAGGTCCTTCACTTCAGCAGCCAGCGCATCGTTGCGCTGCTGCAGGCCTTCATTGTCCCGCTCCTGGTTGGCGACCTGGGCTTCGAGCATCATCACTTCACCCGAATTGCCCGGGCCGAACCAGAAACGGTACTGCAGCCATGCCAGCAGCAGGGCCAGCAGCAACAGCAGCCAGCGCCAGTCGCGCATGGGCTCAGCGCTTCAGCGACACGAACGCGTCACGACCGGCGTAACGCGCGCTGGCGCCGAGGGCTTCCTCGATGCGCAGCAGCTGGTTGTACTTGGCCACGCGATCGCTGCGGCACAGCGAGCCGGTCTTGATCTGGGTGGCGGTGGTGGCTACCGAGATGTCGGCGATGGTGGTGTCTTCGGTTTCGCCCGAACGGTGCGAGACCACGGCGGCGTAGCCGGCACGATCGGCCATGGCGATCGCTTCCAGGGTTTCGCTCAGGGTGCCGATCTGGTTGACCTTGATCAGGATCGCGTTGGCGGTGCCCGAGTCGATGCCTTCCTGGAAGATCTTCGGGTTGGTGACGAACAGATCGTCGCCCACCAGCTGCACCTTCTTGCCGATGCGGTCGGTCAGCAGCTTCCAGCCGGCCCAGTCGTTCTCGGCCAGGCCGTCTTCGATCGTGATGATCGGGTACTGCGCGGCCCAGTCGGCCAGGAAGTCGACGAACTGCTCGGAGGTCAGGCGCTTGTTCTCGCCCACCAGGTTGTACTTGCCGTTCTCGAAGAACTCGCTGGAGGCCACGTCCAGGCCCAGCAGCACGTCTTCACCGGCGGTATAGCCGGCCTTGCCGATGGCTTCGAGGATGGTGTCCAGCGCTTCGACGTTGCTGCGGAAGTCCGGCGCGAAGCCGCCTTCGTCGCCCACGGCGGTGCTCAGGCCGTGGCTCTTCAGCACGGACTTCAGCGAATGGAAGATTTCGGTGCCGGCGCGCAGGGCTTCGGAGAACGAGGTGAAGCCCACCGGCAGCACCATGAATTCCTGGAAGTCGACGTTGTTGTCGGCGTGGGCGCCGCCGTTGATGATGTTCATCATCGGCACCGGCAGCGACGGGGCCGCACCGGTCTTGGCGGCCAGGTACTGCCACAGGGCCTGCTTGCTGGAAGCAGCGGCGGCATGTGCGGCAGCCATCGACACGGCCAGCAGCGCATTGGCGCCCAGGCGGCCCTTGTTCTCGGTGCCGTCCAGATCGATCAGGCGACGATCCAGGCCAGCCTGGTCGACGGCTTCGAAGCCCTTCAGTGCGTTGGCGATGGCGCCGTTGACGTTCTCGACGGCCTTGCGCACGCCCTTGCCCAGGTAACGGGTCTTGTCGCCGTCACGCAGCTCGACCGCTTCCTTGGTGCCGGTCGAGGCGCCGGAGGGAACCGCGGCGCGACCGAACGAACCGTCCTCCAGGATGACTTCGGCTTCCAGCGTGGGGTTGCCACGGCTGTCGAGGATTTCACGGGCGTGGATGCTGCGGATCGTACTCATGAGCGGACCGGTTACCTGTCTGGAAGAGGGAATGCGACAAATGTGAAATGCCGCGTGATTATCCCCGGCTGCCCGCCGCTTGCCAAATGGTGTGTTCGGCAGCGGCCAGCGCTGGCCCCTGGGTGGCCCCCGCCACGATCAGCAGCAGCGAGACCAGCAGTGTCAGCAGCACCATTGCGACGGTCGCGCAGACCGGTCCGCGCCGCCGACGCCAAGCCAGCACGGCGGCAGCGACTGAACCGATCAGGGAACCGCCGAGCACAAGAAGAGCGGCCAGAATCCAGTACTGCATGGCCTGCATGCCATGATTGCCATCACCGGGCGAGCCCATGCTGGCGGCGAATGCCAGCCCGGCACCGAACAGCCCGGCCCAGGCGAGCAGCGCCAGCAACAGCGCGATCAGCCCCCAGGGCCAGCCACCGGGGCGCGCTTCGCCCGTATTCATCAGAACAGGTCGTGCAACAGCGTGCCGACCCACAGCGACAGCAGAACCAGTGCCAGCGCAGCGGTGACCTTGCCGCGGTTCAAGCGCCAGGCCAGCACCGATGCGATGACACCCGCGCTGACCGTGACCAGTTCGGCGAGCGCCAGCACGATCACATAGGGCTTCAGATCGACGTCCGCGCCATCACCGGGCGGACGCATGGCTGCGCCCACCAGCATGAAGATGAAGAAGGCACCGGACAGCGACAGCAACGCCATGCCGAGCGCGATGAGCCCCCACGGCCACTGCCGCCAGGAGCGCCGGCGACGCTGGGCTTCCAGCGCCGCCCACGGGTCGAGACTCACGCGAAGCGCGAGAAACCGTGCTTCTTGGTCACCGCGTCGAGCTCCATCAGGGTCTCGAGCAGTGCTTCCATCTGGTCCAGCGGCCACGCGTTGGGGCCATCGGACAGTGCCTTGGACGGATCCGGATGGGTCTCGGCGAACAGGCCGGAGATGCCCACTGCCACCGCCGCGCGTGCCAGCACCGGCACGTGTTCGCGCTGGCCACCGGAACTGGTGCCCTGCCCGCCCGGCAGCTGCACCGAATGGGTGGCATCGAACACCACCGGGCAGCCGGTGTCACGCATCACCGCCAGCGAACGCATGTCGCTGACCAGATTGTTGTAGCCGAAGCTGGCGCCACGCTCGCAGACCATGATCTGCTCGTTGCCGGTGGACTTGGCCTTCTCGACGACCGGCTTCATGTCCCACGGCGCCAGGAACTGGCCCTTCTTGATGTTGACCGGCTTGCCGGCCGCGCACACCTTGCGGATGAAATCGGTCTGGCGGACCAGGAACGCCGGGGTCTGCAGCACGTCCACCACCGAGGCCACTTCGTCCATCGGGGTGTATTCGTGCACGTCGGTCAGCACCGGCACGCCGATCTGCTTCTTCACTTCGGCCAGCACTTTCAGGCCCTCTTCCATGCCCGGGCCGCGGAAGGCGGTGCCCGAGGTACGGTTGGCCTTGTCGAAGCTCGACTTGAAGATGAAGTTGACGCCGAGGCGATCGGTGATCTCCTTCAGCTTGCCGGCGGTATCGAGCTGCAGCTGCATCGACTCGATCACGCAGGGGCCGGCGATCAGGAACAGGGGCTGGTCCAGCCCGACCTCGAATCCACACAGTTTCATGGCGTTTCCTTGTTGTCCGCTACGCCGGCAGGACCGGCGTGCTGGGGTTGAAGCATGCAGGATGGGGGCCGAAGCCCCCCTTCACAAGTCAGGCGCGGGCTTCGGCCAGCAGTGCGCCGCCAGCCTTGCGCTCACGCGCGGCACGGATGAAACCGATGAACAGCGGGTGGCCATCGCGCGGCGTGGACAGGAATTCCGGATGCGCCTGGCAGGCCAGGAACCACGGGTGCGCGTCACGCGGCAGCTCGACCACTTCCACCAGGGTGTCGTCCATCGACTTGCCGGAGATCACCAGGCCGGCATCTTCCAGCTGGGTGCGGTAGCGGTTGTTGAACTCGTAGCGATGGCGGTGACGCTCGGAGACCACGTCCTTGCCATACAGCTCGCGAGCCAGCGTGCCTGGCTTCAGGCGCTGTTCCTGCAGGCCCAGGCGCATGGTGCCGCCGAGGTCACTCTTGTCGTCGCGCTTCTCGACATCGCCGGTGGCGGTGCGCCATTCGGTGATCAGGCCGATCACCGGGTCCGGCGACTGGCGATCGTTCTCGGTGCTGTTGGCGTTTTCCAGGCCCAGCACGTGGCGCGCGTAGTCGACCACGGCCGCCTGCATGCCGTAGCAGATGCCGAAGTACGGCACGCTGTTCTGGCGTGCGAACTGCGAAGTCAGCACCTTCCCCTCGAAACCACGGTCACCGAAGCCGCCCGGCACCAGGATGCCGTCGACATCGGCCAGCGCGGCCATGTCGGTGCCTTCCAGGTCCTGCGCTTCCAGCCACTTCAGGTTGACCTTGGTGCGCTGGCGCAGGCCGCCGTGCTTGAGGGCTTCGCCGACCGACTTGTAGGCGTCCTGATGGTCGACGTACTTGCCGACCACGGCGATGGTCACTTCATCCAGCGGATGCAGGGTCGCGTCGACCGCGTCCTCCCACATCGACAGGTCGACCGGGCCGACCTTGTCGGCCAGCTTCAGCTGGTTGACCACGATCTCGTCCAGGCCCTGTGCGTGCAGGCCCGACGGAATGCGGTACAGCACGTCCACGTCGGGCACGCTGATGACGGCGCGCTCGGAGACGTTGGTGAACTGGGCGATCTTGCGGCGCTCCGAATCCGGCACGGCCTGCTCGGAACGGCACAGCAGCACGTCCGGCTGGATGCCGATCGAGCGCAGCTCCTTTACCGAGTGCTGGGTCGGCTTGGTCTTCAGCTCACCGGCGGCGCCTATGTACGGCACCAGGGTGAGGTGCATGAACAGCGCCTTCTCCGGGCCACGCTCGGTGCGCACCTGGCGGATCGCTTCCAGGAACGGCAGCGACTCGATGTCACCGACGGTGCCGCCGATCTCGACCAGGGCCACGTCGTAGCCTTCGGTGGCCTCGTCGATGCAGCGGCGGATTTCATCGGTGATGTGCGGGATGACCTGCACGGTCGCGCCCAGATAGTCGCCGCGGCGCTCCTTGCGGATGACGTTCTCGTAGATGCGGCCGGTGGTGACCGAGTTCTTGCGGCTCAGGCGGGTACGCACGAAGCGCTCGTAGTGGCCCAGGTCGAGGTCGGTCTCGGCGCCGTCATCGGTGACGTAGACCTCACCGTGCTGGAACGGGCTCATGGTGCCCGGGTCGACGTTGATGTACGGGTCGAGCTTCATCATCGTGACCTTCAGGCCACGCGCTTCGAGGATGGCGGCCAGTGACGCAGCGGCAATACCTTTGCCGAGCGAGGACACCACGCCGCCGGTTACGAAAATCAAGGGAGTCATGGCTGCAAGCATCCTGTCTGGAAATGGAAAACGGCAGCGCCACGCCTGCCCGAGGGGCGGGCGTGGAGCAGAAAGGGGGTTTTCCGGTTCGCTGGGGCAGCGAGGGAGGCGCGGGACCGGTCGGCGGCGGGCGCCGGACGGGGACCATCGTGCGAGGTCGGGGCGGCCGTGCCGGTCAATTCGACCGTCACCTGCGACCCACATTGCTGGAGGCCACGCATGGCCGGTCCAGCCCATTCGCAAATGGTGGACACGCACTACTCCCGGAAAGCCATAGTTTACAGATAGATGGCCGCCAACCCAAGGGGCAGATGGCGTCACCACTAAAAGAAAACGCCCCGCAGTGCGGGGCGTTCAGGGGCCAGAGCCTTGCGGCAGAAGCCTCGGCGGCGGACGCCTTACTTCTTCTTCCGCGCCTCTTCCTCTTCTTCCTGCTGCGGGACCGGCTGGCCCTTGGCCTTCATTTCGGCATTGGCCTGGGCGCGCCGCTTGGCCTTGGCATCCGCCTCGGACTGCGCAGTCTTGTCCGCCTGGTCACCCTGCTGCGGGGCCGACGGGCCTGCGTTCTGCGCCATCACCAGCGGTACTGCAACGGCGGCAGCGGCCAGGATCGCAATGGTCAGCAACTTCTTCATGGAGTCCTCCTCGCGTATGGCTTGGACATGGGGGCGCCGGCGTTCAGATTCCAGCGACTGTCATTTTACCCCCTCCCCGGCGCCGAGGCTGAACCGCAGGCGTGCAAAATTCCCGTCCACGCCGCACACTTGCGCGTCGCTCCGCGCTTTGAAGATAGATGAACGCACGCTATAACGCCGCCGATATTGAAGTCCTGTCCGGCCTTGACCCGGTCAAGCGCCGTCCTGGCATGTACACCGACACCGCGCGCCCGAACCACCTGGCGCAGGAAGTGATCGACAACTCGGTGGACGAGGCCCTCGCCGGCCACGCCCGCTCGATCGAGATCACCCTGTACAAGGACGGCAGCGTGGAGGTCAGCGATGACGGTCGCGGCATGCCGGTGGACATCCATCCGGAAGAAAAGATCCCGGGCGTCGAGCTGATCCTGACCCGCCTGCATGCGGGCGGCAAGTTCAACAACAACAACTACACCTTCTCCGGCGGCCTGCACGGCGTGGGCGTCAGCGTGGTCAACGCGCTGTCCACGCTGGTGGAAATCCACATCAAGCGCGACGGTGCCGAGCATCGCATCACCTTCCGCGATGGCGACCGCGCCTCGCCGCTGGAAGTGGTCGGCACGGTCGGCAAGAAGAACACCGGTACCCGCCTGCGCTTCTGGCCGGACCCGAAGTACTTCGATACGCCCAAGTTCGCCGTGCGTGCGCTCAAGCACCTGCTGCGCGCCAAGGCCGTGCTGTGCCCGGGCCTGACCGTGAAGCTGACCGACGAAGCCACCGGCGAAGTCGACACCTGGTACTACGAAGACGGCCTGCGCGACTATCTGAAGATGGAGCTGGGCGATCGCGAATCGCTGCCGGCCGATCTTTTCGTCGGCAATCTGAAGAAGGACACGGAGATCGTGGACTGGGCCGTGGCCTGGCTGCCGGAAGGCGAGCTGGTGCAGGAAAGCTACGTCAACCTGATTCCCACCGCCCAGCACGGCACCCACGCCAACGGCCTGCGTACCGGCCTGACCGAAGCGCTGCGGGAGTTTTGCGACTTCCGCAACCTGCTGCCGCGCGGCGTCAAGCTGGCCCCGGAAGACGTGTGGGACCGCGTGTCGTTTGTGCTGTCGCTGAAGATGACCGACCCGCAGTTCAGTGGCCAGACCAAGGAACGCCTGTCCTCGCGCCAGGCCGCCGGTTTCGTCGAAGGCGCCGCCCACGATGCCTTCAGCCTGCTGCTGAACCAGAACGTGGAGCTGGGCGAGAAGATCGCGCAGATCGCCATCGAGCGCGCCAGTGCGCGCCTGAAGACCGAGAAGCTGGTCGTCCGCAAGAAGGTCACCCAGGGCCCGGCCCTGCCCGGCAAGCTGGCCGACTGCATCAGCCAGGACCTGTCGCGCACCGAGCTGTTCCTGGTGGAAGGTGACTCGGCAGGCGGCAGCGCCAAGCAGGCGCGCGACAAGGACTTCCAGGCGATCCTGCCGCTGCGCGGCAAGATCCTCAACACCTGGGAAGTGTCGTCCAACAGCGTGCTGGCCTCGGAAGAAGTGCACAACCTGGCCGTGGCCATCGGCTGCGACCCGGGCAAGGAAGACATCGCCGGCCTGCGTTACGGCAAGGTCGTCATCCTCGCCGACGCAGACTCGGACGGCCTGCACATCGCCACCCTGCTGACCGCGCTGTTCCTCAAGCACTTCCCGGCGCTGGTCGATGCCGGCCATGTGTTCGTGGCGATGCCGCCGCTGTTCCGTGTCGACGTGGGCAAGCAGGTGTTCTACGCCCTGGACGAGGAAGAGAAGCGCTCGATCCTGGACAAGATCGAACGCGAGAAGATCAAGGGCGCGGTCAACGTCACCCGCTTCAAGGGCCTGGGCGAAATGAATCCGCCGCAGCTGCGCGAATCGACCATCCACCCCGATACGCGCCGCCTGGTGCAGCTGACGGTGGATGATGGCGAACAGACCCGTTCGTTGATGGACATGCTGCTGGCCAAGAAGCGTGCATCTGATCGCAAGGGCTGGCTGGAGAGCAAGGGCGACCTGGCTTCGCTGGAAGCCTGACGCTCGCAGCCCTTCTGTAGAGCCGAGCCCACGCTCGGCTGCATTTCGCGCCGGTCCTGGCAGCCGAGCATCGGCTCGGCTCTACAGACATCACACCCCCATCGGCAAACCCAGCGCCATAATGCGCGTCTCTCTGCGTGGACCCTCGTATTGGCCAGCCACTCGCTTCTGTTCCCGGGATTGCCGCTGCACAGCGCGCGCCTGGTCCTGAGCCCGATCCGCCGCGATGATGCGGCCGACCTGTTCGCCCTTCAGTCCGACCCGGAGGTGATGCGCTTCTGGAACCATCGGGTGTGGACGCGGCCGACCGAGGCCCGCGCGCAGATCGACGACGACCTCGCCGCGCACACCACCGGCACCCAGCTCAAGCTGGCGGTGCGCGAATCACTGGACGGCCCGCTGCTGGGCATCTGCGTGGTGTTCGCCCTGGACCGCGACGCGGCCCGCGCCGAGATCGGCTACCTGCTGGCCCCGGGCAAGCAGGGCCAGGGCTACATGCACGAGGCGCTGCAGCAGCTGCTGGCCTATCTATTCGACACACTGGGCCTGCACCGGGTGGAAGCGGAGATCGACCCGCGCAACCGCCCGTCCGCGCAGGTGCTCGACCGCCTCGGCTTCCACCTGGAAGGCGTGCTGCGGCAGCGCTGGCGCATCCAGGGCGAACTGTCCGATTCGGCGGTGTACGGCCTGCTGGCCGACGACAGCGACCGCAGCGCCCTGCCCGCTTGACCGAATCTGGCTGCAACCCGCCATCCGCCGCGGCCATGCCTTTGGACACATCCGGCACGCGCGGCAGCGGCCTAGCATCAGGGCCCTCTTCCGCTACCGTCCTGGTGCCATGAAGTCCCTGCTGCACATCGCCACGCTCTGCGTCGGCCTGCTCGTTGCCCCCGCCTGCGTCGTCACTGCGTCGGCCGCCGAAACCAAGTCCGACGCCAAGGGCGACCCGACAGAAGCGCCCGCGCTGCCGGCAGATGCCTCCGTCCGCCAGAGCATCCGCCTGGCCGGCCGCACCCTCGACTACACCGCCACGGTCGGCACCCTGCCGGTGCGCGATGACAAGGGCAAGGTGATCGCCGATGTGGTGTTCACCGCCTACACCATGCCCGGCAAGGACCGGCCGGTGACCTTCGCCCTCAATGGCGGCCCCGGCGCATCGTCGGTCTACCTCAACATGGGCGCGATCGGGCCCAAGGTGGTCACTTTCGGTTCGGAAGGTGACAGCGCCTCGGCACCGGCCACCCTGCACGACAACCCCGGCACCTGGCTGGACTTCACCGATCTGGTGTTCATCGATCCGGTCGGCACCGGCTTCAGCCGCGCGCGCATCGGCGATGACGAGGCGAAGAAGCAGCTGTACAACCCCAGCGCCGACATCGAGTACCTGTCGCGCTCGATCTACGACTGGCTGCTGCGCAACCAGCGCGTGGGCGCGCGCAAGTACCTGACCGGCGAGAGCTACGGCGGCTACCGCGGCCCGCGCATCACCCACTACCTGCAGACGCGCCTGGGCGTGGCAATGAACGGCCTGGTGCTGGTGTCGCCGTACCTGAGCCCGACCCTGGAAGACAACGCCGACGTCTCACCGATGGCGTGGATGCAGACGCTGCCGTCGATCGCGGCGGCGCACCTGGAGCGGCAGGGCAAGCTGACCGATGCGGCGATGCGCGAAGTGGTCGAATACACCCGTGGTGACTACGCCACCGCGCTGATGAAGGGCCGCAGCGATCCGCAGGCGACCGAGGCGATGCTGCGCCGGGTGACCGAGCTGACCGGGCTGGACCCGCAGTTCGTGCGCCGCGCCGGTGGCCGCCTGGAAACCCAGGCCTATCTGCGCGAGGTGTTCCGCGACAAGGGCACGCTGGGCAGCCGCTACGATTCCAACGTGACCGCGTTCGATCCGTTCCCGAACGATCCGGAACAGCGCGCCAACGATCCGCTGCTGGACAGCATCATCGCGCCGACGACCACGGCAATGGTCGACTTCGTGACCCGCGTGGTCGGATGGAAGGTCGATGCGCGCTACCAGGCGCTGAACTACGACGTGAACCGGCTGTGGGACCGCGGTGGCGAGCTGCGCCAGGGGGCGGTGACCCAGCTGCGCCAGGCGGTGGCGATCGACCCGCACCTGCAGGTGCTGATCGTGCATGGTTGGAACGACCTGTCGTGCCCGTTCATGGGGTCGATCCTGACGGTGGACCAGATGCCGACGATGGGCAGCAACCCGGACCGGGTGCAGGTGCGCAGCTATCCGGGTGGGCATATGTTCTACAGCCGGGCGGACAGCCAGGCGACGTTCCGGAATGACGTGAAGGCGCTGTTCCAGCGTAATTGAGGGGTTCGGCCGGGCCTGCGGCCCGGCATCCGCTGACGGCAACGGCAACGTCCAACGTCAAAAGCCGGGTTTCCGTGGGTTGGCGGGCCGGGGTGGGCAGGCGGGGGACGGCAAAAACCGCTCCTGCGTGCCTCGTAGAGCGCCATCCATGGCGCTCTGCGCCCCCGCCTGCCCCCCCCGGCCCGCCTGTGACAGTTGGCCGGTGGCCAGTGGTCAGTAGATCCACGCCATGCGTGGATACGGAAAAATGATCTGCCCACGAAAAAGCCCGCCGGAATCCGGCGGGCTTTTTCGTTTACCGGGGTCGGATCCCTTTCCCGCAGGGAAGGGCTCTGACCCCAAGGCCGTTGGCCTCAGGTCCAGCCGAACAGCTCGAACAGCTTCAGGATCAGGTACGCGCAGCCGCCGGCGGCGGGGATGGTCAGGATCCAGGCCCAGACGATGCGTTCGATGACGCCGAACTTCAGCGAACGCGGGTTCTTGGCGAAGCCCACGCCCATGATGGCGGTGGAGATGCTGTGGGTGGTCGAGACCGGCATGCCGAAGTGGGCCGCCAGGGTCAGGATCGTGGCCGAGCTGGTCTCCGCGGCGAAGCCGTGGATCGGGTGCAGCTTGACCATCTTGTGGCCCAGGGTCTTGATGATCTTCCAGCCGCCCGAGGCGGTACCGGCAGCCATCACCACCGCGCAGGTCAGCACGATCCACATCGCGATGCCGTCACCAGCGTGCGCGTCCGGGTGCATGAAGGCCAGCCACGACGGCAGGTCGTTCAACGCGCCGGTGGCTTCGGCACCAATCAGGGTCATGGCGATGATGCCCATGGTTTTCTGCGCGTCGTTGTGGCCGTGGGCGAAGCCCATGTAGGCCGCCGAAGCGATCTGCGCCTTGCCGAAGAAGGCATTGACGATGCGCGGGCGCGCCAGGCGACCGATGGCGCCGCCGATCTTGGCCAGGCCAGCGATGATCGCCCACAGCAGCACCATCACCACGATGCCGAGCAGGAAGCCGGCGATCGGCGAGGTGATCATCGGCACGAACACCTTCCACAGCAGGCCCTTGTTCTGCGCCCAGCTGCCCAGTCGCTCGGACCAGATCAGTGCGTCCCAGTTGTTGTGGGCCGCGGCCAGGCCGGCACCGCACAGGCCACCGATGAGGGCGTGCGAAGAGGAGGACGGCAGGCCCTTCCACCAGGTGATCAGGTTCCAGATGATGCCGCCCAGCAGCGCGCAGAGGATCACCTGCGGGGTGACATCCACGACGTTGGTGTTGAGCAGGCCCGAGGCAATGGTGAGTGCGACCGCGGTGCCGGTAAGCGCGCCGATCAGATTCATGCCGGCGGCCAGCATCACCGCCCAGCCGGGCGAGAGCACCTTGGTCGCCACTACGGTGGCAATGGAATTGGCAGTGTCGTGGAAGCCGTTGATGAACTCGAAGACGAGCGCGGCCAGGATCACCACCAGGACAAGGGTCAACATGCGGCGGCGTCCGTCAGCTGTTCTTCAAGACGATCTGGTACGCCACGACGCCAGCCTCGCGGCAGCGGTCGATGGCCTTTTCCAGGATCTCGAAGAATTCCTTCAGCAGGAACATCTGCAGGTTGTCCAGGCGGCCCGAGTAGATGTCGCGGTACAGCTCGAGCATCAGGCGGTCGGCCTCGTTCTCCAGCGAGCGCAGCTTCTCATTCAGCGCGGTCATGCGGTCCAGGTTCATGTGGCGCAGGTCGGCCACCATCTCCACCACCACGCCGGCCGCCTGTTCCAGCATCGCCGCGCGCGGCGCGAAGTCGATGTGTTCCAGGTGGGTCGTGGCCAGCGAATAGCGATCGGCGAACTTCTCGATCTGCTTCGGAATCTTGTACAGGGCCGAACCCAGCGCCTCGATGTCCTCGCGCTCGATCGGGGTCATGAAGCTGTCTACCAGCGCCTGGCTGATCTTGTCCGAGGCCGCGCGCTCGCGCAGGCGGGCCAGCTTGAAGGCGTCCAGCGCCGGCTGGCGGTCGGCCTCGCGCAGCATCGAATGCAGTGCCTTGGCAGCGTCGTTGGCCGCGACGGCGGCCTCATCAAGCAGGGTGTAGAACTGTTTGCCGGAACCGAAAATGGTCTGCAGAGAGAACATTGAGAAACCTGTCAGCCGTCGCGGGAAGGACGGCACCAGGACGAATTATGACGGCTAGATGACCATTCCGGGTATCCCCGCCCCCCAGAGGGGATGAAAACCCCCAACCTGAACAGGTAGTTGCCACCCCGCCATGGGCCTTTGCTAAGATGCCAGCGCGCCCCCGGGCGCACCTTATGGACGACGACCCTTACCCCCCTGCGCCGCGCCGGACCCCGTTCCTGAGCGCCTGCCGCCACCGCAAGCACCCGCCCTCCCTGCCACCAACCGGGGACGACGCCCGTGTTTGAAATGATCCTGATTGTTTTCGCGCTTGTTCTTCTGAACGGCTTCTTTGCCATGTCCGAGATGTCGGTCATGACCTCGCGCAAGAGCCGCCTGAAGCAGATGGCGGCCACCTCCAAGCGCGCAGCCAAGGCGCTGGAGCTCTCCGAGAAGCCCGAAAGCTTCCTGTCCACCGTCCAGATCGGCATTACCGTCATCGGCGTCCTGACCGGCTATCTGGGCGGTGAGGCGCTGGGCGAAGCCTTCGGCGGCTGGATCGAGGGGCTGATGCCCGGCTTTGCCTATGCCGGCAAGATCGGCACGGTGCTGGCTGTCAGCCTGATCACCTTCATCACCCTCATCTTCGGCGAGCTGGTGCCCAAGCGCCTTGCCCTGACCCGCTCGGAGGCCATCGCCGGCCTGGTGGCCATGCCGATGAGCTGGCTGGCGAAGCTGGCCCTGCCCTTCGTCTGGCTGCTGTCCAAGACCACCCAGCTGATGCTGAAGGTGATGGGCCTGGGCCAGGACGAGGCCGCGCAGGTGACCGAAGAAGAGATCCGCATGCTGGTGGCCGAGAGCCACGAGGCCGGCGTGATCGACACCCATGAGCGCGACATGATGAACCGTGTCATGCGCCTGGGCGACCGCACCGCCGACAGCCTGATGACCCCGCGCAACCGCATCGCCTGGCTGGACACCCAGGCCGGGCTGGAGCGCAACCTGGAAATCATGGCCGAGCACGAGTTCTCGCGCTACCCGGTGCTGCGCGACAACGACATGGACGTGGTCGGCATCCTGGAGCTGAAGTCGCTGGCCACGCGCATGGCGCGCGGTGACAACGCGCTGTTCCAGACCCTGCGCGAGCCGTTGTACGTTTCCGAATCGACCCACGCGATGAAGCTGCTGGAGATCTTCCGCGAGGAACAGCAGTCGATGGCACTGGTGGTGGACGAGTACGGCGAAATCCAGGGCCTGGTGACCATCAGCGACCTGATGGGTGCGGTGGTCGGCCGCTTGCAGGCGGTGGAAAACGCCGACGAAGACGCGCTGGTGGTGACCCGCGAAGACGGCTCGCTGCTGGTGGACGGCTCGCTGCCGATCGAGGACCTGCGCGAACTGATCGGCAGCAACGAGCTGCCCGACGCCGAGGACGGCGACTACTACACGCTGGCCGGCATGTGCATCCACTACTTCGGCCGCATCCCGCACGCGGGCGAATACTTCGACTGGGCCGGCTGGCGCTTCGAGGTGGTCGACCTGGATGGCGCACGCGTGGACAAGCTGTTGCTGCGCACCCTGTCTGACGAGCAGGCCGATGAGCTCACCGCCTGAGTCAAACCAGGCGCCGCACGACGAATCGGGCGAGCCGCGCCCGATCTACCGCAACGAGGGCATCCGTACCTTGCTGGCGATGTTCGCCTCCGGCGACCCGGCCGAGCACATGCCGCTCGGGCAGATCCTGAAGGACCTGCAGCAGAGCGCTTTCGGCGTATTCCTGTTCGTGGCCATCCTGCCCTCCTTCATTCCGATTCCGGGCATGGGCGGCGCGGTCAGCGGGCCGCTGGTGGTGTTGATCGGGCTGCAGATGCTGTTCTGCCGGCGCAAGCCCTGGCTGCCGGGCTTCATTGCCCGCCGCGGCCCCAAACGCGGGACCATGCAGAAGTTCCTGCGCCGTATTGATCGGCCATTGCGTCGACTGGACCGCATGCTCTCGCCGCGCATGCCGTCGCTGCTGGTTCCTCTGCCCGCGCATGCGTTCAGCGGCCTGCTGCTGGTGCTGTTGGGGGTGATGCTCTCGCTGCCAATCCCGTTCACCAACTTCCTGTTCGGCTTCCAGCTGCTGCTGTTCGCTCTGGCACTGCTGGAGCGCGATGGCGCGCTGATGCTGTTCAACTGGGTTGCCGCGCTGGTGGCGATCGCGTTCTTCGGCTTCAGTTCCGGGCAACTGGTGGGGTATACGGTGGAGCTGTTCCAGCGCTGGTTCGAGTGATGGCCGCTGCGCTCGCCGGGCATGGCCCGGCGCTACCCTCCACGCGACATGATCATCCACGCTTGGCGTGGATCTACTGGATCATGGCGAAGCAGTAGATCCACGCCATGCGTGGATGAAACCTTCACCGCAGGTCAATGAACCCGTTGTCGCCCAGCTGCGCGGGCTCGTCCTGCACCGCCGACAGCACGAAGCTCAGCGCCTTGCCCAGCAGCGTGCCGGGGCCATCCCAGTATTCCGCCGAATCGGCGCGCACGTGGATCAGTCGCAGGTTCGGATCATCCTTGCCGCCCGGGAAGAACAGCTTCATCGGCGGCGACCACAATTCCTCGATCTTCGCGCGGTCGTCGACGATGCGCGCACGCCCCGCCACCGATACGTAAGTGTTCTTCGAAGGCGAGGCATAAGCCACGTTGACCCGCGGGTTGAGCGCGATCTCGGCCACCTTCGGGCTGTCGGCAGCGGTGGCGAACCAGAGGTCGCCATCGAAGGCGACCTGCTGGGTGCCCAGCGGGCGGCTGTACAGGCGGCCGTCGACGCCGACGGTGGTGAACATCGCCACCTCCACGTCCTTGATCAGTTCGGCCAGCTGGGCAATGTGTTCGGCGCGGGAATCGGCCATGGTGGGGGGCTCCGGTTGCAAGAGCCCCCATCAGACCCGGCGCGGCTGCAATGCGCCGTGATGCCGATGTTCAGCCCGCGTGGCGGGCGTGCCAGGCCTGCATCGCCAGCTCGAACGAGCGCAGGCGCGCGCGGTGGTCGTACAGGTTGGCGGTCAGCATCAGTTCGTCGGGCTTGTGGCGGTCGACGAAGGCGGCGATGCCCTCGGCCACCTGCTGCGGATCGCCCAGCACGGTGCAGGCCAGCGCGCGCTCCACGCCCAGCTTCTCGTGCGGTTCCCAGAAGGTCTCGATGTCGTCGATCGGCGCCGGAATCCGGCCCGGGCGACCGCGACGCAGGTTGACGAAGCTCTGCTGCTGGCTGGTGAACAACCGGCGCGATTCGGCTTCGCTGTCACTGGCGACGACATTCAGCGCCAGCATCGCGTGCGGCTGTTTGAGCGTGGCCGAGGGGCGGAATTCGCGGCGATAGACGGCCAGCGCTTCATCCATCGAATCGGGCGCGAAGTGCGAGGCGAACGCATACGGCAGGCCCATCGAGGCGGCCATGCGCGCGCCGAACAGGCTGGAGCCGAGGATCCAGGTCGGCACCCGCAGGCCACCACCGGGCACGGCCTGCACGGCCTGGCCAGGCTGCACCGGTTCGAAGTAATGCAGCAGCTCGCGGACGTCCTGCGGGAACTGGTCGGCGCTGTCGAAGTAGCGGCGCAGCGCGCGCGCGGTGGGCTGGTCGGTGCCGGGCGCGCGGCCCAGGCCGAGGTCGATGCGGTCCGGGTACAGCGACGCCAGCGTGCCGAACTGCTCGGCCACCTGCAGCGGCGCGTGGTTGGGCAGCATGATGCCGCCGGAGCCAACGCGGATACGCTTGGTGCCGCCGGCCACGTGGCCGATCAGCACGGCGGTGGCCGCGCTGGCGATGCCGGGCATGTTGTGGTGTTCGGCCAGCCAGTAGCGGCGGTAGCCCAGCGCATCGGCGTGCTGGGCCAGTTCCAGCATGTTGGCGAAGGCGGCGGTGGTATCGCTGCCCTCGCAGACCGGGGCCAGGTCGAGGATCGACAACGGGATCATCAGGCGTACTCCGTCACAAGATGTCCCCTTGCATGGGGTCGGGACGGGGCCACCGCCAGTGACGGTGGCAGGATGCTGATTCCTGCGGGGCGGGTGTAGAGCCGAGCCCATGCTCGGCTGCTTTTCACCGCTCAACGGCACCCGAGCATGGGCTCGGCTCTACAGAGTCGCGTGGTCAGAACGCGCTGGGGCGCGGCTCGGCCAGCGGTTCGTCGACCATCGGCTGCAGCGCCGCATCCAGCGCCACGCGCTCATCGAACACGAAACAGCGGCCTTCGTAACCCTCGCCGCCCACTTCCTCGAAGTAACCGAGGATGCCGCCGTCGAGCTGCAGCACGTTGTCCATGCCATCATTGACCATCCACAGCGCCGCCTTCTCGCAGCGGATGCCACCGGTGCAGAAGCTGACCACGGTGCTCTCCTTCAGCGCCTCGCGGTGCGGCGCCAGGGCCTCGGGCAGGTCGGTGAACTTGTGGATGGGCAGCACCAGCGCGTCCTTGAACGTGCCGTACTCCACTTCCTGCAGATTACGCGTATCGAGCATCACCACCGGCTTGCCGGCATCGTCGTGGCCCTCGCGCAGCCAGCGCTGCACGGTGGCCGGGTCCACCGCCGGCGCACGCGGGTATTCCAGCGGCTGGCCGTCATCGCGGCGGAAGCTGATGATCTCGTCCTTGACCTTGGCCTTCAGGCGCGCGAACGGCGGGTGCTCGCTGAAGCTGGTCTTGACCCGCATGTCGGCAAAACGTGCATCGGCATGCAGGGCGGCATAGAAGTCCTTGATCGCCTCCGGCGCGCCGGCCAGGAACAGGTTCAGGCCCTCGCCCGCCACCAGGATGGTTCCACGCAGCTCCGTGGCCTCGGCACGCGCCAGCAGCTGGTCGCACAGGACCTGGGGGGCGTCAATGACGGCGAAGTGGTAGGCGGCGGTATTGGCGATCATCCCGCCATTTTAGCGCCTCGCAACCGCACAGGCAGATTCAGGGGTCAGAGCCCTCCGCCCAGCGGAGGGATCCGACCCCTTGCCGGCCAGAGGCCGGCACTACCGCGGCGGCTTAGCCCCGCAACAACACGAACGGCAGCAGCACCAGCGCCGCCGCCACCACCATGCCCAGCAGCACCAGCACCACGAACACCGGCCTCCGCCGCAGCAGGCTGCCGAACGTCTCGGCCGTGCCCTCGCGCAGCGCCTGCTCGCGCTCGGCACGCACACGCACCCCGCGCGCCGCCTGGTACTCGGCCATCAGCGCCTTCGCCCGCGGCTGGTCGGCATCCTCGCTCAGCCACAGGCCGCCGTTGGAAATGCCCCACGGGCTGGGTTCGGTGCGGTACCAGGCGATGCCGTGCTGGTCCAGCAGCGTGCAGACGTCGGCGTATTCGTCGTCACCGACATTGCGGAGATTGAGCAGGAGTTTGGCCATGCGACCATGATACCCGGCACCGATGCGCTACCCTTGCCGCCCCCGACACCACCCATCCCGGAGACGCCCGATGCGCCGCCTGCTGCTACCCCTGCTGCTGTCCCTTGTCGCCGCCGGCTGTGCCCGCGAACCCGCCGGTCCGCCCCCGGGTGGCACCCTGACCACCTTCGAGCGCATCGACACCCAGGTCGGCACCGGCGCCGAAGCCGTCCCGGGCCAGAAAGTCTCCGTGCACTACACCGGCTGGATCTACGACCAGCGCACCGAAAGCAAGCATGGCAAGACCTTCGACAGCTCGGTCGGCCGCGGCGAACCCTTCACCTTTACGCTCGGCGCCGGCCAGGTCATCCGCGGCTGGGATGAGGGCGTCGCCGGCATGAAGGTGGGCGGCAAGCGCACCCTGATGATTCCGCCGGCCTATGGCTACGGCGACCGCGGCATCGGCCCGATCCCGGCCGGTTCCTCGCTGGTGTTCGATGTCGAGCTGCTCGATGTCAAACCGTAATGCCGCTGCACCGCGCCGGGTCGCCGTTATCGGCGGCGGTCCGGCCGGCCTGTTCGCCGCCGAGCGCCTGCGCGCGGCCGGCCTGGACGTGGACCTGTACGAGGCCAAGGGTTCGCCCGGCCGCAAATTCCTGATCGCCGGCAAGGGTGGGCTCAACCTGACCCACTCCGACCCGCGCCCGCTGTTCGACAGCCGCTACCGCGAACAGGCCGATGCCGTCGGCCAGTGGCTGGATGGCTTCGACGCCCAGGCGCTGCGCGACTGGGCCGCCGGCTTCGGCGTGGAGACCTATGTGGGCAGCTCCGGCCGCGTGTTCCCGGTCGACCGCAAGGCCGCGCCGCTGCTGCGTGGCTGGGTGCGCCGGCTGAAGGAACAGGGCGTGCGCCTGCATGCCAACCATCGCTGGACTGGATGGACCGAGGAAGGCGCGCTGTGCTTCAGCACCGAAGACGGCCCGATCGAAGTGCAGGCGGATGCAACCCTGCTGGCGCTGGGCGGCGGCAGCTGGCCGCAGCTGGGCAGCGATGGCGCCTGGGTCGTGCCGCTGCAGGCGCGCGGCGTGGACATCGCTCCGCTGCAATCAGCCAACTGCGGCTTCGACGTGGACTGGACCCCGTTCTTCGCACAGCGCAATGCCGGCGCACCGCTGAAGCCGGTGGTCGCGCACTGGATCGACCTGCAGGGCCAGCCGCACACGCTGCAGGGCGAATGCGTGGCCAGCGAGTACGGCATCGAAGGCAGCCTGATCTACGCGCTGGCCGCCGATCTGCGCGAAACCATCAACCGCGATGGCCACGCCACCCTGTGGCTGGATCTTGTGCCGGGCCGCGACGAAGCGCGCCTGCTCGCCGATCTGTCGCGCCCGCGCAAGGGCCGCAGCTTCGGCGAACACCTGCGCCGCCAGGCAGGACTGGATGCGGTGAAGACCGCGCTGGTGTTCGAGATCCTGGGCAAGGACGCCGGCAACGACCTGAGCGCCGTGGTCGCGACGCTCAAGCGCCTGCCGCTGCGCCTGCAACGCCCGCGGCCGATGGCCGAAGTGATCAGCACCGCCGGTGGCGTGCGCCTGCAGGCGCTGGATGACGGCCTGATGGTGCGCGCCCTGCCCGGTGTGTTCTGCGCCGGCGAGATGCTGGACTGGGAAGCGCCGACCGGCGGCTACCTGCTGACCGCGTGCTATGCGAGCGGGTTGCGGGCGGCCGAGGGTGTCATCGCGTGGCTGGTGGGACGCTGACCGGGGTGTTGTAGAGCCGAGCCCATGCTCGGCTGCTCCGCTTCTGTAGAGTCGAGCCATGTTCGACTGTTCTGCTCGTGTGGCAAATGCAGCCGAGCATGGGCTCGGCTCTACACGGCGCGGTGCATGCGCACCGAGGCCAGGGCCACGCCACTGGGGTGCGGATAGGCTTCCTCGGCCCCGGCGATGAAGCCCTGCCGTTGATAGAACGGCACGGCGTTGAGCGAGGCCGACAGCACCACGTCACGCGCCGGATCGGCCAGTGCCAGCAGGCGCTGCATCAGCGCCTGGCCGATGCCCTGCCCGCCCTTGTCCGGATCGACGAACAGCGCATCGACCTCGTTGCCGACGGCATCGAACACACCAAAGCCCAGCAGGGCGCCCCGCCCGTCCTCGGCCACCACACAACCGCCCTGAGCGAGCAGGCGTTGGTACTGTGCCGGTGGCGGCGAGGCCGACCATGGCGCGATCACCTCGGGCGGGTAATGACTGCTGCAGGTTTCGCGCACGCAGCGCGTGCGCAGCGCCCACAGCGTGGCCACGTCATCGGTCGTGCCGGTCCTGAACTGCATGATCCCTCCATGTAGATTCAAGCCATGCTCGACTGCTTTTGTAGATCGAAAGGCAGTCGAGCATGGCTCGACTCTACACAACCGTTACCGCGATTTGCTCGCGCGCAGCGCCTGGATGCGCGGCGGCGGCTGGAACGAATCGCTGCGCGCTTCGGCCCAGAACGAGTGGAACACCGCGTGGTCCGGCACCTTGTGCAGCAGCTCGCCCGGTTCGAGGTAGCGGTACAGCGAGGACAACGAACGGATCTCGACCGGCGAAACACGACGCAGGATGTGCTCGGGCCCCAACTCGGCCGGGTCATTGAGACCGGCCGCGCACAGCAGTTCCTTCAGCGCATGCAGGGTGTGCTCGTGGTAGCTGTGCACGCGCGTGGCCTTGTCCGGCGCATCCAGATGCTTCCAGCGCGCCGGGTTCTGGGTGGCGATGCCGGTCGGGCACTTGTCGGTATGGCAGCTCAGCGACTGGATGCAGCCGAGCGCGAACATGAAACCGCGGCCGGCATTGCACCAGTCCGCGCCGAGTGCGATGGTGCGCGCGATCTCGAAGGCACTGGTGATCTTGCCGGCCGCACCGATGCGGATGCGCTCGCGCAGGTCCAGGCCGACCAGGGTGTTGTGCACCAGCAGCAGCGCCTCGTGCATCGGCACGCCGACGTGGTCGACGAACTCGGCCGGCGCCGCGCCGGTCCCACCTTCGGCACCATCGACCACGATGAAATCGGGCAGCAGGCCGGTTTCCTGCATGGCCTTGGCAATGCCGAACCATTCCCACGGGTGGCCGATGGCCAGCTTGAAGCCCACCGGCTTGCCACCGGACAGCTCACGCAGGCGGGCGACGAACTGCAGCAGTTCCACCGGCGTGGAGAACGCCGAATGGCGCGACGGTGACACGCAGTCCACGCCCATTGGCACGCCGCGGGTGGCAGAGATCTCGGCAGTCACCTTCGGCGCCGGAAGCACGCCACCGTGTCCCGGCTTGGCACCCTGCGACAGCTTGATCTCGATCATCTTGACCTGATCGTGGGTGGCATTGGCGATGAAGCGTTCCTCGCTGAAACCGCCCTTCTCGTCGCGGCAGCCGAAGTAGCCCGAGCCGATTTCCCAGACCAGATCACCGCCCATCTCGCGGTGATACGGCGAAATCGAGCCTTCGCCGGTGTCGTGGTAGAAACCGCCGCGACGCGCGCCGTCGTTCAGTGCGCGGATCGCGTTGGCCGACAGCGAGCCGAAGCTCATCGCCGAGATGTTGAACACGCTGGCCGAATAGGGCTTGGCGCAGGTGGGACCGATCAGCACGCGGAAATCATGCGCGGCGATGGTGGTCGGTGCCAGCGAGTGGTTGATCCACTCGTAGTCCACCGCGTAGGTACTGCGCAGGGTACCGAAGGGCACCGTGTCCATCTCGTTCTTGGCGCGCTGGTAGATCAGCGCACGCTGCTGGCGCGAGAACGGCACGTCTTCCAGGTCGCTCTGCACGAAGTACTGGCGGATTTCCGGGCCGATGGACTCCAGCCCGTAGCGGAAGTGCGCCATCACCGGATAGTTGCGGCGCAGGGTGCTGCGCTTCTGCAGCAGGTCCCAGGTGCCCAGTGCCACCATCGCGGCGGTCAGACCGACACCCCAGTACCAGGCCGGCCAGATCGTGGCCAACCACAGGCACAGGGGAAACAGCAGGATGGCGAGCAGGTAGACGATATACCGGTGCATGGCGTTCCTCGATTGCAACCGCCCCAGTCTAACGTGCGCGTGTCTACAGGCGGTCGTCGACCACGTTGCGCGGCCAGGCAGACTTCACGTCGTAGACCAGCCCACCCGGCGCCAGCAGCAAGCGGATTCCATCTTCATCCAGCGCCTTGAAGCTGGCATGGGCCACCGCCAGCACCACCGCGTCGTACTGCCCGGCCTGCGGCTCGGCCACCCAGTGCACGTTGGCATCAGCGAGGGCCGCCGGCCCCACCCACGGGTCGCTCACCTGCACCTGTGCGCCGGCCGACTGCAGGCGCTGGGCCAGTTCCAGCGCGCGGCTGTTGCGCAGGTCGGGGCAGTCCTCCTTGAAGGTCACGCCCAGCACCAGGATGCGCGACTGCGCTGCCGCACGACCGCGCTCGGCCAGCATCGCCAGCACGCGGGTGGCGACGTGTTCGCCGACACGGTTGTTGACCTGCCGCGCGGTGTGGATCAGGTCCGGGTGGAAGCCCACGCTCTCGGATTTGTGCAGCAGGTAATAGGGATCCACGCCGATGCAGTGGCCGCCGACCAGGCCGGGCCGGAACGGCAGGAAATTCCACTTGCTGCCCGCAGCGTCCAGCACATCCTGGGTGTCGATGCCGAGGCGGTCGAAGATCAGCGCCAGCTCGTTGACCAGGGCGATGTTGACGTCGCGCTGGATGTTCTCCACCACCTTGGCTGCTTCGGCCACACGCATCGACGGTGCCGGGAAGGTACCGGCGGCGATGATGCGCTGGTAAAGGCCGTCGACCACCGACGCGACCGCCGGGGTCGAACCGGAGGTGATCTTGCGGATGTCTGCCAGGCGCCGCTGGCGATCCCCCGGGCTGACCCGTTCGGGGCTGTAGCCGCAGTAGAAATCCTCGTTGAAGCGCAGTCCCGAGCCCTCTTCCAGCAGCGGCACGCAGACTTCCTCAGTGGTACCCGGGTAGACCGTGGACTCGTAGATGACCAGATCGCCTGCGCGCAGATGGCTGGCCACCAGCCGCGTGGCCGAGCGCAGCGGCTCCAGGTCCGGCTGCTCGTACGCATCGATCGGCGTGGGCACGGTGACGATGTAGACGTTGCAGGCGTCCAGCTGCGCAGGGTCACTGCTGTAGCGCAGCTGCACGGCCGCGGCAAGTTCCTCCGGCTCCATCTCCAGCGTGTGGTCCTGGCCGCTGCCCAGCTCGGCGATGCGTGCCGCGTCGATGTCGTAACCCAGCGTGGGGACATGACGACCGAACGCCACGGCCAGCGGCAGGCCGACGTAGCCCAACCCGATCACGGCCGGCAGCGGTTGCTGCGCGGCGCTGATGGGCGCGCTCATGGGCGATGCCCCGTGGGCAGCGACAGGGTCTGGGTCATCCGGGTTTCCGCGGTGAAGGCAAGCATGCCCACAAGGTTAACCGCCCCGGTGACGACAGGCCACGCCGGGCTCAGGAGCCAAGGCAGACCGCGGCCGGTTCCAGTTCGCCATGGCCTCCGGTCCAGGCCTCCAGCAGCAACGCAAAACCGTGGCTGCACGACGGCGACCCGTTGTCGAAACCCTGCCACGGCGCGGCCACGATGCCGTCCAGCGTGGCCGCATCGATCATGCGGTTGGCCATGGTCCAGCGCGGGAACCAGCGCCACTGCAGGGCCCCCGCAGCCAGCTCGGCGACGCTGCCGTGACGGCGCGCATTGAGGATGCGCGCATGCACCGATGCCACGCCATCGCGCGGCCCTTCGATGTACTGCAGGAAGCGGGTGCCATCGAACATCAGTACACCGGTGACGCCGGCCATGCGGTTGAAGGCGGTCGCGTCGGCCAGCAGCGCATCGAGATCGGGCACGTCCAGCCCTTCCTTGGCCGTACTGACATAGGCAAACGCATGCAACGCCATCTCCACCACTCCCCTACCCCTGATACGGGGAAATATGACAGGAAGCACGGGGACTTCAAGCGCTGGCTATTCCGGCGGCGCCTCGATCACGTAGCCGCGCTGCGTCAGTTCTTCCAGATAGCCTTCGCCCAGCAGCTGGCTGACCGGCACCGTTGCAAACGTGCCGGCATGTTTGGCCAGCGCAGCATCGGCCGCCTGCAACCAGCGTGCGCGTACCTGCTGCGGCAGGTTGCTCCAGCCACGGCGGCGCACGAACTCCGAGTCCTGCAGCATTTCCCTGCAGCTCTGCGCCATCGTCGAGGAGGACAGGCGCTTCAACGCGGTGACATCGCCCAGCGCCCAGGCATTGGCGCGCTCGCGCAGCACCGGCGCCTGGAACTCCACCGTGTCGAGAGTACGTTCGAAGCACGCGCGGTCATCCACTTCCGACGCCTGCAGCTCCTTCAGCGCGCCACGGATGTCGTCGATCTTCAGCTTCACCTGCACATCTTCCGGCTGCAGGTCGTGCGCCTTGTAGACGCGCTTCAGTGCGTCCTTGACCTGCTTGCTGTCGCGCAGGCCATTGCGCTTGAGGAAGGCCCGGTACAGCCGGCCGGAGGCTACCAGCGGACGCTCCTTTTCCACGCTGCGATCGTTGCCGAGGTAGGTCTGCTTCAGGCCCAACCAGCGCGCATAGGTGGGTGCGGGCAGCAGCTGGTCCAGCGTGCGCCCCTGCGGATCACGCGCGGTCTTCTTCGCCAGCGGCAGCAGGGTAAGCCCCTTGAAGAAGCCGATCTTCGCGTCCAATCCAAAGCCCGGATCGCCCAGTACGTGATCGACACCGGCGATGGTGCGTTCGACGTCATCCGACCGCCATTCCACGCGCGCTGGCAGCGGCGATACCGTGCCGAGGATCCACAGCACATGGCCCTGCGGGCCGGTCACTTTCCACAGGCCGGGACCCGGCTGTTCACCGGTGACCTGCACGGTGTCCAGATCGACCACCGCGTCCGATCCCGCAGGCGGTGGTGCCGGCTGCGCCAACACGGGCCCTGCGGCCAGCCACATGGCCAGCACCAGCCCACACTGCATCCACTGCCTGCCACGTGCGTGCATGTCGCCATTCCCGGGAGAATGGGCGGACTGTAACCAGCGCCGCAGCCGGCTGCGTAAAGGCCACGTTATCCGCCGACAGCGGCGATGATTCCGTTACAATCGGCGCGCGCTGCAGGCCCGGATGGCGAAACTGGTAGACGCATCGGACTTAAAATCCGCCGGGGGCAACCCCATGCCGGTTCGATTCCGGCTCCGGGCACCACGCGCAACACGCCTCAGATCGCCCGCGAGTACCGCGGCTGTTCCTGCGCAACGCGCAGATAAGGATCAAAGCACATCGCCAGCAGCCGCAGCAGCGGCCGCCCCGGCTCACTGGCGCGAACCACCCCATCGCTGTACTCGGCCAGGCCATCGCGCTGCAGCCGCTGCACGGCCTGCAGATCCTGCGCGAAGTACTCCTCGAAGCGCACCCCATGGCGCTGGGCCAACGCATGGCCATCCACCTCGCCCTGGCACATCAGCTGCTGGATCAGCTCGGCGCGCAGCTGGTCGTCCTCGCTGAGCGCGACCCCGCGCCAGACCGGCAGCTGGCTCTGGTCAACTGCCGCTTCCCATGACGGCAGATCGCGCGGGTTCTGGCTGTAGGTGGCGCCCACGTGACTGATGGCACTGACCCCCAGGCCAAGCAGATCGGTGTCGGCGTGGGTGGTGTAGCCCATGAAATTACGGTGCAGCTGACCGGCGCGCTGCGCGCGCGACAGGTCCTCCTCGGGCAGCGCGAAGTGGTCCATGCCGATGTACTGGTAGCCCGCCGCGGAAAGACGTTCGACTGCCAGCCCAAGCAGGGCCAGCTTGTCTTCCGGCGAGGGCAGCCGACTCTCGTCGATCTGCCGTTGTGCGCGGAACAGGTGCGGCAGATGCGCGTAGCCATACACCGCCAGGCGATCCGGGCGCAGCGCCAGCACCCGCTCCAGGGTGCGTCCGAAGCCTTCCAGGCTCTGCCCGGGCAGGCCGTAGATCAGGTCGACGTTGACCGAGCGCATGCCGCTGTCACGGCAGGCCCGCAGGATGTCCAGCGTCTGCCGCACACCCTGCACGCGGTTGATCGACTCCTGCACCTGCGGGTCGAAGTCCTGCACGCCGAGGCTGGCGCGATTGAAGCCCAGGCGTGCCAGCATCGCGACGTCACCGGCATCGATGAAGCGCGGATCCAGCTCGATGGAGAAATCGCGCTTTGACGAGTCACTGAAATCGAAACGCCGACGCAGCCCTTCCACCAGCGTGGTCATGGCCTCGGCATCGAGGAAATTGGGCGTGCCGCCGCCAAGGTGCAGCTGGATCACTTCGCGCCCGTCATCGAACTGCGGTGCCAGCAGGTCGGCCTCGGCCAGCACCCGCGCAACGTAGCTGTGGCCACGGCCACGATCGCGGGTGATCACCCGGTTGCAGCCGCAATAGAAGCACGGGCTGGAGCAGAACGGCACGTGCACGTACAGCGACAGCGCGCGCGCCGTCTGGTTGCTGTCGGCGATCGCCTGGCGCAGGGCCGGCGCGTCGAAGCCATCGTGGAAATGCGGCGCGGTCGGATAGGAGGTGTAGCGCGGCCCCGGCCGGTCATGCCGGCGCAGCAGATCAGGGTCGAAGGTCCAGGCCAGGCCACCAGCAGCGGGAGAGAACGTGTCCATGGCGCCAGCATCGCGCCGGCGCGGCGCCCCCGCCTTGACCTGGATCAATCCTGGCCGCAGACGCCCAGCACCGGCAGGCCCACCTGCGGCCAGCGCAGCATCTGGTAGCGGCGCCAGAAGGTTTCAGCGATGCGCTTGGCCACGTCGTCGGCCAGCGCCTGCATCGGCGGGTTGCCGCACTCGGCGGTGGTCCTGTGGAACAGCACCAGCCAGCGGTCGAACAGATCCTTGTCCAGGTCGATGGCCATGTGCTTGGACATCGGCGAACCACTGAAGCGGCGGGTACCGCGCAGCATGGCCGACCAGAAATCGACCAGCTGGGCCAGGTGCGAGGGCCACTCATGGACGTGCCCGTTGAACACCGGCCCCAGCCGCTCTTCCTCGCGCACCCGCGCATAGAAATCGTGGACCAGGCGGGTCACTTCCTCTTCGCTGCACAGCGCCAGCGAGGCGACGGGAAGTTCGGTCGGGGATGGTGCGTTCATCGGGTTACCCAGTACGGATCGGCAGTGTGCCGAAGGCGGCGGCGGCCGCTGTTGATCCAGATCAATGTCGGCGCGGACAGGCCCGCCTAGGCTGACGCGCTTGCACGACGCATGCCCTGCGGATGCTGCGCCGACCACCGCGAAGTATACGCGCCGCCCTCTTCCTCAGCCCCGGGACAGCATGAACACATCGTCTTCCGGCCGCCGCCAGCGGCTGATCCAGCACTGGGGCGCGGTCCTCTGGCCCAGTTTCATCGCCGCCGGCCTGGCCTGCGTGGTGTTCTTCGCCTTCGTCGATCCCCTGCGGCTGCAGGCGATCAGTTTCCCGGGCAGCGCGATCAGCCGTGAGCTGGGCTACACCGCAGGCTTCTTCATGTTCTGGGCAGTCACTGCGCTGTCCAGTGCGATGACCGGCTACCTGCTGCGCCCGATCGACGAAGGCGACGACGATGAGCTGCCACTGGGATGAGCTGCGCCGCGCCCTCCCTGCCACGCCCCTGGCGCTGGCGTGGCGCCCTCAGTGCCACGCTGCTGGCGTTGTTCTACGTGCTGCCCTGGCTGCGCTGGGATGGACGCCAGGCGCTCCTGCTCGACCTCGCGGCACGCCGCTTCGATCTGTTCGGCTGGACGCTATGGCCAGATGACCTCGGCATGCTGCTGGGCCTGCTGGCGGTGCTTGCCGTGGGCCTGGCCCTGCTGACCCACTTGGCCGGCCGGGTCTGGTGCGGCCACGCCTGTCCGCAGACGCTGTGGATGCGCGCCTTTGACGGCATCGCCCGCGTGCTGGCGCAAAGGCTGCCCCCGCGCGCGGCCACGGTCTCGACCCGACTGTGCTGGGTGCTGCTCTCGCTGTGGACCGGCATCACCTTCGTCGGCCTGTTCAGCCCGATCCACGGCCTGCTCGGCCTGCCCGCCGCAAGCGGCTGGAGCGGGTGGAAAGTGTTCTGGGTGCTGTTCTATGCCGGGGCCACCTACGGCAATGCCGGCTTCCTGCGCGAACAGGTATGCCGCTCGCTGTGCCCGTTCGCGCGCCTGCAGCCGCTGCTGACCGATCCGCATACCCCGCGCATGCTGTACGACGCTCCCCGCGGCGAACCCCGTGGCGCACGACCCGCCGCACTGGGCGGCGTGCAGGCGCGCGGCCGTGGCCTGCTCGACCCGGTCACTGCGCAGGACTACGTGTTCCGTGCCGCGCATCCGCTGCTGGCGGGGCCGATGCCCACCTTCAGTGCGGACCGGCTGGGGGATTGCACCGACTGCGCGGCCTGCGTGACGGCCTGTCCGATGCAGCTGGACATCCGCCATGGGCCCCAGGCCGATTGCCTGGCGTGCGGTGCCTGCCTGGAAGCGTCCGCGCAGCAGCAGCACCGCGCCGGCTTCGGCCCCGGACTGGTGCGCTACTGCAGCCCGCAGGTGATGGCCGGGCAGGCGCCACGCCGGTGGCGCACACGCACCACCATGCTGGCGTCCCTGCTGGCCGCCCTGCTGGCGTGCGGCGCTTGGCGCCTGTGCTGACTCAACGCGGGCGGCTGCTGCCGTCCGGCGGCACCAGCTGGGCACGGCGGACGATGCCGAGCTGCTCGATGATCAGCGCCAGATCGTTGGTCACTTCGGTACGCTCGGTTCCCTGCGGAACCAGACGATCAAGCACCTGCTGGTAGGTATCCCAGAACGCCGGACCGCATCCGTGTTTGTGATAACTGGCTTCCAGTTCGCGGCGTACCCGTTCAGCCAAGCCATGCATGCCGTATTCCATACGACCTCCGTTGGACTTGTCCTGCATCGTTCACGGTCAACCGATCGACGTGCGTGGTACTGAATGACTCCCGGTCTTCACAACCGGTTGATGCCAATTAGTCATAATTTTCACGACAGGTCAATGACATGGCGCGACTTTCGTGATTGAAATTATTAATCGTTCATGATCTGAGCGATCGGACTACCCTGCCCCGCCGTCGCGCCAAAGCCGACATCCTCGCCCGATACGCATTCCATCTCGCCCCTGCCGCGCCTGTTTCAATCGAATTCAACTATGGCGATAAGCGTGCTTAACAAATCGGAATAAGCACGCTGACAGCGACAATTTCTGTCATTACTTAGATGGTTTTCACCTGATCGCTCTTTTCGGCAGGAAACAGACCGGGATAGCGCTGCTGCAGCATGTAGCGCCGCAGCGGCGGGATCGGAAAGTCGCAAGGCCATTGCGAGACAGCGGATCGGCTGATTCCAAAGAGCCTGGCCAGCTCGGCGTCGGTCTCCAGGCCCAGCCGGATGCGCACCTGACGCTTGCACCAGATTTCGTCCATTTTCGATCTCTTTCGTCATCAGACTTATTCTGGTGGCAAGGATTCTTTTGAATCCACGCGTTAAGCTGGCTTGCATAGATGAATACTCTTGGACAACGACTCGCCGCCGCAATGAAAAACGCCGGGCACCCACGTCCGGCCGACCTTGCCCGCGCCTCCGACAGCACTACGGCCACCATCAGCAACTGGCTCAACGACAACGTCAAAGCCGACCACGTAAAAGCCGAACAACTCTTCCGAATCGCCGATGCGGTGAAGATGGACCCGCGCGAACTGCTGTTCGGCCCGGTCGATGGCGCAGTGGGCGAGCGCGGCACGGCCTACATGTACCTGCCCAGCGAGGCCTACCTGGATGTCTGGGAAACCGCCTATGAACTGGTGGCCAACATCCTGGACCGACGCGGGCTTGATGTCGGCCTCCGCCGGCAGGCATCGCTGGGATTGATGGCCAACGACCTGCTGCGCGAAGGCATCAGCCGCAGCAAGGTCGCTCGCGTGGTGGCCACCGCCCTGCCCTGACAGATCCTGCCCAGCGCCGCGTCGCGCTGGTAGCATGGGCGTTGATGGGGATGGGGCTCCCCCGATAACCGCCTGAGATGGCTGATGGCTCCTGTTGTTGACGAACCCGGCGTTCGTCGATGGCAGGCCGTGCCCGCCATTGCGTACGCCGTCGATCCTGCGAACCAGCACTCGAGGCAAGCGATGCAAGCATTGAACAACTATGTCCTGGTCTTCCTGGGAGGCGGCGCAGGCGCGTGCCTGCGCCATGCCTGCAACCTGCTCGGCGCGCGCGTCGCCGTGGGCAGCCCGTGGCCCTGGTCGACCTTCCTCATCAACATCAGCGGCGCACTGTTGATGGGCGTGGTGGTGGAGGCCTTCGCCCTGCGTAATGGCGCCTCGCCGCAACTGCGGCTGCTGCTGACCACCGGCATCCTCGGTGGCTACACCACCTTCTCCACCTATTCGCTGGAAATCGGCCTGCTGCTGCAGCGCGGCCAGCATGGGCTGGCGGCATTGTATGCCGGCGGCTCGGTCGCACTTGGCCTGGCCGGCCTGTTTGGCGGCATGAAGCTGGCCCGGCTCGCGCTGGGCTGAGCACTCAGGCGGCGCTGGCGCGATCCTGTTCACGCCACTGCCGTGGCGACTGCCCGGTGTGCGCCTTGAACGCACGCGACAGCGCGGCTTCGCTGCCGTAACCGACGTCGTCGGCAATCCGCTTCAACGGCCGCCCCTGGCGCAGCGCCTGCTGGGCGAGGCCGACACGCCAGCCCTGCAGGTACTGGCCCGGCGTGGTCCCCATCGCCTCGCGGAAACTGGCGGCGAACACGCTGCGCGACATGCCGGCGGTTTCGGCCAGGTCCTCCAGCGTCCAGGCCTGCGCCGGCGCCTCGTGCATGGCCACCAGGGCCAGGCGCAGGCGCGGGTGGCCGAGCCCGGCAAACAGGCCGCCGCGCATCTGCCCACCTTCCATCAACTGGCGCAGTACCTGGATCATCACCACCTCGAACAGTCGGTTGACCATCACCGTGCGCCCGCAACGCTGCTCGAAGGCTTCCTCGAACAGCAGATCCAGCGCGGCGCTGCCGCCATACAGATCCGTCAGCGGCATGCAGATGAAATCGGGCAACGCCGCGCTGATCGGATTGAGCCGGCCGCCTTCGAAATGCAGGTTGGCGCAGGCCATGTCGGCCCCGTGCTGCGGGTCGGTACTGAAGCGGTGCGGCATCGGCCGCGGGTACAGCAGCAGGCTGGGCACATCCACCTGCACGGTGTGCTGGCCATGCGTGACCTGCACCGGTCCGCGCCGCACCAGGTGCAGGTGGCCGGCCTCATCCTCGCCCGGCAGGCTGTTGATGCCGCACAGCGCGCCGGCATGGAACACCGAGGCGCTGACCGCGAAACGTTCCAGCAGGATGGCAAGGCGGTCGACCATGGCAGGACTCCGGATCAAACAGGTGATGGTTGATGCGACCCATCGTATCGAATTCGTCGGTACGCCGGCGAGAACCGCGATGCTGCCCAACACTGCGGCAGCGCAGCGCGCGTGCCCCCCCAGGCCCTATGCTCGGCGCACCCCTGCACGGATGACTGCGATGCACGCCATGCTCTCCCTGAACCTGGCGATCGGTCTGCTTCCGACCAGCACCCTGCACGCGGCCGCGCCGCCAGCGCCGCCAGCGCCGCGCACGCTCAGCGGTGAACTGCAGGGCGCACCTTGGCGGCTGGATGTGCCCGCACAGTGGAATGGCGAGCTGGTGATGCTGGCCCATGGCTATGAGCCGGTGGGCGTGCCGCGCGAGACGCCGATGGCGGCTGCAGACAGCACCCAGGCACTGCTCGATGCCGGTTACGCCGTCGCCCAGAGTGCTTATTCCAGCCAGGGCTGGGCAGTGGCCGATGCGGTGGCCGACATGGAGCGCCTGCGCCAGCACGCGCTGGACGAACTCACGCACGTGCGCCACACCTGGATGCTCGGCTTCTCGATGGGCGGCGCGGTCGCCGTGGCCAGCCTGGAGCGCCATCCGCAGAGCTATGCCGGTGGCATTTCACTGTGCGGCGCCAACCTGCCAGGCGACGTGCTGGCCCGGGACCTGCTCACCACCCTGGCGGCCTTTGATTACTTCTTCCCCAAGGCCGAAGGCCTGCCGGCCGGCGGCCTGCTGTCGAGCGAGGCCGGCGCGCTGCCGCAGATGGCGCTGTACCAGGGCATCGCTGCCGCATTGGCGACTCGTCCGGCAGAGTCCGCACAGTTCGCTACGCGCCTGCAGGTCGCACCCGATGCACTGGCCGGTGCGATCAGCCTGCATGCGCTGGTCCTGCACGAACTGGCACAGCGCGCCGGTGGCATGCCCGCCGGCAACATCGGCATCGTCTACAGCGGCTTCGGTGACGACGCAGCCTTCAACGCGGGCGTGCAACGCGTGCAGGCCAGTGCCGCTGGGCAGGCGTACGTGCGCGACCGTCTGGCACTCAACGGCGCGTTGCAACGGCCACTGGTGATCCAGTTCAACCATGGCGATCCGAGCATCGTTCCGCGCATGCAGACGGTGTATCCACAGCTGGCAGCGCGTGCAGGCAGCGCCTCGAAACTGCATGTACTGCCTCCCGTCGGCGAAGGCCATTGCGGCTTCTCCGGCGCACAGGTGGTGGACGCACTGAAGGCGGCTTCCGCGCACTGAGGCTACGATGGAGGCACGGCGCAGCGCGCGTCGCGTACCTCATTCCATTGCCCTGTGAGCCCATGGCCTTCTTCGAACGACTGAGCGACACCCGCTACCTGCCGACCGCACATGTGGGCGGCGCCTGGAACACCAACGAGCAGCACATCGCCCCAGCGATGGGATTGCTCGCGCATCACCTGCAACGCGACGCCGCCGCGCGCGGCCACGGCTTCCTGATCGGCCGCCTGTCCTACGACATCCTCGGCACCATTCCAATCGAAGCGATGGACGCACACGTGCAGGTACTGCGCGGCGGCCGCACCATCGAACTGGTGGAAGCCACCCTCAGCCACCAGGATCGCGCCGCCCTGCGCGTGCGTGCGTGGCTGATGCGCCCGAACGATACCGCGGCGATTGCCGGCACCCCGCTGACGCGCATCGCGGCTGCCGACACGATGCCCGAATGGGACCCGGCGACGGTGTGGCCGGGCGGCTTCATCGAGAACGTGGAGATCCGCCGCGATGACCACGGCCCCGGCCGTGCGACCTACTGGGCACGCGCGAAGCAGGCGCTGCTGGACGGCGAGACGGTGAGCCCGCTGGCACGCGCCGCCACCCTGTTCGACCTGTCCAACGGCATGGCCGTGCGCGCCGATCCGAAGGACATCGCGTTCCCCAACCTGGACCTGACCGTGCACCTGTTCGGCACGCCGCAGGGCGACTGGCTGGGCTTCGACACCTCGGTCTCGTTCGGCAGCGAAGGCATCGGCCTGACCAGCACGGTGCTGCACGACGAGCGTGGCCCGATCGGCAGCATCGGCCAAGTGCTGACCGTGCGCCCCTGAGCGCAGCCGCGCAGATGCAGCGAGCGGCGTCAGCCGTCCAGCGTGCCCATGGTGAAGGTGTAACCCGAGCGCATCAGGAAATCGCGCATGCGCAGTTCAGCGCGGCGCGGTGATGGCAGATCGGAGGGGCCATACAGGGCATAGACCAGGCCCGAGCCTTCGATGCTCTCACGGCGCACGCCGCAATGGCGCGTTTCGGCCGCGATCACCCAGCCGTCCTTCAATTGATCCGGCCCGATCGACTGACCGTTCTTGAGCCGGAATGTCAGCCAGCGCACCTCCGCAGTGGATCTGCTCATCGCTGGCCTGCCGCGCATGCGGTCCTGCATGTCCCTGCTTGCCATTGCTGCCCCCGAAGACGTGGACCTTGACCATACCCCTTTGCCATGTCGTGACGGTTTGAGACTGATTGCGTCACGACCTGGCGCCCACCCGGCCCGGTCAGCGCCGCCTCAGGACGAGGACCCGGCTGGCGTGGCGTACTGCTGATTGACACGGTCTTCCTGCTCCCGGCGTGCGGACGCACAGCGCTCGCGCGCCGCGGACATCTGCGCATCGGCGGCAACGCGTTCAGAACTCAGCGACTGCTGCAGGCTGGATAGCTGCGCACGGATGCCCGATTCGAGCGTGGCAGTGGACAGTGGGCTGCTGGCCTCAGCAGGTGCACTGCGGGCGTCTGCCAATTATCGATCCAGCTCGGCGACCTGCCGGTTGACGGCCTGCGTCCGCGCTTCGAGCGGGCCGTAGATGCGCGCCTGCTCCCCCTGCAGGCTGTTCCGCTCGGCGATGCCCGCGTCGCTCATGCCGGTGGTGGGATACACCGCCGCGCGATTGGACGCCTCGCCAGCGCTCTCGGATGCGGCGCGGTTCGAACGCAGCTTCATCGGCTCGCTGCCGGCACCGCACGGGTCCTGCGAATAGACCGTCTCACCCGATGCGCCCTTGCACTTGTAAACCTGCGCCGACGCCCCCGGTGCCAGCAGCAACAGCACCAGGACCATACCGAAATTCGCGTTCATCCAGACCTCCTGTCCGTGGCCGTGGTGGCCCGCTGACTCGTACGCTACGACGGCTCTCTGGCAACGGCAAAGCCCCCGCCAGCCCGTGCAACGCGATTCCGTTCACACAACGCGTCTGCCAGCATCTGGATTTCCGCACGCATGGCCAGCACCTGCAGCCAGTCCCCGGGGATGCCGGCCGCACCGTAGAAGGCACCGGCCAACTGGCCGAGCACCGCTGCGGTGGTATCGGCATCGTCGCCCAGGTTGGCCGCTTCCAGCACCGCAGCGGCGAAGGTGTCGTGCCGGTGGAAGCACCAGAACGCCGCCTCCAGGCTGTCCACGACATAGCCACTGCCGCGGATCTGCTCACGGCTTGCCTGCTGGTACTGCCCGGCGGCGATCTGCTGCAGGCGTTCGCCGTGCACAGGGATGTCGCGCAGATCCAGCACAGCCTGCTTCGATTGCCCGTCCAGCGCACGCTCGATCGCAGCCGCCAGCACACGGCATGCGTCCAGGCATTCACGCGCGGCATGAGTGGTACGCGAACTCAGCTCGGCCATCGCCGGCAGTTCCGGCGTTCCGGCATAGCGCAGCACCACTGGCGCCAGGCGCATGATCGAACCATTGCCGGCACTGCGCGGGTCTTCATTGCCCGACAGCGGCTGCCCGCTGAGCAGGAACTGGTCGATGGCCGCGCGCGTGGCCATGCCGATGTCGAAGCACTCACCGGTCGCGCTCCAGTAACCGTTGCGATACCAGTTGGCATAGCGGGTCATCTGGTCGCGTGGGTCGAATTCACCGCAACGCACCAGGCTTTCGGCCAGGCACATCGCCATCGAGGTGTCGTCGGTCCACTGCCCCCGCTTCAGATTGAACGGGCCACCGCCGACCATGTCGGTGAGCGGCGTGAAACTGCCGCGCGGCTTGAACTCCACCGTGGTGCCGACGGCATCGCCGCAGGCCAGTCCGAGCAATGCGCCGCGGAAGTTGTCGATCTGGTTCATGCCCCGAGTGTAACCAGACACGGCATCAGGCGTTCCCGGACACCCGTCTCAGTTCGAGCGCGGCAAACGTATACCAGCCAAATGCCGGCAGCAGCGCGATGCGCTGGGTCAGCCCGTGCCAGGGCTGCGGATCGAAACCGGACAGCATCAACCACAGATAAGCCATGCCCAGCAGCGACGTGGCGCGCGCCACCCAGGCGATGCGCCTAGAGGCATCGGCACCGAGCTCTACCAGGAACAACAGCGGCGTCAGGATGGAAAAGATGCCGATGGAGTACATGCCGTGCAGCGGGCTGCCGGTGGTGAACACCCCGTTGCTGAGCATGGCCACGCCGAACAGTGTGGAGGTGAGCGCGGTGAGTGCGAAGCGGTGGCCCCAGCCCAGCAGCGCAAGACTGAAGAGGAGGATGGCCGCGCCATTGACCGCGATGCAGGCCGTCAACATATTTGCCGACAGGCCCGGCATCAGGCCCATCTCGCTGAGGTGCTGCGAGAGCGAGCTGTAGCCGGGCACGGTGAAGCCGAACGCGATTGCGGCGAACATCGCGCCGAGGGGAAGGTAGATTGCCTGCCGGATTGCCAACGCGCGCACTGCCTGCCCTCTTCCTGAGTGTGACCGCGGACGTTAGCAGGGGCGCTTATTGGCGAGGAGTGCGGTTTGGCAGGGGGCGGCCCAAAGAAAAAGCCCTGACCGGAGTCAGGGCTTTTCAATTGGAGGCCTCAAGCGGAATCGAACCGCTGTAAACGGATTTGCAATCCGGTGCATAGCCACTCTGCCATGAGGCCAAACGTACTGCGGCCAGGAACGATGCCCCTGACATGACAAAACCCCGCGATGGGGCCTGTCGAAACTGGAGCGGGAAACGAGACTCGAACTCGCGACCTCAACCTTGGCAAGGTTGCGCTCTACCAACTGAGCTATTCCCGC
>NZ_JAMOKY010000015.1:0-77317 GCF_024499815.1 Stenotrophomonas testudinis | reverse complement strand
TGGACACAAAAAATCCGATGCCAGAAGACTGGCATCGGATTCTGATTGGCCCAGCTGCTTAAGTGAACAGCATTACGCTACGGCGGGGTTTTTTTTGCGCACGGCATCGGCTGGCGGGCACAATGCAGGCATGACGGAACGACTGCGCATCGCCGTGATCGGCTACGGCACCGCCGGCCAGGCATTGGCCATCCTGCTCACCCGCGATGGCCACGAGGTGGAGATCTTCGAACGGGTGCCGACGCCGGGGCCGGTGGGTGCTGGCTTCCTGCTGCAGCCCAGCGGCCTGCAGGTGCTGTGGCAGATGGGCCTGCTGGACGAGGTGCGCGCGCATGCGGCACCGGTGCACCGGCTGTATGGCGATACGCCGTGCGAGCGCGCGGTGATGGACATGGGTTATGCCGGGCTGGATGCACGCCTGCATGGGCTGGGCATGCAGCGCGGGGCGCTGTTCTCGCTGCTGGACCAGGCCCGCGATGGCGCCGGCCAGCTGCATGTCGGCACCACCATCGTGTCGGTCGATGCCGCACAAGGGCGCCTGCGCGACAGTGAGGGGCGCCAGCACGGGCCGTTCGATCTGGTGGTGGCTGCCGATGGTGCGGCGTCCACGCTGCGCGGCGACGTCGAGCAGGGCATCGCGCTGGACCGGGTCTATCCTTGGGGCGCACTGTGGTGCCTGCTGCCGGCCGAAGACTGGCCGCACATGAGCGAGCTGCGGCAGCGCTACGTGGCCGCTCGCAGGATGATCGGGCTGCTGCCGGTCGGCACGCGGCCGGGCGACGGCACGCCGCGCCTGAGTTTCTTCTGGAGCCTGCCGCGCGCGGATTTCGAGCGCTGGCAGGCCGATGGCATGGCGCCGTGGCTGGAAGAGCTGCACGCGTTGTGGCCACAGGCCAGCGCACGTTTCGGCCACCTGCAGGACGCCGGCCAGCTGGCCCGTGCGGTCTACCGCGACGCGGTGATGAAGCGGTGGCACCAGGGCCGGCTGGTGCTGGCCGGCGATGCCGCGCATGCGATGAGCCCGCAGCTGGGGCAGGGCGTCAACATGGCCCTGCTCGATGCGCTGGCGCTGCGTGATGCACTGCGCACGCACGGTCGCGGTGAGGCGGCGCTGCTGGCTTACCAGGCGCAGCGCCGTGCACACGTGGCGGTCTACCAGCGCTGGAGCCGCTGGCTGACGCCGTTGTTCCAGTCCGACCGCGATGTGTGGGCCAAGGCGCGCGATGTGCTGCTCGGGCCGATGGGACGCATGCCCGGCGGGCGCGGCCACATGCTGCGCGTGCTCAGTGGCACCCAGCACGGCTGGTTCGGTGCGATGCCGCTGGATCCGGCTTTCATCGAGGCGCAAGCACAGGCCCCGGCTGGCCTGCCGATCAGCCCGATTCCGCTGCGTGCCTGAACCGCGTCGTCACGGCAATTAACGAACACCTCACCCCGGATATGCGAGAAGAAGGGAGCACGCCATTGGCGCGTCGCCCGTTTTCCTTTCCGTGATCAGACATCGCGCGTGGCCGGGCGGCACTGCCGTCGCGGCCTGTTGCGGCCCGGATGCGCCGCAGTATTCGAGGAGGATGCCATGTTGTTCGCTGTCGATGAGCTGGAATCGGAAATCTGCAAGCTGAGGGGCCTGCTGCAGATGCTGCACGAGGACCAGCCCGACGTCCTGGAAGATGTATTCGAGTTCCATGTGGGCAGCCTGATCAGCCATTCGGCACCAGCGCACCACGCGCGCATCCGTACCTGCGCGCGGGACATGCTGGTCGCCATCCAGGCACTGCCACGGCACAGCAATGAACGCAGCGTCGATTTCCGGGTGATGCCGGAACTGCTCGCGCGCCCGGCCTGAACCCGGCGCAGGTCCGTCCGCCCGTCGTCACCGCACGGGCAGCGCGACCAGTTGGTTGTCCACGCAGGCGATCCATCGTTCGCCACTTCGCCGCGTTGGCACTACGCCGGCGGTGAATGCCGAAAACGCGGGCAGCACCGTCTGTCCCTGCCGCAGCCAGAATGCAGGAAAGCGCCGCCGCAAAGCCGGCAGGGCGACCTGCGGATGCACGTGGCCAGCGATCACATGGGCATCATCAGCCTGTCGCGGCTCATGGCAGAGCAGGAAAGGTCCCAGCCGCAGGTCGTCATGGATCTGCACCTGCAGCGCTGCGTGCGGCAGCTGCCGGTCATGGTTGCCGCGCACCACGTGTACGTCCAGCGCAGCATGCTGCTCGCGCCAGCCCAGCCATTGCCGGTGCCAGGCCGCACGATGCGCCGGCCCGTGCAGGATGTCGCCGAGGATCCACAGCTCGCGGCATGCATGCTGCTGCACCAGCGCCTGCAGACGTTGCAGGTCGCCGTCGGTACCACCGCTGGGCAGGGCGATGCCGGCGCGACGGAATACATCGGCCTTGCCCAGGTGCAGGTCGGCGATCAGCAGCGCGTGGCGTGCCGGCCACCACAGTGCACGTGCGCCAAGCAGGCACATCGGTTCGCCGCCCAGCTGCACTGGCAATTCAGTGGCCATGGCGGCGCTCCAGCTGCTGTGCCGCGCGCTGCACGCGGGTGCGCCAGTCTTCATTGCTGAACTGCCCGCGCAGGCGCTCGGCCCACAGCGGGAAGCCCAACGGTGTCAGCGTCGGTGGCCGCTGCAGTGACACCGATTGCGTGGCGATGTGCTGCAACGCCTGCTGCAGGCCGGGCAGGTCGAGTGCATCGGTGAGGACCTCATGTTCGGCCTGCGCCAGCAGCAGGTGGCCGGGGTCGTGTTCGCGCAGCACGTCGTACAGCAGGCCCGCCGAAGCCTGCAGCTGGCGCAGCGAGCGCGGCATGCCGCCGGGCAGGCTCGGCACCAGCAGGCCGGCGACGCGGGCGATGCCACGGAACTGCCGTCGCGCCAGTTCGCCGAGGTTCACTGCAGCGCGCAGATCGTCGAGCAGATCGGCCGGATCGAACAGTGCCTGCCACGCCGCCGCATCGCGTTCGATGGGTTCTGCCGGCGCGAGGACCAGGCCGTGGTCATTCACTGCATAGCCGATGCTGTTGCGCTGCAGGCGCGTGCAGCGCAGCGACAGCAGTGCCGCCAGCGCCTCGTGCACGTGGCGGCCCGCAAAGGGATAGACGAACAGGAACTGGCCTTCGCGACGACGCACGTCTTCCACCAGCAGCCGCGAAGGCCCCGGTCGTTCCGATAGCGCATCCTGGAGGCCAAGCAGCGGCGCCAGCCAGCGCGCCTCGGCGCTGTTGTCGGCACCGGACAGCACCGCTTCCAGCTCGCGCCCCAGGGCCAGCGACAATGGCAGCTGGCCGCCCTGCCAGCGCGGCACCACGCCACTGCCGCTGCCACGTGCCAGCCGCACGTAGGCGGTCATGTCGCGCAGCTGCACCAGCTCCAGCAGACGGCCGGCGAACTGGAAACGATCACCGCGGCGCAGGCGGCTGGCGAACTGTTCCTCCACCGCACCGAGGCCGCCGCCGCGCAGGAACTGCACGCGCACGCTGCCATCGCTGCTGATGGTGCCGATCGACAGCCGGTGGCGCAGTGCCTGGCGGCGATCATGCATCCGGTACTGGCCATCGTCGTCCAGCACCACCTTGTGGTACTCGGGGTACTGCGCCAGGGCGCGTCCGCCCTGCACGATGAACGCGAGCACATCCAGCCACTGCGTGTCCTGCAGCGCGGCGAACGCATGCGTGCGCCGTACCTGCGCGAGCAGCGCCTCGGCGTTGAAGCCGCCGGCCAGCGCGCGGCTGACCGCATGCTGGGCCAGCACGTCCAGTGACAGCGTGGGCGGCGTGCGCGGTTCGGTGATGCCGTCGCGCAGGGCCCGCCGCACGGCGGCGTACTCGGCCAGCTCCAGCGCGTGGGTGGGCACGCACAGCACGCTGCCGCTGGCCCCGGGCCGATGCCGCGCGCGCCCCGCACGCTGGCGCAGGCGCGCCACACCCTTCGGGCTGCCCAGCTGCAGCACCTGGTCCACCTCCGGAAAGTCCACGCCGAGGTCGAGACTGGAGGTGGCCACTACGCAGCGCAGCGTGCCGGCGCGCAGGCCGTCTTCCACCTGCTGGCGCAGGCCCGCGTCGAGCGAACCATGATGCAGGGCCAGCGTCTGCGCGTCTTCCGGCCAGACCGCCGCAAGCGCCTGATGCCACAGTTCGGCCTGCGCGCGCGTGTTGGTGAACAGCAGGCTGCTGCGCGCGGACATCAGTGCGTCGAGTACGCGCGACAACTGACCCAGGCCGAGATGCCCGGCCCACGGGAAACGCTCGCCGCTGGCGGGCAGCAGGCTGCTGATCGCCACCGGTCGCTGTCGTGCGCCTTCCACCTGCACCGCATCCGGCTTGCCCGGCAGCAGCACGTCGCGCGCCTGCGGCAGGTTGCCCAGCGTGGCCGACAGGCCCCACAGCTGCAGTGCCGGTGCGGTATCGCGCAGCAGCGCGAGGTTCAGCTGCAGCAGCACGCCGCGCTTGTTGCCCATCAGTTCGTGCCACTCGTCCACCACCACGCAGCGCAGCTGGCGCATGCGCTCCAGCGTGTCGGGGTAGCTGAGCAGTAGAGCCAACGACTCGGGCGTGGTCACCAGCACATCGATGCGGCCTTCGCGGGCGAGGCGGCGGTCACGGCTACTGGCGTCGCCACTGCGCAGGCCGACCTTCCAGCCCAGGCCCAGGCCTTCGATGGGCGCCTGCAGGGCGCGCGCAGTATCACTGGCGAGTGCCCGCAGCGGGGTCACCCACAGCACCTGCAGCGGGCGCACCGCATTGGCCCGCGGCGGCGCCGGCAGCGGATCAATCATCGCCTGCAGCAGCGGTCCGCCGAACATGGCCAGCGTCTTGCCGCTGCCGGTCGGGGTGTGCAGCAGGCCCGAGCTGCCCGCCAAGTAATTGCGCCACATCGCGCGCTGGAACGGCAGAGGTTTCCAGCCACGGCTGCCGAACCACGCCTGCAGCCGCTGCAGCGCATCGCTGCGCTTCATCGCGCCAGGGCCTGCAGGGTCGCCAGCTGGTCGGCTTCGCTGGCCGGCTTGTCCTGGCGCCAGCGCAGGATGCGTGGAAAGCGTACGGCGATGCCGGACTTGTGCCGCGTGCTGCGGTTGACCGCCTCGAAGCCCAGCTCGAATACCTGTTCGCCGCGCACACTGCGCACCGGCCCGAATCGTTCGCGGGTATTGGCGCGTATCCAGCGGTCCAGCGCCAGGATCTCCTTGTCGTCCAGCCCGGAGTAGGCCTTGGCCACCGGCACCAGGGTGTCGCCGTCCCAGACGCCGAAGGTGTAATCGGTGTACAGCGTGCTGCGCCTGCCGTGGCCGGCCTGCGCATACAGCAGCACTGCGTCGATGGTCAGCGGTTCGACCTTCCACTTCCACCAGTCGCCGCGGCGGCGCCCGGCCTGGTAGATCGAATCACGGCGCTTGAGCATCAGTCCTTCGACACCGCGCTCGCGCGATGCTTCGCGCAGGCGCGCGGCATGCGCCCAATCGTCGGCGTGCATATCGGGCGACAGCTGGATGCGTGCATCGCCGAGCGCGCCGACCAGTTCGGCCAGTTGTGCGCGCCGCTTCTGCAGCGGCAGTTCGCGCAGGTCCTGGCCATCGCGTTCCAGCAGGTCGTAGGCGAGCACGCGCACCGGCGTGTTGCGCAGCGTTGCCGCACCGGGCTTGCGGCGCTGGATGCGCGTCTGCAGCGCGGTGAACGCGCGTGGCGCGTCGTCGGCCTCATCCCAGGCCAGCAGCTCGCCATCGATCACGCAGCCGTCGGGCAAAGCGGCTGCCGCCTGTTCGATCTCGGGGAAGCGTCCGTCCAGCCGCTCCTCGCCGCGCGACCACAATGCCACTTCACCTTGGCGGCGCAGCAGCTGCAGGCGGATGCCATCCCACTTCCATTCCAGCAGCCAGTCGTCGATCGCGCCCAGGCGTTCCTGCGGCTCGCCTTCCAGCGGCGAGGCAAGGAAAAAAGGGTAGGGCTGCTGGCGGTCCAGCGGCAGCTCCTCCGGTGACAGCAGTTGTGCCAGCAGGCCCGGCGTGGGCACCCACTCACCGAGCATGCGCTGGGCGATGCGGGCGATGTCCAGGCCCGACCATTCGGCCAGTGCCTGCTGCACCAGCCGCTGCGAAACGCCGACGCGCAGCGCGCCGGTCAGCAGCTTGTTGAACACCAGCCGCTCGCTGGCCGGCAGTTGCCGCCAGCCGGCCACCACGGCGGCGCGGCGCACGTCCTCGGGCTGGTTGGCCACGGCCAGCAGATGCCGTTCGATCCAGTCGGCCAGCGGGCGGTCCGGGGCGGGCTGCGCCGGATCATCCAGCAGCAGGGTCAGCGTTTCGGCCAGGTCGCCGACCTGCGCGTAGCTGTCCTCGACCAGCCACGCCGGCAGGCCCGACTCCTCGCTCACCCAGGCGCGCAGCTCGCCGCTGGCAGCGATCTTCCGGCGTGCGCCGCCGACCTTGCCGCCGCTGAGCAGGAACAGCGCCCAGGCCGCGTCGTGCGCACCGGCGTGGGCGAAGTAGTCGACCAGGGCCGCGCGCTTGTCCAGCGTGGCCGTGCTGCGGTCCAGCCGCTGGTAGAGCGCGGCGAAGGCCTTCATTCCTCGCTCCCGAAGTCGGTGCGGAAGGCCTCGGCGGCCACGCCGCGTTCGCGCAGGAACGGAATCAGCGCATCGGTGTTGCCATGGGTAGCGATCACCCGCGTCGCCCCGGTCTGTTCGATGGTCTGCAGCAGGGCAGGCCAGTCGGCATGGTCGGACACCACGAAGCCGCGATCGACGTTGCGCCGGCGGCGGTTGCCGCGCAGCTGCATCCAGCCCGAGGCGAAGCCGAGCTGGTGGCGGCCGAAACGGCGCAGCCAGGGCGTGCCGGCGGCCGAGGGCGGGGCGATGATCAGCTTGCCGGCCGCCTCCGGCTGGCGGCCCTGTTCGGCCACGGTCAGCGTTTCCAGCAATGGGATGCCCGCCTCGCGGTATACCGCCACGCCGTTGGCCACCGCACCGTGCAGCCACGCAGGCGTGTCGTCCAGCGCCAGCAGTTCGCCGAGCACGCGTTGCGCCTTGCCCAGCGAGTAGCAGAGCAGCACCGCCGCTTCGCCGCGCTGCGCGCATTCCTGTCGCCACGCCACGATCTCGGCGGCCACCGCGGCGGTGTCGGGCCAGCGGTAGATCGGCAGGGCGAAGGTCGCTTCGGTGATGAAGGTATCGCAGGGCACCACTTCGAACGGCGCGCAGGTGGGATCGGGCTGGCGCTTGTAGTCGCCCGAGGCGACCCAGACCTGGCGGCCATCGTCGATGCGCACCTGCGAGGAACCCAGCACGTGGCCGGCCGGATGCAGCGACACCTGCACCTGGCCCAGGGTAAACGGTTGGCCTTCGGCATGGACCTGCAGCGGTACGTCGCCCAGCCGCCAGCGCAGGATCGGCGCGCTGCCGGGGCTGCAGTGGTATTCGCCCATGCCGGGCCGGGCGTGGTCGCCGTGGCCGTGGGTGATGACCGCGCGCGGCACCGGCCGCCACGGGTCGATGTGGAAATCGCCTGCGGCGCAGTAGAGCCCTTCGGGGCGCAGTACCACCAGATCGTCATTGACTGCCATGCCTGCACTGTCGCGCGGTGCTCGTGCACGGCGCGAGAACCGGCCTGAACGCGGGGTTGCGGGACGATGCTGCACAATCGGCGCGCAGCCTTCTCGCCCGCAGGATGGAACCGATGAACGGACCGAGCTTCAGCAGCAGCGCGCCCTTTGAAACCCACGTGGTGCTGAACCAGCCGCCCCCGTTTGCGGGCCGCCAGCTGTGGACCGACGACGTGGCGCTGATGGAGGCCGTGCAGCGCGAGGGCGCGGCCGCATTCGCGCCGCGGCTTGCGATATACGGGGGGCTGGCCGGCAACCAGCTTTACCAGCTGGGCTTCGATGCCAACCGCGACCGGCCACGGCTGCGCACGCACGATGCGCAGGGACACCGCATCGATACCGTGGACTTCCACCCGGCGTACCACCAGTTGATGCACGCGGCCAAGCAGCATGGCGTGTCCGGGCTCTCGTGGCATGAGCCACAGCCCGGCGTGCACGTCGCGCGGGCGGCGTTGAGCTACCTGCACCACCAAGCGGAAGCCGGCACCAGCTGCCCGCTGACCATGACCCATGCTGCGGTGGCGGTGCTGCAGGCGCAGCCGCACCTGGCCGAGTGGGCGCGCAAGGCGGCCTCGCCCGTGTACGACGCGCGCGACGTGCCGGTGGCCGACAAGGCCGGCATCACCTTGGGCATGGGCATGACCGAAAAGCAGGGCGGTTCGGACGTGCGCGCCAACAGCACGCGGGCCGAGCCCATCGATGGCGAGCGCTACCGCCTGGTCGGGCACAAGTGGTTCTTTTCAGCACCGATGTCTGATGGCTTCCTGGTGCTGGCGCAGGCGCCGGGTGGGCTGACCTGCCTGCTGATGCCGCGGCGGCTGGCCGATGGTGATCGCAATGCCTTCCACCTGATGCGCCTGAAGGACAAGCTGGGTGACTGGTCCAACGCGTCAAGCGAAGTGGAGTTCTGCGGCGCGCAGGCGTGGCGCGTGGGCGAGGAGGGCAGGGGCGTGGCCACCATCATCGGCATGGTGATGATGACGCGCCTGGACTGCATGCTCGGCGCGGCCGCGGAAATGCGTATGGCCCTGGCGCAGGCGCTGCACCACGCGCGCCACCGCCGCACGTTCGGCAAGCCGCTGGTGGAACACGCGCTGATGGCCAACGTGCTGGCAGACCTGGCGCTGGAATCGGAAGCGGCCACGGTGCTGGCCATGCGCATCGCGCGCGCGGTCGACTGCGCCGGCAGCGATCCGCAGGAGGCCGCGCTTGCGCGGCTGGGTACGGCGCTGGGCAAGTACTGGGTGTGCAAGCGCGCGGCCGCGTTCGTCAACGAGGCGCAGGAATGCCTGGGCGGTGCCGGTTACGTGGAGGAGTCGATGCTGCCGCGGCTGTACCGGCAGGCGCCGTTGAATTCGATCTGGGAAGGCAGCGGCAACGTGCAGTGCCTGGATGTGCTGCGCGCGCTGGGGCGCGAGCCGGAGGCGATGCAGGCGCTGCGTGCGGAGCTGGCAGCGGTGGCTGATCGCGACGCCGGTTACGCGGCGGCACTGCAGCGCTGGGCGTCGGCAGCGGCGCCGGATGAATCGCAGGCGCGGTTGTTCTGCGAGCGCACGGTGCTGCTGCTGCAGGCGGCGCTGCTGCTGCGGGCGCGCAGCCCGATGGCCGGGGTGTTCGTGCGCAGCCGGCTGCAGGGCGAGCATGGGTTGGTGTTCGGGACGCTGCCGGCGGGGGTGGATGTGGGGTCGATGATGGCGCGGGCGCTGCCGCAGTAGGCGGCCAACGGCGGAGCCCCTCGTGGTGGTCGTGCGGCATCTGCATTGGCGGGCCGCGCGGGTGGGTTGCGCAGGGGACGCCGTGAACCCATCCCTGGGGGCTTGGCCGCGGCATCCTTGCCGCGGACATCCCTCCGCAACACACCCGCGCGGCCCCGGAAGGTTTCAGGGCGCGTTCACCACGGAATCAACGGAAGAGCAGAAGCAGAAAAGCCGCGGCAATGCCGCGGCTTTTCCTGTAGAGCCGAGCCCATGCCCGGCTGGCGGTAACGCCCGGTAGCGCCGGACCATGCCCGGCGAGCGCAGCGGTGGGTCAGTGCTTGGCTTCTTCCTTGGCGGCGTTGGCCTTGGCGTCGGCGGCGACGTCGCGAGCCTTGTCGGCGACTTTCTGCGCGGCGGTCGCGGTGGCGTCGCTGGCGTGGGCGGCGGCATCGGTGGCGGCGGCCTTGGCCTGGTCGGCGGCGTTGGCGGTCGCGTCGGCGGCATTGTCCAGCGCCTGCTGGGTGTCGGCGGCGGCGTGCTCGGAGGCTTCGGCGGTCTTGTCGGCGGCTTCGCGCGTGGCGGCGGCGGCCTTGTCCACGGCTTCGCGGGCGGCGGCGCCAGCGCTGTCGGCGGCCTGTGCAGCGTCCTGCTTGGCCTGTTCGGCCTCCGGACCCTTGCAGGCAGTCAGGGCCAGCAGCAGGGAGGCGGCCAGCAGGGTGGTGGTCAGCGGACGGATCTTCATGGCGGTCTCCAGTGCTGCAATGGATGGGGACGCCAGCCTATTCATGCCGTCGTGAAGGCCCGGTGGTGGTGTGATGGCACCCTTCAGGCAAAGAAAAAGCCGCTGGCGAACCAGCGGCTTTTCCAGAACAGCGTGAAGAAAGAAGTGATTACTTCTTGGCTTCTTCAGCAGCGTCCTTGGCCTGCTCGGCGGTGCCTTCGGCAGCCTTGGCAGCGTCCTTGGCCTGCTCAGCAGCAGCGTCGGTAGCAGCAGCGCCGGTCTGGGCAGCAGCGTCGGTCGCAGCGTCGGCAGCGGTGGCGGCGGTGTCAGCAGCCTGCTGGGCAGCGTCGGCGGTCTGGGTGCCAGCAGCGGCGGCCTGGTCGGCAGCAGCCTGGGCTTCGGTGGCGGCTTCGTTGGCCGAAGCAGCGGCGTCCTGGGCAGCTTCCTGCTTCGAGCAGGCGGCCAGGGCCAGGGCCAGGGACATAGCGACCAGCAGCTTGTTGATGCTCATTGTGTGAATCCTCGTCGTTGAATTAGGCAACGCGCAACTGCGCGCCGACAACATGATGACAAGCCACGTTTGGCTGTCAAGCGATCCCGCATTCATTTTTGCGAAATCAGCGTTAATCCCTTTTAGATCAATTCGATGGCGATGGCCGTTGCTTCGCCACCACCGATGCACAGCGTGGCAATGCCGCGCTTGCCGCCGTGCGTGCGCAAGGCGTTGACCAGGGTTACCACCAGACGCGCACCGGACGCACCGATCGGATGGCCCAGTGCGCAGGCACCGCCATTCACGTTGATCTTCGCATGCGGGATGCCCAGTTCACGCATCGGCGCCATGGCGACGACGGCGAAGGCTTCGTTGATCTCGAACAGGTCCACTTGGTCCAGGGTCCAGCCCGTCTTCTGCAGCAGGCTGTGGATCGCGCCGATCGGGGCGGTGGTGAACCACTCCGGTTCCTGCGAATGGGTGGCATGGCCGACGATGCGCGCCAGCGGGGTGATGCCGCGCGCAGTGGCATCTTCCTCGGTCAGCAGGACCACCGCAGCGGCGCCGTCGGAAATGCTGGACGAGCTGGCGGCGGTGACGCTGCCGTCCTTCTTGAATGCGGGGCGCAGGGTCGGGATCTTGGCGATGTCCGAACGGCCCGGCTGCTCGTCGGTGGCGAACTCGACCTCACCCTTGCGGGTGGCGACCTTCACCGCGACGATCTCGTCGGCAAATGCGCCATTGGCCTGCGCGGCCTGCGCACGGCGCACCGATTCGATGGCGTAGGCGTCCTGCTCCTCGCGGGTGAACTGGTACTTGTCCACCGCGCATTCGGCGAACTCACCCATGGCCTTGCCGTCGTAGGCGTTGACCAGGCCATCGTGGGCCATGTGGTCCACCGCCTGGAAGTTGCCGAAGCGGTTGCCGGTGCGCGAATTGGGCAGCATGTGCGGGGCGTTGGACATCGATTCCATGCCGCCGGCGACCACGACCGTGGCCGAACCGGCCTTGATCAGGTCATGGCCGAGCATGATGGTCTTCATGCCCGAGCCGCACACCTTGTTCAGCGTGGTGGCACCGGCCGACAGCGGGATGCCTGCGGCGATGGCGGCCTGGCGGGCCGGCGCCTGGCCGAGGTTGGCCGGCAGCACGCAGCCCATCAGGACCTCGGAGACGTCGCTGGCCGGAACCCCGGACTGTTCAAGGGCAGCGGCGATGGCGGCCGCGCCGAGGGTCGGGGTGGGCACGCCGTTGAACTGGCCGAGGAAGGAGCCGATGGCGGTGCGCTTGGCGGCGGCGATGACGATGTTGGACATGGCAATCTCGTTGATGCGTGAGCAATGTTCGGAAAGGAGACGGCGGCTGTTGGATGCAGCGCTGTTTCCCGGCAGACTGCGTGGGGGTCGGCCCAAGTATAGAGGGTCGGCGATGGCTGCCGCCGGGCAGCCCTTGATGCCTGCAGGGAGCTTGGCAGGCCAACGTTCATGGGAAGGAATCGATGGAACGCAAGACGATGGCACGGTCGGTCCTGGGATCGGCACTGGTGGTTGCATTGACGGCATGTGGCGGCGGAGGCGGCGGCAACGTGCGCATCGATCCCCCACCGACCACGCCGCCGCCCACCACGCCTCCCCCGACTACTCCGACCACGCCGACCCAGCCGGCCGAACCGGCGATCAACGCGCACCTGTCCATCACCAAGGCCGACGCAGCGCGCAGCGCGGGGCTGGATGGCAGCGGCGTGCGCATCGGCATCGTCGATTCGGGCGTGCAGCGCAACCATCCCACCCTGACCGGGCGGGTGCTGGCCAACTACAGCTACGTGGATCCGCGCAGCAACAACCTCAACAACGATGACGTGGTCGGCCACGGTACGGCGGTGGCCGAACTGGCGGCGGGCAAGGCCTTCGGGTCGTGGCCCGGAGGCATCGCGGCGAACGCGCAGATCGTCTCGGCGCGGATCATTTCCGACACGCGTCCCACCGACGACGGGTCGGGCAACGGCAACGAGGTCGATGGTGCGCTTGGCCTGGCGGGGGTCCACCAGGACCTGATCAACCAGGGCGTGAAGATCATGAACAACTCATGGGGCGGGCTGTACTGGACCAACGCCGCGGCCACCGCCCCGATCGCGGCCGAGTACCGCCCCTTCATCATCGGCAACAACGGCCTGGTGGTGTTCGCCACCGGCAATGAATCCAAGGCCAACCCTTCGGACATGGCGGCGCTGCCCAGCCAGGCCGGCCCGAACAATTCGCGCCCGGCCGCCGACCTGGAACGTGGCTGGCTGGCGGTCACCGCAGTCGATTCCACCGACCCCAGCAAGCTGGCTGGCTATGCCAATGCCTGCGGTGTGGCGGCCAGCTACTGCCTGGCGGCGCCCGGCGCGGCGATCTTCGTCAATCCGAATTACCCGTCCGGCTCCACCCTGCTGTGGAACTACGGCACCTCGTTCGCCGCGCCGCTGGTGTCCGGTGCGGCGGCTGTGGTCTGGCAGAAATACCCGTACTTCAGCAACGACCTGGTGCGGCAGACCCTGCTCGGCACCGCCACCGACCTCGGCGCGCCCGGCGTGGACAGCACCTTCGGCTACGGCCTGCTGAACATCGCCAAGGCCATCAACGGGCCGGCGAAGTTCGACTGGGGCAATGCCGTGGTCAACGTCTCGCAGACGGGCCTGGATTCGGTCTGGAGCAACGACATCAGCGGCAGCGGTGGCCTGGTCAAGCAGGGCGTCGGCGCACTGGGGCTGTCGGGCACCAATACCTACACCGGCGAAACCCGCATCGAGCAGGGCACGCTGGCGTTGCGCGATGGCGCGTCGATCACCTCCAACGTGGTGGTGGTGCCGCAGGCCGGCGTGCCCGAGGGCGCCGCGCTGCAGTTCATGACCGGCACCAGCCGGATCCGCGGCAACGTCGACAACGGCGCCACCGTCATCCTGCGCAACGCCAACACCAGCGCCACCATCGAGGGCAACTACCTGCATCGTGCCGGCGCGCGGCTGAGCATTTCGCTGGGTTCCAACCCGCTGGAGATCACCGGCACGGCCACCCTGCAGGGGGGCGACGTGCACGTGGCCAGCATCGTCAGCGGCTACGTGGCGGCCGATGGCCGTACCCAGACCGTGCTGCATGCCGGCCAGGGCGTCACCGGCCGCTTCGACGCGGTCAGCAACAGCCTGCCGCAGGGCACCCTGCTGCAGAGTTCGTTGACCTACGGCAGCGACAACGTGGTGCTGGTCACCGACCGCATCAACGTCACCCAGGCCGCCAGCGTGGCGCGCGCCTCCAACGCCGCGCTGGCCTCGGCGCTGCGGGTGGAATCAGCATTCGAACGCCTCGATCTCGGCGCCGGTTCGGCCTCGTTCGCCGATGGCGCGGCCGCGCTGCAGCGGGTGGAGGGCAACAAGGCCCTGCAGGCCAGTCTGGACAGCCTGTCCGGCAAGGCGCATGCGCTGGCCGCGGCGGCCACGTTCGACAGCATCGACCTGGGCCGGCGTGCCTTGTCGGCGCGCTTCGGCCAGGTCCAGGCCGCTCCGCGGCTGGGCGGCACCTGGCAGAACGCGCTGGGCGACGCCGGCCAGGGCAGCTTCTCGGCCAGCGGCACCGACACCCGGGGCTGGATGATGGGCCAGGACGTGGCGATGGGCGGCAACGGCGTGCTCGGCTTCGCCTTCGGCGAACTGCGCAGCTACAGCAACAGCAGCTGGGGCGGCGACCGCGGGCGTGACCGGCAGTCGCAGGCGCAGCTGTACGCGGGCTGGAGCAGCGGAGGTGCCTACGTGCTGGGCCAGGTGGGGGCGGGCCAGTTCACCCGCCAGATCGATCGCCGGCTGCTGCTGGGAGCTGGCCAGTACGGCGTCAATGCGCGCTACGGCGGCAGCTTCAGCACGGCCAGCGTGGAGACCGGTTACCGCTTCGGGTCGGCGCATGCAGCGCTGACCCCCTATGTGGGCGCCGACTACGCGCGGGTCGACAACGATCGCTTCAGCGAACAGGGCGGGCTGGGCTTCGGCCTGCGCACGCAGGGCGGTATCAGCAGCCGCAGCCAGGCCCTGGCCGGTGTGCGCGCCGAGCGCGAGTGGCGCGGCTGGTCGCTGCGCGGTTATGCCGAGTGGCAGCAGCTGCTGTCCAGCCAAGGCCTGGATGTGGATGCCAGCTTCGTCGGCGTCGACGCATGGTCACCGATGGCCGGCCTGCAGCCGACGCGTTCCGGCGGCCTGTTCGGCGTATCGGTGGAATCGTGGTTGAGCCGCAACACGCGGCTGGCGTTCGGCTACGACCAGCGCTTCGGTCCGCGAGGGGATCTGCGCCAGGTGGCGCTGCGTTACAGCGCCGCTTTCTGATCGGGAGGTGCCGGCCAGCGGCCGGCACTACCGGGTAGTGCGTCGGGCGGATCAACCGCCGCGCAGGTTGCCCAGGCGCGGGGTGCTGCGGCCCAGCGGCATCTTCAGCTTGCCGATGGACAGGATGCGCGCTTCGGCGATGCGGTCGGCCGCACGCTGCGGCGCTATGTTCTCGCGCTGGGACAGTTCGAAGACGCGCGTGAGGTTGTGGTAGATGCTGCGGATCAGGCGCATCGCGCGTTCGCGGTTGTAGCCGTCGATCTCCAGCGACACGTTCATCACGCCACCGGCGTTGACCGCATAGTCGGGCGCGTAGAGGATGCCGCGCGCATGCAGTTCATCACCGATCTCCAGGCTGGACAGCTGGTTGTTGGCGGTGCCGCAGATGATCTTGGCCTTGATGCGCGGCAGGGTGTCGGCATTGATCGCGCTTTCCAGCGCGCACGGTGCGAATACATCGGCGTTGACCTCATGGATCTCGTCCGGCTTGACCGCCTCGGCACCGAAATCGCTGACCGCACGATCGACCAGGCTGCTGTCCAGGTCGGTCACGTACAGCTTGGCGCCGCGGTCGCGCAGCAGCTTCACCAGCTCCATGCCGATATGGCCCAGACCCTGTACGGCGATGCTGGTCTTGCCCACTTCCTCGTGGCCGAACTTGAAGCGCAGCGACGCCATCAGCGCCTGCAGCGCGCCATAGGCGGTGAACGGGGCCGGGTCGCCGGAGCCGCCGTGGACCTGGTGCACGCCGGTCACGAACTGGCTTTCCAGGTAGATGTTTTCCATGTCGTTGACGTCGGTGCCGACGTCCTCGGCGGTGATGTAGCGGCCGCCCAGCGAATCGACGTAGCGGCCGAAGGCGCGGAACAGCACTTCGGTCTTGTCCACCTTCGGGTCACCGATGATGACCGCCTTGCCGCCACCGACATTGAGCCCGGCCAGTGCATTCTTGTAGGTCATCGTCCTGCTCAGCCGCAGCACGTCGGCCAGCGCCTCGTCGGTGCTGGCGTAGGGGCGCATGCGCACGCCGCCCAGGGCCGGGCCCAGGGTGGTGTTGTGGATGGCGATGATCGCCTTCAGGCCGGCATCCTGGTTGTGGCAGAACACAACCTGTTCGTGGCCGGTGGTGGCGAGGGTTTCGAATAGCATGGCGTCTCCGATGGCGCGATCAGCGGCGAACTGCAGCGAACTGCCAATGAACGGTAGGGTCCCAAAACAAAAAAAGCGACGTCGTCATGGCTGGGGGACGGGTCGCGCGGCGCCATTCTAGTCCATTCCCCCGGCATCTGCCGTGCAGATCCGAGCGATCCGGGTTAAAGAAGATGAAAGTGCGGCCGATGCAGCGTCGACGGCAGGTGGCCGATGTGAAGAACGCGCAGGGGCAGTCAGTGGCAGCAGCAGTGCAACGACAGGGCCGATCCGGATGAGGCCGGCCTGGTGGCAAACGCTGGTGGGATGGGTGTCCCGGCTGTCCGGCACGGACCCGGTGCGCCTGGCGACGGCACCGCGGCAGGCCGTGGCCGCCGCTGCAGCCAGCCTGCAGGGCGAGGCGCTGCCGACGGCGGAGGTCGCCGCGCACCTGCAGCGTGGCCTGCATGCCCTGGCGCTGTACCCGCATCTGGCAGGCGAGCCGGCCACGCCCGGCCCCTCCGCGCTGGCCGACGCGGTGGACCGCGCGCTGCAGGACCGTGACTGGGCGACCCGGCAGCTTCCGCGGCGCCCGCAGCTGTTGCCGCAGCTGATCCTGACCGTCAATGACGAGGTGGCCTCGGCACGGGTGATGGCCGCGATCATCGGCCAGGACCCGGTGCTCACCGGCAACCTGCTGCGCATCGCCAACAGCCCGGCCTACAAGGTGCACGAGCGGCCGGTGGACAGCCTGCAGCGGGCGGTGACCCTGGTCGGCACCGAAGGCGTGCGGCAGATCATCAGTGCCGTGCTGGTGCAGCCGGTCATGCAGGTGCAGTGCGAGGTGTTCCCGCAGTTCAGCGCGATCATCTGGGAGCACGCGCTGCTGGCCTCGCGCGCGGCGGCGGACCATGCGCGCACGGTCACCTTCGGCGATGCCTTCGCCGCGCAGTGGCTGGGCCTGGTGCAGGGGCTGGGCGCGGCGCTGGTGATGCGCCAGCTGCTGCAGGAAGCACAGGCACGCAACGAGACGGTGGCGCCGGCGTTGGCCCTGGACCTGCTGCAGCGCTGGTCGCTGCCGCTGGCCCAGCGCGTGGCGGCGGCCTGGGACCTGCCCGAACCGGTGCACCAGGCGCTGGCCGCCGATGCCGAGGGCACGCTGGCCGACAGCCTGCGCCTAGGCAGTGCGGCCGCCGCCGCCAGCCTGCTGTGTCGCCACGGTCACGGCACGCAGGCGCGCATGCTGGCATTGCTGGAGCAGCTGCCCGCAGCGCCGCCGCACGCCCTGCGCTGGATCTGGCGGCGCCTGCACGGGCGCAACGTGGAAACCCTCGACGAAGCCATGCACGACGCCTGCGGCGAGGGCGGCGGGTAAGCGCTACAGCTGCGACTCCACCGGCAGCCAGCTGATGATGCGGGCGGTCGCACGCGAACGCAGCGTGCTGCCGGGCTCGCGGCCCACCCAATGCGGCGGAGGCTGCCGTTCCAGCCAGCGCAGGTCATCGTCGGGGGCCAGCGCCAGCCACCAGCTGTGCAGCGGGTCGGCCAGGCGCAGGTATTCCTCGCGCAGCCGCGCCCCCAGCACCGGGTCGTCGAACAGCACGCCCATTTCGGTGTTGAGGTAGGCCGAGCGTGGGTCGAGGTTGAACGAGCCGACGAAGCCGCGGCGGTCGTCGATGACGAAGGCCTTGGTGTGCAGGCTGGCGCCGCTGCTGCCGAACAGGCTGGATTCGCCAGGCTCACCGCGTGCCTTCAGTTCGTACAGCTGCACGCCGGCCTTCAGCAGCGGCACCCGGTAGCCCATGTAGCCGCCGTGCACGGCCGCCACGTCGGTGGCGGCCAGCGAATTGGTCACCACGCCGACCTGGGCGCCGCGCGCGGACATCGCCGACAGGCCCTGCAGGCCATCCGCGCCGGGTACGAAGTAGGGGGACACCAGCAGCGCGGTATGGCGGGTGGACTGCAGCTCCTCGACCAGCGCACTGACCAGCCAGTCATCACGCGCATCGTTGCGGTGCTTCATCGGCGGGTCGGAAAGGATGCGAACGTTGGCGCTCCAGTGCAGCGGGTCCGGGCCAGGCTGGCGCTGCGCACGCGAATCGGCGACCCGCTGCAGGTAGGGCCGTGCCTTGGCGTGCAGCGCATCCAGATCGGACTGGCGCACCAGTGCGCGCAGCTGGGCATCGGTGTAGGTGGCCAGCGCGGCGATGGGAATGGCGGTGCCGCTGTTCCAGTAGTCGTCGAAGATGCGGTTGGCCTGTTGCACCGCCGGCCCGGCCACCACCAGGTCCAGATCCTGGAAATTCACGTCGTTGCGCGCGCTGAAATATTCCTCGCCGATGTTGCGGCCACCGACGATGGCCACGCGGCCGTCGGCGATCCAGTTCTTGTTGTGCATGCGGTGGTTGACGCTGAAAGCGCGCTGGATCATTTCCAGCGTGCGCGCGATGCCGCTGCGGTTGCGGAACGGGTTGTACAGGCGGATCTCGATGTTGGGGTGCGCGTCGAGCGCCATCATCAGCGCGTCCTTGTCCTTGGCGTTCATGTCGTCAAGCAGGACGCGCACGCGCACGCCACGTTCTGCGGCGTCATACAGGGCCTTGGCCATCAGGTGGCCGACCAGGTCGTCTTGCCAGATGTAGTACTGCAGGTCCAGGCTGCGCCCGGCCTGTTCGGTGATCTTCGCGCGTGCCGCGAACGCGTCCATGCCATCGCTGAGGAAGGCCACGCCGGATTGGCCGGGGTGGGCTTCCAGCTCGGGCAGCAGCTGGCGGTCCATGGCGGTCTGTGCCGGCTGCAGCGGCAGCACGTGCGAGACCGGCCCGTGTGCCTGTGGCGTCAGGTGGTCGGCCAGCAGCAGGCCGGACAGCACCAGCAACAGCAGGGCGGCGATGATGATCGCAACGACGCGCAGCACGCGTCGCCAGGGCGGCAGGGACGGGCTCATGACATCGATGGTAGATCCACGCCATGCGTGGATGCCACCAGCGCAGGCTCAGAACCGCTCGTCGCTGCCCAGATAGCGCCACTGCGCCGGCGGCAGCGGCCCCAACGCCACGCGGCCGATGCGCAGGCGGCGAACCGCAGCCACCTGCAGCCCGGCGTTGCCCACCGCCGTGCGCAGGCCCTTGGCGGTCAGCCCCTTGCCGGCGAAGCGCAGGCGCTGCTCGTTCTGCCAGCTGACCTTGGCGCCACCGGATTCGTGCTGCAGCCGCGCCATCAGCCACGGCCCACGATCGGGCCCGCCCTCGGCCACTTCCACCAGGTATTCCTGTTCGGTGCGGCCCAGGTTGCGCTGCAGATGGGCGAGGGTGGCCGGGTCCTGGCTGACCACGACCAGGCCGCTGTCGGCCGCCGGCAGCGATGCCGCCAGCTGCAGCCCATGGAAATGACGCTGCAGCGGACGGATGTCGCTGGCATCGAGCTCGCTGCGGGTAGCGCTGCTCACCATTGCGCACAGCGACTCGGCGGCGACGCCGGCGGGTTTGTGCAGCAGCATGGTGACCCGTTCGGCCTTGGTGTCTTCGGCCTGTTCGGCCATCACGACCACCGCGCTGTCATCGACCGGGCGCTGTGGCTGTTCAACCACCTCGCCATTGACCGTGACCCAGCCGCCTTCGATGTAACGGCGCGCTTCGCCGCGCGGGATGCCGAGCAGGGCGGCCAGGTGTTTGTCGAGGCGGGTCGGTTCCATGGCGGGCAGGTCGGTCAGGGGGCGCGCAGTGTAGCTGCTGCGGGCGGTCAGCGCTGGCCGCGGTTGGCCAGCTCGGTCAGGTACAGGCGGGTATCGAACTCCAGCTGCAGGTAGTCCGGCTCCATATGCTGGCACAGCTGGTAGAAGGCCTTGTTGTGGTCGGCCTCCTTCAGGTGGGCCAGTTCATGCACCACGATCATGCGCAGAAAGGCGGCCGGCGCCTGGCGGAACACGGTGGCGATGCGGATCTCGCGGCTGGCCTTGAGGCGACCACCGTGCACGCGGGAAATGGCGGTGTGGGTGCCCAGCGCGTGCTTGATGACTTCCAGCGTGTTGTCGTAGCAGACCTTGTTGAGCGGGACCGATTTCCGCAGGTAACGGTCCTTCAGGTCCTGCGTGTAGTCGTACAGCTGGCGGTCGCTGCGTACCTCGTGCGGATCGGGGTAGCGCTGCTTCAGCCAGGGGCCGAGCTTGCCCTGGGCCAGCAGTTCGCTGACCTGGGCGACCAGGGGTTCGGGATAGCCGGTGAGGTACTTCAGGACAGCCATGCAGGGGCGGCGGGGCGTCGGTAGAATGGGGCATCCAAGATTACACGCGGTACGCAACGACCATGGCAAAGCCCAACGCGCTGCAGGAACAATTGCTCAAGGCCGGCCTGGCCAAGAAGTCGCAGGCCAGCGCCGCCGCGAGCGCGCAGGCCAAGGCCCGCCAGGGCAAGGCGGAATCGACTTCGGCCGAGGTCCAGCGCGAAGCTGAACGCGCCCGCGCCGAGAAGGTGGAGCGCGACCGTGCGCTGGCCGCCGAGCGCAATGCGCAGGCCAAGCTGGCTGAACAGAAGGCGCAGGCGAAGCAGATCATCACCGCCCATGCCGTGCCCCACAAGGGCGATGACGAATACCGCTTCAGCGACGGCGCGGCGATCCGCACCCTGCTGATCGACCCCAAGCTGCGCAAGGCGCTGTCGGTGGGCGTGCTGGTGATCGTCGCCCAGGGCGAGGGTTACGCGCTGCTGCCACGTGCGGCCGCCGAGAAGGTGCGCGAGCGCGCCCCGGAAGCAATCATTGTCGACCACGGCCAGCCGGGCTCGACCGCCGAAATCTCCACCGGCAACGCCGAGGACGACGCGTACTACGCCCAGTTCCAGGTGCCGGATGACCTCGTCTGGTAAGGCGCGGCTGAACCGGCCGCGGCGACGGCCGGGCCCTGCCCGGCGCTGCCGTTTGCGGCGGGGTGTATCGTCCCCATATCAGGCGACACACCTGCGGAGGATGGCCATGGCTACCGGATGGGCGGGAGACGGCGCGGTCCAGGACCAGATCGACGCCACCGTCGACGATGCGATCGCCCGCGCGCGGCGCCAGCTGCGGCAGGGCCCGGGTCTGGAGCACTGCGAGGAATGCGACGCGCCGATTCCGTTGGCGCGGCGCGAGGCCGTACCCGGCGTACGGCTGTGCGTGGCCTGCCAGCAGGCGCTGGACGACGATGAGCAGGCGCATGCCGGCTACAACCGGCGCGGCAGCAAGGACAGCCAGTTGAGGTAAAGGGGGGGGGTATTGCAGGGCTGCGCCCTGCACCTGCCGAAGCCGAAGCAAGATCAAGAGCGGCATTCCGTGGGATGGCGGGGCGGTGTGGGTGGTCAGGACACGCCGTAAACCCATCCCTGGGGGCTCGTAGGCGCCATCCATGGCGCCTGCGGTCCTGCCCACCCACACCGCCCCGCCTCTGACAGATTCCGTGCGCTGCTGGCAAATGCAGCTGTTGGTGGGTGCCGACCGTTGGTCGGCACAATTGTCAGATATCGAATGAATTCATCCACGCATGGCGTGGATCTACTGGGACGGGCGGCTGTTGGTAGGTGTCGACCTTGGTCGACACGATTTTTCTGTCAGATATCGATATTCAAACTGGGGTCAGAGCCCGTTGCTCAGCAACGGGATCCGACCCCGTGCCGTTTCGACAGATCGCGGAGAATTGTCGAAGGCGGGGTGGGTCCGGTTGAGGGGGCGTGAGCCGCATGGATGCGGCGACCGAGCTTACATGGACGTACTTGCAGCGTCCCCCTCAACCGGACCCAGCCCGCCAACCCACGGATAGCCCGCTGTTGCTGTTGCTTCGGCTTCGGCAGGTGCAGGGCGCAGCCCTGCAAAGAAAAACCTTCCCTCAGCCGTCGCCCTGGATGCCACCCGGCGCGTGCGAGGGATCGCGCCAGCGCCGTACCGTGCGCTGGAAGAACAGGTTGTTCGGCAGCTGCAGCACCGTGCCCTCGTGGCCGTTGCCGGTTTCCTGCAGCGTCGTGTAGATCAGGTTCACGTCGATCACCCGGCCCTTCAGGCCCGGCTTCTCGCCGTTCTCCAGCACCTCGATGTAGTCATGCAGGCGGAACGGGCGCGTGGTGAAGATCAGCAGCGTGCAGAAGATGTTGGACAACACGCTCCACGCCGCGAAGAACGCCACCGCACCCACCGCGGCAAAACCGGTGAAGGCCGTCCACAGCACCGAGGGCGAAGCACCCAGCAGGCTGAGGATGTACAGCAGCGCGCTGAAATAGACCACGAAACTGGTGATCCGGCGCGCACCCATCGCCATCTCCGGCGGCAGCGTGTAGTGCTCGGCGAAGCGGCGGATCAGGCGGCGGGCAAGCACCCGCAGCAGCCAGGCGATCACCAGCACCAGCACGATATGCAGGGCGATGCCGATGTAGTGCAGCCACGGGTGGCTCCAGGCGGGCAGGTGGTCTTTCAGCGACAACATCATGGGGCGACAGCATCTGGCGTTAACGACCCTTGATGTTACCCGGCGCGTGCCGGGGTTTCGACCGGTCCGGACCACGCCACGCAGACCAGGGCCTGGCGATGCTGATGCACGCAGGCCTGGCCGCTGTCCGCGCGCAGCTGCAGCGACAGGTCCAGGGCCTGCAGCACGACGCAGGCGACGATCACCAGCAGGGCGGCGCAGGAGGGGCTGGACATGGCAGGACTCCGGGAATTTTCACCAAGGACCCTGCATGGATGCAGCCAGCACCGAAAAGGTTGCAATGCGGCTGCCGTCAATCGGGCTTAAACCTTTTTCCGGGTCGCCGCATCCAAGCGATATGCTCGACACCACCATGCCCGCGCTGCCTGCCGCCAACGACGCCGTCGACGATCCCGCCCTGGTGCGGGCCGCGGCCGCCGGAGACATGGCGGCCTATGAACAGCTCTACCGGCGCCACTCGCCGCGTGTGTTCGCCGTACTGTGGCGGCTATCTGGCGGCCAGCAGGCGCGCGCCGAGGATGCGCTGCAGGAAGCCTTCCTGCAGGCCTGGAGGGCGCTGCCGGGGTTCCGGTTTGAAAGCAGCCTGGCCACTTGGCTGCACCGGCTGGGCGTGAACGCGGCGCTGATGGAACTGCGCGGCCGCGCCGCCGGGCAGGACCACGACAGCCTCGATGATGTCGACGGCGGCCTGCAGGAGCTGGCCGTGCACGATCGCTGCGCCGGCACCGAGCGGGACCTGGAGCGCGCGCTGGCGACGCTGCCACCACGGGCCCGTGCGGTACTGGTACTGCACGATATCGAGGGCTGGAAACACCAGGAGATCGCCGAACAGCTGCAGATGGCCGTTGGCAGTTCCAAGGCACAGCTGCACCGCGCGCGTGGCCTGTTGCGCGCGCGTCTGGGAGACATGACATGAGTACCCACGAAACCGATCACGACCACGACCCCGATCTGCAGGCGCGGCTGCGCGCGCTGCCCGACCAGCGCACGCCCCCCGCCGATGGCTGGGCACGCCTGGCGGCGCAGCTGCCACCACGCGAGGCCGCACCCGTCGCGGTGGAGCACGCAGGCAACGTCGTCGCCCTGCCGCAGCGCAGCCGTCTGCGCGGGTGGCTGCCGCTGGGCACGGCGCTCGCCGCCAGCCTGGCCGTCTATGCAGTGGCACCGTGGCGGCAGGCGCCGCTGCAGGCGCCGGCGCCATCGACCCTGCAGCTGCAGGCGGCGGCCATGACCGAGCAGTACCAGCAGGCCGTGGCATCGCTGCCCGGTGGCCGCGCGGCCGCATGGCAGCCGGCCCTGCACGAACTGGATGAAAGCGCGGCACAGATCCGTGCCGCGCTGGCGCAGGATCCGCGCGCACCGCACCTGCTTGGACAGCTCAAGCGTACCTATGCGCTGCGGCTGGAATTGACCCGGCAGGCGGCGCAGGCCGCCGCAGCCGGAATGACAACCTGAGGAGACACCCCATGCGATCCCTTTTTCCGCTCTGCGCTGCGTTGCTGCTGTTGCCCTCGCTGGCCCTGGCCGACACCCGCGTCGATGAGCGCCATGCCCTGGCCAGTGGTGGCCGCATCGAGCTGAGCAACGTGGCCGGCAAGGTCACCGTGCGCGGCTGGGACCGCAACGAGGTGCAGCTGACCGGCAGCCTCGGCGATGGCCTGCAGCTGCGCCAGGAAAAGAGCGCCAACCGCGTGCGCTGGGAAGTGGAGTATCCGCGCCGCCACACCAATGGCACGGCGACGCTGGTGCTGAATGTCCCGCGCGCGTCGGAACTGCTGCTGAGCACGGTCAGTGCCGACCAGGACATCAGTGGCATCGACGTGCGCCGCCTGCAGGCCGATACGGTCAGCGGCAGCCTGACCGCGGCCGGACGCAGTGGCGACAGCAAGCTCAACACGGTCAGCGGCAATGTCATCGCCAAGCTGCAGACGCCGCGGCTGGATGTGAACACGGTCAGCGGCCGCATCGAGGCCGGCGGCGGCGTGTCTGGGGATATTGGTGCGCAGACGGTGTCCGGGCGGGTCGGCGTGGATGCCGGCCGCGTCCAGCGCCTGGCGGTGGAGACGGTCTCGGGCGCCATCGATCTGTCCACCTCCGGCCTGGCGCCGGGGGGCCGCATCAACGTGGAATCGGTCAGTGCGTCGGTCAACCTGCGGTTGCCGGTCAAGGTCTCGGCACAGCTGTCGGTGAACAGCTTCGCCGGCTCGATCAACAGTGATGCCGGCACCGTGGAGCGGCCGCGCTATGGGCCGGGCAGCAGCCTGGACACGAAGCTGGGTGGCGGCGATGGTGACATCCGCATCCAGTCGCATTCGGGCAGCGTGCGGGTCAGCCTGGACCGCTGAGCGCGGCCCGGCAGGCCGCGGCGGCAACGCCGCCGCGGTCAGGGTGGGTCAGCTGGCTTTCTTCAGCGCCCAGGTGGTGCCAAGCACTTCGATCTTGCCACCGCTCTTGCGGAACGCGGCCAGATCGGACGCAATCGAATCGCTGCTGACCGTGGTGCTGGCGGCCGCGCCCTTGCGTTCGCTGCGGATGCTGTTGGTAGCCTTCGCGGGGGTCTTTGCCTTGCGGGGCATGGTTGCTCCTGTCAGGTGGAAGGGGAGGAAAGCGACCAGGCATCGGCCTGGCGCAGGTAATCCTGCCGCTCGCGGCGGCAGTCGTCGCCACCCATCGAAAACTGGCGGCAGATCGCCGGGCGCTGCGAATAGATCGTGCAGCGCAGGTGATAGGGATCGATCGCCGCGCACCAGCCCTCGTCATTGCGCGCCATCACGGCACGGCCGTGCCTGTCGCGCGAGGTATACTGGCGGGGCACGTCGTCGCCGGCCTGCAGCAGCACGGGCAACCGGCAACAGACCGCGTCACAACGGCGGCAGTCGATGGGTGCTGGTGTTTCTTCAGGTTGTGCGGCCACGGGGGCCAGGCGGGTGCCCAAAGCGGGTCTCGATGGCGGCTCGGGTAGTACGCGGACCATGAACGAGCCAGAAGGCATGGCCGCAAGGCCCGCTGGGCGGGCCGGGCCCTACCCGGGTACACACACCGGCGCAGCCGGCGGAAGGTAGAGCCCTATCAAGCCTACCGAGGGTAGCAAACTCCGCGTAACGTTTTGTTAATCCCGGCTGGCTGCCGCGAGCGCCAAGCCCTGGACGACGCCCAGCGAGGGCTCGCCGTGGACCATGCGGGCGCCCGGGAAGGCCTCGGCGGCGGCCTGCCGCAGGTAGCCGGCGCGGGACATGCCGCCGGTCAGGAACACCGCATCCGGGTCGCCGCCGATGTCGCTGCGGACCTGGGCCAGCAGCTCGCAGATCTGGGTCAGGTAGCCCGAGGCGGCCGTGGCCAGGCCGTCGGTGCTGCTGTCGGCATGCAGGTCGCGGGCGATGTAGTCCAGCGTGCTGCGGTGGCTGGGGCTGCTGCTCAGGGCGATCTTGGCGCGTTCGACGTCGCGGTACAGGCGCGCGGTGTTGCCGGCGTCCTGCAGCGCCTGCAGGCGCGAACCCCACGGATCGTCGACATGGTCGTACTTGTGCTGGCGGAAATCGCGCTGGCGGGTCATGTCCTGCACGGTGGCCGCTTCCACGTAGTGGTGGGCGGGCACGCGGGTGACGCCGCGGCCGAACAGCGGCATGTAGCTGGACAGGCTCAGTGACAGATCGATATCGGTACCGCCGCGGGCGATACCCCAGGCCCGGTGGATGCGCGGGGCGGCATCGCCACCGACTTCGGCATGGGCGATGTCGGTGGTACCGCCGCCGATGTCGACGATGACAGCCTGGTGCCGCTCACGGCTTTCGGCGTGGTAGTGCATGGCCGCCGCGGCCGGCTCCTCGAGGAAATCGATCTGGTCGAAGCCGGCCTGGGTGGCGGCCTCGCGCAGGATGTCCAGCGCCTGGTCATTGCCGGCGGCGCCGATCGAGCTGCGGAACTGCACCGGGCGGCCGAGCAGGGCCGCGCGCAGCGGCTGGCCGAGCTGGGCGCTGGCGGTCAGGCGGATGTGTTCGAGGATGTGCGCGGCGATGCCGGTGATGGTCTGGCGCGCGCGCGGGTGCAGGTTGTAGCCGAGCATCGACTTCGGGCTCTGCACCAGGTTGCCTTCGTGTTCCTCGAAATAGGCTTCGAGGGCGTCATCGCCGTAGATGGCGTTCTGCAGCAGGTCGCTGGCGCTGCGTTCCTTGCCGGCGCGGGCTTCCATCCATTCGCGGCGCAGGGCGCGCAGGGCTTCACGGCGCAGCGCCTGCGGGGTGCGTTCCTGGCCGGCGGCCCGGGCGGCACGCGCGGCGCTGTCGATCATCTGCTGCAGTTCGTGTTCCTGGCCGGCATCGAGCTGGAAGTCGTCCGGGTCGGGCACCACGCCGGGGAAATACACGCTGGTGCGGAACTGTTCCGCTTCGCCGAAGCGGATCGGCAGCAGCTGTCCATCACGGACGATGGCGGCGGCGGAGTTGCTGGTACCGAAGTCGATGCCAAGGCGCATGGGGAGGTCCGGGGGCGGGCGGGGGCCGCGCACTCTGCTGCAGTTCGGGTCTTCCTGCAAGTTCCCGCCTCTCGTTCAGGTGGGTTCAGCGCCTCCCTGGATCGCTTGGGCGGCGCGGGGAGGGGCGGACGGGACACGCGGTAAATACGTCCATGTAGCTCGTAGGCGCCGTCCGTGGCGCCTACGGTCCCGTCCGCCCCTCCCCACGCCGCCACGACAGTTCCCCGCGTCGCGTCAGCAAGCGGCAGAGCAGCAGCCCAGGCTTTTTGAATTTTCCGGCCGCCGCCGCGGGAATCTGTCCAGAGGCGAGGGGCCATGCGGGGCAGGACCGGTGGCGCCATGGGCCCGAGGCATGCCTCGGGCGGGTTGGGCGGGACGCCCAACCCCGGTCTTGCCGTGTGCGCAGGACAGCGCACACGAGCAAGACGCCATCGAGCCCCCATGGATGGGTTTACGGCGTGTCCTGACCCGCATGGCCCCTCGCCTCAAACCAGTATCAACAGAGGCGCCACACGCGGGAAAAAATGGAAGCACGGACCCGGCGGTTACAATGGCGGTTGTTGATTCATTTTGAGGTACTTGCTGATGTCTTCCGCTCCCGCTTGCCCGCAGTGCACCCTGGAAAACACCTATGCCGATGGCGCGCTGTGGATCTGCGCCGACTGCGGTTTCGAGTGGACCGCCGAGGAGGGCGCCGGCGCCTCCCTCGTCGTGCGCGACAGCAACGGCAACACCCTGCAGGCCGGCGACACGGTCACCGTCATCAAGGACCTGAAGGTCAAAGGCTCGTCCATCCCGCTCAAGCAGGGCACCGTCATCCGCAACATCCGCCTCGTCGAGGACGATGCCGAACACATCGAAGGCAACTCGGACAAGATCAAGGGTCTGGTGCTGAAGACCTGCTTCCTCAAGAAGGCCTGAGCCGCGCTCAGCGTCGCGCCTGCTGCGTGCGCAGGCGCGACAGGCCGTCCAGCTTGGCCTGGTAGCGCTGCTGGTTGACACTGCCACCCAGCGACCTTGCCCGCGTCAGTTCGCGGTCGGCACGGGCCAACTGGCCCGAGAGGAAATACGCGCGCGCCAGCCCGAAATGGAACTGGTGCGCGTTGTCGTACAGCTGCACCGCGCGCCGGTAATAGCGGATCGCCGTGGCCAGGTCGCCGTTGCGCTCGGCGGCAGCACCGGCCATGTACTGCGCGAACGGGTCGTCGCGCTGCGCCGCCTTCAAACGCTGCTCCAGCGCCTGCGCCTGCGTCACCAGGCCCAGGCGGCGATACAGCACGCTGGCGTTGATCAGCGCCGAATCCTCGCGGCCATCCAGGCGCAGCGCATTCTCCAGTGCGGCGCGCGCGCCCGCGAAGTCACCTTCGCGGCTGTCGAGGACGCCGAGGTTGTTCCAGGTCGGCGCAAAATCCGGCGCGCGCGCCAGTGCCGCAGTGAAGAACGCGCGCGCGCCCACCTTGTCGCCCGCGGTCATGCGCTCGGCGCCGCGGTTGTTGTAGAAGTGCGCCAGTGCGCGGTCCAGCGAGATCGGGTGCGGGCCGCGGCGGTCGTAGAGGATGTTGCGGTCGAGGTCGACAGTCCCGCCGCGCCCGTCGACCATGATCCCCACGTTGACGTGGCCCACGCTGTAGACCACGCCCTGTTCCTGGTCCTGGTACCAGGACACCACGCGATCCACCTCCTGCACGCGCGCCTGGATGCCGGCTTCGCGCGCCAGGGTGGCGAACAGCAGGGTGAACGCCAGGCAGTTGGCCTGGCGCTTCTGCCAGATTTCGGTGAGCGTGTAGGTCGCCGTCGGGTCGTACTGCATGTCCAGCGCCTGTGCACCGAAGATCATTTCGGCCAGCGCCTGCAGGCGCTGCTCGCGCGAGCTGTGGCGGGCGATCACCCGCGTCTGCAGCATCTGCCGCAGCGGTGCGGGAATGGCCAGCACCTGTTCCGGTGTCGGCACGCTGGCCACCGCAACCGGTGCGGCCGGCGCCATCAGGGGTTCGGGTGGTGGAGGATCCTGGGCCAGGGCGGCTGACACGCCCGTGGCAGCGAGCAAAGACGCAAGGCAACAAGCGGCAAGACGGCGCATGGCAGTTTCCTGCGGCGGCGGGTAGGCCCGCCTGCCGGCAGTGTAGACCCGCGCGGGTGGGCCGGCATCAACCATTTATCGGTCCTCCGCGTTCATCCACATGCGGTGTGGACCAGCCCGCGACAAAGCTGTGGACAACCCCTTGCCAGCCTTGCCCGGCGGGCGATGTGAGCGGCTGGTGAAAAATTGTCCAGCTTGCCCGCGGCGCCTGCGGGCGGGATGATCCCCTGCATGGACTTCGCCCCGATCCCGCTTGCACCGGCGCAGTGGCAGACGCTTCAGGATGCCTACGCCACGCCGCCGCGCGCCTACCACCACTTCGGCCACGTGCGCGCGGTGCTGCAGCACTGCCAGGACGTCGCGGCCGGGCCGGGCTGGCAGCAGCCCGCCGAGGTGTATCTGGCGGTGCTGTACCACGACGCCATCTACCAGGCAGGGCGCAAGGACAACGAAGCGCGCTCGGCCGAGCTGGCGCGCAGGGCCATCGCGCATGCGCCGGAGCTCTCGGGCATCGATGCCGCGCGGGTGGAACAGCTGATCCTGCTGACCGCGCGCCATGGCGAACTGGGACCGGACGACGTGGATGCCGAGGCGGCCCTGTTCCTGGATTGCGACATGGCCATCCTGGCGGCCCCCGAAGCGGTGTTCGCCGCCTACGACCGCGGCGTGGCCGAGGAGTACCAGGGCGTGGTGCCGGGCTTTCTCTACCGTGCCGGCCGCCGCCGCTTCCTGCAGGGCCTGCTGCGCGCGCCACGCATCTTCCTCAGCGACTTCTTCCACCAGCGCCTGGATGCGGCGGCGCGCGCCAACCTGCAGCGGCAGCTGGACGCCTGAGCGGGATCGTTACACTGGGCGCCTGTCTGCAACGCCGTGCCTGCCCGTGACCGACCCCGTGCCTGTGCCTGATCCCGATCCGCGTCCGCTACCGCCGGAAGAGCCCGGCCCCAACGAGTGCTGCGGCAGTGGCTGCCCGCTGTGCGTGCTCGACCTGTATTCCGACGAGCTGCAGCGCTACCGCAAGGCGCTGGCCGAATGGAAGGCGCGGCATCCGCAGGAGGCGCCATGACGCGCGCGCGGCCGGCGGCATTGCTGGCCATGGTCGCGTTGCTGCTGTTCATCGCCACGGCGCTGTGGACCCAGTTCGCGCGCAGTGACCTGGACTGGGTGCAGACCACCCTGAGCATCTACCTGCACGGCCCCTCAGGGCTGGCCCTGCGCAGTGCCTACTGCCTGCTGGCGCTGGCCATCGCCGTGCTCGGCATCGCGCTGTACCGGCACAGCACGGGGCCACGCCGCAGTGCCGCCGCGCCGCTGCTGTTCACCGTGGCCGCGCTCGGCCTGGCCACAGTGTCCATCGGCGACAGCTGGCTGCCCGAGGCGACGCCACTGCTGGCGCCGCTGGTACATGGCGTGGCTGCGAACACTGCCTTCCTGTGCGCCAGCGTCGGCATGCTGCTGCAGGCGTGGTACCTGCGCCGCGAGCCGGGCTGGCAGCGCAGTGCGGCCCTGCTGTGGGGCTGGGCGTGGCTGGCCTTCGCCCTGTTGTGGCTGCACGTGCTGTGGCGGGCAGGTCCGCCGCGTGGGCTGGGCCAGAAAACGGTGATCGTGGTGATCGTCGGCTGGCTGCTGTGGCTGGCCGTGGCGATGTACCGGCGGGGTCGTCGCAGCGCTTCCAACTAGACCTCAAACGGCCCGCACGGGTACGTGCCGTGCACGCGGTGGCGGCGTATCGTGTGCGCATTCCACCGGGGATGCGATATGAAGCGTGCAGGGCTGGGCAGGGCAATGGGTGTGGTGCTGGCGCTGGCGGCGTTGCCGGCCATGGCGGCGGCGAACGTGCAGCAGTTCAGCCACGGGCGCTTCGACCAGATACCGGTGCACATGCCGGCGGGAACCCCGCAGCGGGTGGTGATCTGGTTCCATGAGCCGACCGCCGGTGGCGATACCAGCCGCCTGCCGATCGAGGCCCTGCGTGCCGATGGCGCTCTCGTCGCCGCCGTGGACATCAATCACCTGCGTGGCGTGCTGAAGCGCGAAGGCAATCCGACCTGTTCGTTCGGTGCCGGCGACGTCGAGAATTTCTCGCGCTGGCTGCAGGCCTCGCTGCACCTGCCGGGTTATCACCTGCCGTTGGTTGGCGGTGATGGCGAGGGTGCGGAGATGGCCTACACGCTGGCCGCGCAGGCCGATACCCAGGTCTTTGCCGGCCTGCTGACCACCGGCTTCTGCCCTGGCCACAGCCACGAGCGCATGGTCTGCGGCGATGGCGTGAAGCACAACCGGCTGCAGCCGGCCGAACTGAATTTCCCGTGGCTGAGCGCGGCCGGCGGCAACGCCTGCCAGGCCGGCCAGGGCAGCCCGTTCGTGCAGCAGGTGGCGATGGCGCGTGAGTTCAAGCGCACCGCGCGCGGCGATGCCTCGCCCGGCCTGGTGGCTGCGGCACGGGTGGTGGGCGCGCAGGCCGGCGTGAGCCTGGCACCGCCGCCGGATGCGTTGAAGGGATTGCCGGTGGTGGAAGTGCCGGCCACCGGCAACGGCGACACCCTGGCCATCTTCGTGTCGGGCGACGGCGGTTGGGCCGGCCTGGACAAGAACGTTGCCGCCTCGCTGAGCGAGCATGGCGTGGCCGTGGTCGGCATCGATTCACTGCGGTATTTCTGGAGCGAGCGCACGCCCAAGGGCTTTGCCGCCGACCTGCAGAAGATCATCGCCCACTACCGGCAGCAGTGGCACCGCGACAAGGTGGTGCTGGTCGGGTTCTCGCAGGGCGCCGACGTGCTGCCGGCCACCATCAACCAGCTTGATGCAGGCACCCGCGAGAGTGTCGAGCGCATCGCCCTGCTGTCGGTGGGGCGCAAGGCCGATTTCGAATTCCACGTCAGCAACTGGCTGGGCGGCGGTGGCGATGGCCTGCCGATCGCGCCGGAAGTGGCCAGGCTGCCGGCGGGCAAGACGCTGTGCGTGTACGGCGAAAAGGATGAGGATGCGCTGTGCCCGGATCTGCCGGCCGGCGAGGCGGTGCAGAAGGTGAAGCTGCCGGGCGACCATCACTTCAATGGTGATTACGACCGCCTGGCGGAGGTGATCCTCAAGGGCGGCGCGTAGGCCGCACCCACCGGGGCGACGCGCCGGGCCATGCCCGGCAAAACACCTTGATCACCCGCGGCGCGGGTCCAACGAAATCAACCGCGTGGCATCCAGCAGCGCCGCCGGCAGGTGAATGCCGCCGGGTGCGGCGAGGTAGCGCGGGCGCCACTGCGGGGCGAACTTCGACTTGAACCGGCGCAGGCCACTGAAGCCATAGAAACGTTCGCCATGCCGCGCCAGCAACCCGACCAAGCGGTTCCAGCGGCCCGCCAGGCGGTGCTGGGCCAACCCGGACAGCGGCGCCATGCCCAGCGAGAAACGCGCATAGCCCTGCGCGCGGCCCCACAGGAACAGCTCGATGAACAGGAAATCCATCGTGCCCTTCGGAGCTTCGTTGACGTGGCGCATCAGGTCCACCGACAGCTCGGCACCGGCCGGCGCCTGCCAGAGATTGGCGAAGGCCACGATCTCACCCTCGGCCTCGACCAGCGCCACCGGGAAGCGCACCAGGTACTGCGGGTCGAAGCTGCCCAGCGAGAAGCCCTTTTCGTCACCGGCCTTGTCGTCCAGCCAAGCGTTGGAAATGGCGTGCAGGCGCGGCAGCAGCTCGGGAATTTCTTCCACCGGTGCCACGCGGAACGACAGGCCGCTGCGCTTGCCGCGGTTCCACGCCTGGCGCAGGTCCGCACGCTCACGCCCTTCCAGGCCGAAATCGTGCAGCGGCACCATTGCTTCCTCGCCCAGTTTGACCAGGCCCAGGCCGAGATCCAGATAGGTCTGCCAGTAGGCCTCGCCCACCTGGTAGAACACCGGGCGCAGGCCGAGGCGGTCGGCTTCCTCGCGGAAGCGCCAGATCAGCGCACGGGCGACGTCGGGCGGGCCGACCGGATCGCCCATCGCGATCAGCGAGCCGCCATAGCGCTGCATCATCACGAAGCCCTGTTTCGCCTCGTCGCGCAGCACCGCCTTGTCGGCGGTCAGCACCAGGCAGGCCTGGGTGTCAGTGGCGCCCGCCAGCACCGGCGCCAGCGCCTGCAGGGTGGCATCGTCGGCGGCCGGCAGCGGCGTGCGCGTGCTGTGCAGCAGGCGTGCCAGGCCGAACATCACCAGCGCGATGGCCACCACCAGCAACGCGCGCAGCGCACGCGGCGCATTGCCCGATACCGCGAACTGCCACCACAGCTCGTTCTGGTATTCGACGTGGCTGTAGGTGAAGAACAGCAGCCAGGTGACCGCGACCAGCACCAGACCCAGGTTGCGCAGCCATGGCCACGACCACGCTTCATCCAGCAGCGCGCCCTGGCGGTAGAACTCACGGCGCGCGGCCCACAGCGCCATCGCCACCAGCAGCGCGGACACGGCGATGAGCGGCTGGCCGCCGCGCAGCCACAGCGGCAGCGGGGTGATCACGCACACCGCCATCGCCAGCATCCACGCCGCATGGCTGCGCCGGGCCAGGCCCTGGCCGATCAGCAGCAGGGCGACGCCACCGAGGCTGCCGATCAGGTGCGAGGTTTCCAGGATCGGCAGCGAGGCGTTGAGCAGATGGCGGCGTGGCGTCGGTAGCGTGCCATCGATGACCAACGCGGCGCCGATGCTGAAGGCGGCCAGGGCGATGATCTGCGGCAGCCACGGGCGCAGCGCATGCCAGCCGGCACGGGTGGCACCGGCGCTGGCCTGCAGCGGCTGGCGCAGGGCCGGGGCGAGGGCGAGCAGGGTGGCCAGCAGCAGCGGCAGCACGTAGTAGGTGACGCGATAGATCAGCGCGGCCGCCAGCACCGCGGCCGGGGCGACCTGCGGCAGGAGTTTCAGCAGGCTCCACTCGAACACGCCCAGACCGGCCGGGACCGTGGATACCAGGCCGGCCAGCACCGCCACCAGGTACAGGCCGACGAAGCCAGGCAGGCCGGTGGGCGTCGAGTCCGGCAGCAGCACGTAGAACGCGGCGCTGGCCAGCACCAGTTCGATCACGCTGAGCACGGTGACGCCGAGCACCGTGCGGCGATCCGGCAGCCACAGGCCATGGCCGAAGATGCTGAACTGGCGGCCGTTACGGCCGACCAGCAGCACGGTGGCGGCGTAGGCAAGCAGGGCGAGGATGCCGACCACGCGCACCGCCGCCGGGTCCAGCGGCAGGGCCAGCGCGGCGGCGGCCGGCTCCATGCACAGTGCCACGCCGATCAGCAGCCAGGCACCGAACACGAAGCCCAGCGTGCTCATCAGCACCACCTGACCGATCTGCGCCAGGTCCAGGCCAGCGCTGCGGTAGCCACGCAGGCGCACCGCGCCGCCGGTCAGTGCGGCAAAGCCCACCGTCTGCCCCAGGGTGTGGGCGAGGAAAGCGGTGATGCCCACGCGCGCCGGATGCACGCGGATACCGCTGCGGCGCAGACCGATGGCATCGAAGCCGATCAGGCAGCCGTAGCTGGCCAGGCCCAGCAGCACGGTCAGCGCGATCTGCGTGCCGGTCAGCTTGTGGAAGGCTTCGCGGATGGCACGGTAGCCGTGCTCGTCGAACTCGTTGGCCAGCCCGTGCAGGGCCAGCGACAGGATCAGCAGCGGGACGATGATGGTCAGGACCCGCTTCCATGCCGGGGTGTGCGAAGCGGTGGTGGGGTCGTTGGCTGGGGTCATCGGCGCAAGAATGCGACAGCAGGGGGAAGAGGGGTGTCAACGTGAACGTGGCGCATCGTGCGCCTGTCGGTGGCGTTTGACCAGCACCGGCAGTGTGCGGCGATTGGCGGCAACGAATGTGCGTCCGGGAGGCCACATTTCACCGCCCGGCTGGGTGAGAATGGGGTTCAGTCCACCCCGCAGGAGCCACGCCCATGATGGAGCGTTACGACGTCGGACCGCGCATGTCCGAGATGACCGTGCACAACAAGGTCGCCTACCTTTCCGGCCAGATTCCGGAAGACACCAGCCAGGACATCACCGGGCAGACCCGGCAGGTGCTGGCGGAGATCGACAAGCTGCTGGCGCTGGTGGCCAGTGATCGCCAGCACGTGCTGCGCGCGGAAGTGTTCCTGGCCGACATCGCCGATTTCGACGGCATGAACAAGGCATGGGATGAGTGGGTGGTCGAAGGTGCGACCCCGGCGCGTGCAACGTTCGAAGCGAAGCTGGCGCATGCCGAGTGGAAGGTCGAGATCGTGATCACGGCGGCAGTGCCGTAATTCTGGATTTGCCTGCCACAGCCAGAGCAGGTTGATCGGCTCTGAGCTCCTTCGCATGGGGTGGGGCGGTGTGGAGCTGCAGGACACGCCGCAAACCCATCCATGGGGGCTCGATGGCGCCGTCCATGGCGCCAAATGCTGAGCGGGGTCGGATCCCTCTCCGAAGGAGGGGGCTCTGACCCCGTGCTGGTTCAGTGCGGGCGGATTTTCGTCGCGGCGTGCGCGGAGAGGGCGATGCCGGCCTGCATCAGGCCTTCCATGATGCGGTCGCCGACGTATTCGTCGGCCTCGCCGTCCTGGCGGGTGCGTTCGGCGGCAAGCACGAGCTCCTGCACCACGCGCAGGCCGACCAGGGTGCGGTCGGCGTCGGTCAGGCCGAGATGGCCGCCGGGCAGCAGGTAGCCTTCCGGCCAGGGGAATCCATCGACGGCGGCAGCCGCGCTGATCTTCCGCAACAGGGCCATCATCCTGTCGGGATGGCGCTCGATGTCGTCCGCTGCATCGGTGATGTCGCGGGTGCAGTCGTCGGTAACGTCCGAAGGGGTCATGGCACAGCTCCGTTCAGGTCAATCGGTAGCCTCCACGGCACGGTGGCGGGCGGAACGTGGCTTGAAAACCGGCCAGCCGCTTGGGGTGGCCCGTCACAGGACGTTTGCGGAAGTCTGGCATGCGGTTGAAAGAGGCCGCAGTGGGCTGGCGCATGTGCCGCGAGCAGCGGGGCAATCTGCGATGTGCGTCCTGTTCCGTGAGGGCGCGGGGCGCGCAGGACGCGGTGATTGCGACGAATGTCGGGTGAAGTGGGGTCAGAGCCCTTTCCGCTGGAAAGGGATCCGACCCCCGCTACAGTTGCACCAGGTCGATGCAGTCCACCGGGCATGGCGGGATGCACAGCTGGCAACCGGTGCACAGGTCGGCAATCACCGTGTGCATGTACTTGGCGCCGCCGACGATGGCGTCCACCGGGCAGGCCTGGATGCACTTGGTGCAGCCGATGCAGTCGGCTTCGACGATCAGCGCGACCTGCGGCGCCTTGTGCTCGCCGCGCGTGCGGTCGAAAGGCACGGCGGGCACGCCCAGCACCTGCGCCAGTGCGCGTGCACCGGCATCGCCGCCGGGCGGGCAGCGGTCCACGCCCGCTTCGCCGCGCGCCATCGCCTGCGCATACGGGCGGCAGCCGTCGTAGCCGCATTGCCCGCATTGGGTCTGCGGCAGCAGGCGGTCGAGGCGTTCGGTCAGGGGCGGAATCAGGCTCATGCGTGGCGAAGTCTGCGCGTCAAAATCACTTCAGGGGTCTGCCGCGGTACCAGCGCTCGTGGGCGAGGGCCAGCATCGGCCGGTCTTCGTAGCTGTCGCCGTAGGCGTGGATGCGCAGGTAGCGCGACAGGTCGAACTGGCGGCGGATGTGCTCGACCTTGCGCGGGGCGCAGTCGCCGCCCGCGTAGCGCCCGGTCAGGCGTCCATCCTGGCTTTCCAGCCGGTTGCAGATCAGCTGCAGGCCCAGCTGTTCGCACCACGGCCGCAGGTACAGGTCCAGCGAACCGGACACGATCACCACGGTGTGCTGCTGTTCCTTGTGCCAGCGGATCTGCTCCAGCATTTCCGGACGCATCACGTCGGGCAGCACCTCGCGGGCGAAACCTGCCGCCAGCGTGGCGATGTCATCGGCATGGCGTTCGCTGAAGGTGAGGCGGGTGACGCGGGCGCGGATGCGCGCGGCGGAGATGATGCGCAGGCGATAGGCCAGCAGCCAGGGGCCGACCATCCACCACGCGCGCGCCAGCTGCTCGGGCGTGGCCACGCGGCGCAGGAAGCGGCCATAGGTATCGCAGGTGGTGACGGTGTGGTCGAAATCGAACAGCGCCAGTTCCATCCTGCTCTCTCCCATGGCGGTGCCTTCCGTGGCGGTCTGCGTGGCGGGGCGCGGCGAGGGCCGCGCCCGCAGGGCATCAGCGGACCGGCATGCCCGGCTGTGCGCCGCTGTCGGCGTCCAGCAGCGCCAGCGCGCCACCGTCGAAACCGGCCGACAGGATCATGCCTTCGCTCAGGCCGAAGCGCATCTTGCGCGGGGCCAGATTGGCGATGAACACTACGCTGCGGCCGACCAGCGCTTCCGGTTCGCCGTAGCTGCCACGGATGCCGGAGAAGATCTGGCGCTTGCCCAGGTCGCCCGCATCCAGTTCGAAGCGCAGCAGCTTGTCCGAGCCTTCCACGAACTCGCACACCAGCACCTTGCCGATGCGCAGGTCGAGCTTGGCGAAATCATCGATGCCGATGTAGGCCGGTGCGTCGGCGCTCTTCGCTTCGTCCTTGGCCGGGGCAGCCGGCTTCACGGCTTCGGTCCTGGCGGCGGGGGCGGCAGCGGCGGCCGGCTGCAGGGTGTCCTTGGAGGCGTCGATCATGGCGTCAATCTTCTTCGGGTCGATACGGGTAAACAGCGGGGTGTACTCAGCAATGCGGTGGCCCAGCAGCGGCTGTGCCAGCGCGGTCCAGTCGTTCACCGGCGCGGCCAGGAAGGCCTCGGCCTGCGCGGCGGTGGCCGGCAGCACCGGCTTCAGGGCGGTGACCAGCACGCGGAACTGGTTCAGGCCCTGGCTGCACACCGCCTGCAGCTGCGCGTCGGCGCCTTCCTGCTTGGCGATGACCCACGGCTTGACCTCGTCGATGTAGCGGTTGGCTTCGTCGGCCAGGGTCATGGTCAGGCGGATGGCGGCGGCCGGGTCGTTGCGTTCGTAGGCTTCACGGATCGGCGCCAGGCCATCGACGAAGCGCTGGTACTGCGCCGCATCGGGCAGCTGCGCGGCCAGCAGGCCATCGAAGCGCTTGCTGATGAAGCCCGCGCAGCGGCTGGCCAGGTTGACGAACTTGCCGACCAGATCGGCGTTCACGCGCGCCACGAAGTCGCCCAGGTTCAGGTCGAGGTCGTCGACGCCGCCGCTGGTCTTGGCCGCGTAGTAGTAACGCAGGGCTTCGGGTTCCAGGCCGGCATCGAGGAAGGTGCGCGCCATCACGAAGGTGCCACGCGACTTGCTCATCTTCGCGCCGTCGACCATCAGGTAGCCGTTGACGTGCAGGCGGGTGGGCGCGCGGTGGCCGGTACCGTTCAGCACCGCCGGCCAGAACAGGCCGTGGAAGTTGACGATGTCCTTGCCGATGAAGTGGTGCAGTTCGGTGTTGGTGCCTTGGCGCAGGTGCGATTCGAAGTCTTCGCCGAGCTTGCCGCACAGGGTCTGGAAGCTGGACAGGTAGCCGATAGGCGCGTCCAGCCAGACGTAGAAGTACTTGCCCGGCTGGCCGGGGATCTCGAAACCGAAGTACGGCGCATCGCGCGAGATGTCCCACGCGCGCAGGCCACCGTCAGCGTCCAGCCATTCCATCAGCTTGGCCTTCACTCCGGGCAGGGCGACGTCGCCGGCCAGCCAGTTGCGCAGGAAGCCTTCGAAACGGCCGACCTCGAAGAAGAAGTGTTCCGAATCGCGGATTTCCGGCGTGGCGCCGGAGATCACCGACTTCGGGTCCTTCAGGTCGGTCGGGTTGTAGGTGGCGCCGCAGACTTCGCAGTTGTCGCCGTACTGGTCGGCGCTGCCGCAGTTCGGGCAGATGCCCTTGATGTAACGGTCGGGCAGGAACATGCCCTTGGCCGGGTCGTAGAACTGCGCCACCGAGCGACGGCTGATGTGGCCGGCCGCTTCCAGCTTCAGGTAGAACTGCTCGGTCAGCGCCTTGTTGGCCGCCGAGTTGGTCGAGTCGTAGTGGTCGAAGGCCACGCCGAAAGCGGAGAAGTCGCGCTCATGGCCGGCCTGGATGTTGGCGATGAAGGCTTCCGGGGTGACCCCGGCCTTTTCCGCGGCCAGCATGATCGGCGTGCCGTGGGTGTCGTCGGCGCAGACGAACCAGGCCTTGCCGCCGCTCATTCGCCGCGCGCGCACCCAGATGTCAGCCTGGATGTAGCCGACCAGGTGGCCCAGGTGCAGGGGGCCGTTGGCGTAGGGCAGGGCGGTGGTGACGAGCGCGGTACGGGTCATGGTCGCGGGGTGCAGCCGAGGGGAACCGCAGATTATCGCATGCCTGCAACAAGGTGACCCGGCCGGGGCCGGGTCACGGGGGGGCTGCGCGGGCCGGAGGCCTTACTCGCGGACCCAGGTCTGGGTGCGGCAGATGAAGGCGATGCAGCCGGACACGTCCAGCTTGCCGCCGCCCGGCTGCAGTTCCAGCTTGGACTTGTAGGTCTTGCCGTTGGCCGGGTCGAGGATGGTGCCGCCGGACCACTTGCTGTGGCTGCCCTTGTCCTGCGACAGGTTCCACAGGATGGTCATGCCCTTCACCGGCTTGTTCTTGTTGGCGCCTTCGCAGCCGTCGCAGATCGGGTTGGGACCCTTGTCCGAGTGCAGGATCTCGACCACCTTGCCGGTCAGCGCGCCGTTGGCGGCCTGGCTGATCTCGACGATCGATTTCACCTTGCCGGTCTTGTCGTCGATGGTCTTCCAGCGGCCGGCGGCGCCGTCGGCGGCCTGGGCCGACAGGGCGGCCAGGCACAGCGGCAGTGCCAGCAACAGGGTCTTGAAGGTCTTGCGCATGGTCCCCTCCCAGGGTTCATTCCGGCACGTCGCCGGTACAGGGCGACTGTATACCCATTCGGCGGGGTATGGGGAAGGGGGGGGCTTTGCAGGGCTTGCAGCCCTGCACCTGCAGAAGCAACAGCAACAGCGGGCTTTCCGTGGGATGGCGGGGCGGTGTGGGCCTGCAGGACACGCCGTAAACCCGTCCATGGGGGCTCGTAGGCGCCATCCATGGCGCCTGCGGTCCTGCAAGCCCACACCGCCCCACCTCTGACAGGTTCACGCTGCTCATGGTCGGTGCCGACCGTTGGTCGGCACGGGGCCGGATCAACCGGCTTCGTACAGCTCCAGCGGCAGGTCGTCGGGGTCGGCGAAGAAGGTGAAGCGGGCGCCGGTGTATTCGTCCACGCGCATCGGTTCGCAGGCGACGCCGTGGTCGGCCAGGCGCTGGATGATCGGTTCCAGCGCGGCCACCCGGAAGGCCAGGTGGCGCAGGCCCTGGGCCTCTGGGCGGCTCGGGCGTGGCGGTGGGGCGGGGAAGGAGAACAGCTCCAGCTGGCCACCGTCGGGCAGGGCCAGGTCGAGCTTCCACGAGTCGCGCGCGGCACGGTGGTTCTCGGCCAGCACGCGCAGGCCGAGGATGCGCACGTAGAAATCCTTCGAACGTGCGTAATCGCTGCAGATCACGGCGGCATGGTGGATGCCCAGCAGGCCGCCGGTCGCTGCGCCGGTCATGGCGTGGCCGGTGCCGCTGCGGCGGGCTGTTCGAGCCAGCGGTCCACTTTGCGCTCCAGCACGTCCAGCGGCATCGAGCCATCCTTCAGCACTTCGGCATGGAAGCGGCGCAGGTCGAAGGCCGCGCCCTGGCGGGCCTTGGCTTTGTCACGCAGGGCGAGGATGCGGCTCAGGCCCGCCACGTTCGACAGTGCCTGGCCCGGCTGGGCCATGATCCGTTCCACTTCCGCGCTGGCGTCGTCCTCACTCATGTCCACGGTCTTCTGCAGGTAGTTCACCGCCTGCTGCTTGCTCCAGCCCTGCGCATGCACGCCGGTATCGGCAACGACGCGGGCCGCGCGCAGCAGGCGCGAATACAGATAACCGATGCGGTCGTAGGGATCGCTGTAGACGCCCAGGTCGTCGCCCAGCGTTTCGGCATACAGGCCCCAGCCTTCGACGTAGGCGAGGTCGCCACCGAGGCGGCGGAAGCGCGGCAGCTTGGCCAGTTCCTGCTGCAGGCCCAGCTGCACGTGGTGGCCGGGGATGGCTTCATGCAGGTACTGCACCGGCACGCTCCAGCGCTTGCGGCTGGGCAGGTCGCGGGTGTTGATGTAGAGCACGCCGGGTTGCCCCGGCTGGCCCGGCTGGTAGGCCGCTGCGGCAGCGGTCATCGCGCGCTCCGGCTCGACCGCACGCACTTCCAGGCGATCCTTCGGCAGGGTGTCCAGGATCTGCGGCAGGCGCGCATCCACCTGCTGCTGCAGCTGGCGGTAGCGGTTGATCAGTGCGTTGGCATCGCCGTACTGGAACTGGCGGTCGCTGCGCATGCTCTTCAGCAGCTTGGCCTGAGAACCGCGCAGTTTGTTGTTCTTCATCACTGTGGCGATCTGCGCGCCCAGTTCCTGCACGCGCTGCTCGCCCATGGCATGCAGCTGGGCGGCGGTCTGGTCGCTGGCGGTGGTCTGCACGATCAGGTCGGCGTACCAGCCCTGGCCATCGGGCAGGGCGCCCAGGCCGCTGCTGCTGCGGGTGGCCGGCAGGTATTCGGTGGCGATGAAGCCGCGCAGTGCGCGGTAGGACGGCAGGATGCGCAGCTCGATCATGCGCTTGTATTCGGCGCTGATGCGCGCTTTTTCCTCGGCGGGGATATCGCCCGGCATGGTCCTGATCGGCGACCAGAAGATGCTTTCCTCGGCGGTCGGGGTGATCACCGCGTCCAGCTGCGGCAGCACCTTTTCCATCAGGTCGCGCGGCTGCACCACGCCGGCTTTCATGCCCTGGCGCATGTTGTCGATGGCCTGGTTGAACAGGTCGGGGATGCCCAGCGAGCGGCGCGACCAGGTGTCGTAATCCTTGACCGTGTTGAACGGCTGCGCGCCGGCACCGGCGCCGAGGATCGCCATGATGCTGCCGATGTTGTAGTACTGGCTGATCGGCATCATCCAGCTTGGGTAGCGCTCTGCGGCCAGCGAGGCGCGCGCATCGCGCACGAAGATCTCGTAGCTGAGCAGGTCCTGGCCCTGCAGGCCGTCACTGCCGACCTTCTCGACCTTGCCCAGCCATTCGGTGGTGAAATCGTGCGACTGCTGCCGCCATGCGGCGGAGAGTATGTTGGGCAGCTGGTCGTTGTAGCGGGCGTCGCCCTGGAACGTGGCCTGCAGCGGGTTCAACCGCATCGAGGCTTCCCAGTATTCGTCGTACAGGCGCTCCAGCTGCACCTGCTTGGGCACGGCGCGGGCCGGTGCGACCGGGCGCGCTGCGGCGCGGCGCGTGCTGCTGCCGCGGGCCGGGGTGGCGCGTGCGGGCTTGGCCTTCGGCTTGGCGGCCTGCCGGGTCTGCGCGGCGGCGGGGCGGCTGGCCTTCTTCTTCGCTGCCTCTGCCGACGGCACGGCACTGAACAGGAACAACGCGGCGATGGCGGCGGCCAGGGCGCGGGTGGGATACGGCATCAGGAGCTTCCGTGGAACACAGACCGTGGAGCTTGCACGATCCGCGCGCGTACGGCCAGCGTGAAGGCGCAGTCAGCTTGCCGTCGCTGGGGCTTCAGTCAGCCGCAGCGGCAGCGCGCAGCTGCGCGGCGCGTTGTTCGCCCAGATAGCGGGTGATCGCGCGTCGCATCAGGTACAGCAACGGAATCAGGGCGATCGCAAAGCCCATCTTGTAGATGTAGTTGACGCTGCTGACGGCCAGGAACAGCGAGGTCGGCCACTTCTGCGGGCCCAGCACGAAGGCGATCCAGATAACCACGAAGCTGTCCACCAGCTGGGAGACGGCGGTCGAGCCCGTGGCGCGCAGCCAGACATGGCGCTCGCCGGTGGCCTGGCGGATGCGATGGAACACCGCCACGTCGATCAGCTGGCCGACCAGGAAGGCCACCAGCGAACCGGCGATGGTCCACATGCCCTGGCCGAACACCGCAGCGAACGCCGCCTGGTAGTCCGGCACGCCGTGCGCATCCATCGAGGTGACCCACCAGCTGGCCGGGGCCAGCGAGATCGCCGCGAACGCGAACAGGAAACCGTAGGCGATCAACACCACCGCCAGCCACGAGATGAAGCGCACGCCGCGCTTGCCGAAGAACTCGTTGATGGTGTCGGTCATGATGAACACCACCGGCCACAGCAGCGTGCCGGCGGTGAAGCTCAACGAGCCGGTCTGGCCGAACAGGTTCCAGTTCAGCGCATCGATGCCCAGCGTGTCTTCCAGCGCGAAGATCTTGACCCCGATCAGCTCGGCCAGCACTGCGTTGCCGCAGAAGAACGTGGCCAGGATGATGAACAGCAGGACCGCACGGTCCTGCAGGGGGCGCGCGTAGGGCGCGTCGCTGGGCGTGGTGCTCACTCGGGGCGTTCGCCGGCGCGGGTGAACGGCACGCTGGCCGGGGCCACCGCACCGCCTGAAATGATGAAGCTCATCGCCTGGTCCACGGTCCAGTCGGTCGGGGTGAGCAGTTCCACCGGCACGATTTCCAGATAGCCCGAGGTCGGGTTGGGCGTGGTCGGCACGTACACCGCCGCCAGTTCGCGGTCGGTGCCCTGTTCCTTGATGACCCGGGTGACCAGGCCGACCGACTTCATGTCACGGTGCGGGAAATCGATGAGGACCACGCGCTGGGTGCTGCCCGGTTCGGTCTGCAGCATGTCCAGCAGCTTCTTGGCGCTGTCGTAGATGATGCTGGCCAGCGGGATGCGCTTGATGATCGCGCCGACCCAGCGCAGCAGGCGCTGGCCGACCACGCGTCGACTGGCCACGCCGACCGCCAGGATGACCAGCAGAGTGGCCAGCAGGGCGATGGTGTCCTGGATCCACTCGGCATGGACCCAGCCCAGGTAGTGCGGGAAGCTGGTCGCGATCTGCTCGGACAGCGGCACCACCAGCGGGCTGGAAATACCCGACAGCAACACGAAGACAAACTTCACCACGACCCAGGTCAGCCAGATCGGCAGCAGGGTCAGCAGGCCGGTCAGGAACAGGCGTTGCATTGAAGGACGGGGGACCAGGGCGGGGGCTTCGAGCGACATGTGCGCATTGTAGCGGCCGGCGGCGCTGGATTACGCTGGAACCCAGGGGCGGGAGCCGGACAGGGAAGGGATGTTGTGTTGAGGGTTCTGCGCGGAGTGGGCTGGGCCCTTTTGGGGCTGCTGGTGCTGGCGGTGCTGCTGTGGGCGATGTCGCGATTCTGGCCGCTGGCGGCCGCCCAGCGAGAGCAGGTACGCCTGCTGGAAGACGTCCGGCAGGTGCCGGGCAGGAACGGGTTCGCGCTGCTGTGGACGCTGCCCTTCGACGGCCTGGGGCCTGCCCAGCGCGAGGCTGCGCTGGCCGAGGATGCCAGGCGCTGGCAGGCGCGCTCCACGCCGGATGTCATCGATTCCGCGCTGGCGGCCACGCAGCCGGCAGTGAAGGGCGACACCCAGGGCTATTGCCGGTCCACCGGCGAGAGCTGCCTGGCCAAGGTGCGCGCCGATACCGCGCAGTTCCGTGCCGCCCATGCCGGGCATGAGGGCCTGCATGAACGTCTGGACGCGCTGGCCGATGCAGAGCGCTTCGACAGCCCGTTCCAGGCCGACGGCGCCACCGGACTGTTCCCGATGCCGCGCTACCAGATGCTGATGGATGGCAGCGGCGTGCATGCGCTGGCCTTCGTGCAGGGCGATGTTCCTGCGGCGCTGGCCGGCAGCTGTCGTTCGGTGCAGCTGGGCCGGCGCCTGATGCGCGGTGGCAATACCCTCATCGACAGCATGATCGGCGCCGCGATGGTGCGCGCCAACGTGCACCTGCTGGCGGAGATGCTGGCGGAACTGCCGCCGGACCAGATGTTGCCGGCGGCCTGCGAAAGCGCGTTGCAGCCGATGGAAGCCGCCGAGCAGAGCCTGTGCCGGCCGATGCAGGGCGAGTTCGCGATGACCCGGGCCGCCATCGATGCATCGCTGCAGCAGACCGGCACCGTGCTGGTGATGGATCGCGAGCACACCCTGGGCCGCTTCGCCGCCAACTTCGGCTGGGCCTGTGGTCCAGGCTCGGATGCTGCGCTGCAGGCCGACCGGCCGGTCGAGGTGGTTGCGGGCTCGGATTGGGATATGCGCTGCCTGGCCAACATCGTGGGCTGCACGCTGAGTGACATCTCCGGCCCGGCCTACCAGGATTACGTCGCACGCAGCCAGGACGTGGCGGCCGTGCTGCGCCTGCTGGGTGCACAGCGCTGGCTTCGACAGCAGCCGGAGGGGCCGCAGCAGGCCCTGCAGCGCCTGCCGGCGCAATGGCGCTCATCCACGCGCGTGCCGGTGCTGTCGGCCGATGGCACGCGGCTGCAGGTGCCGCGCCGCGCGCGTGATGCAGGCGACAAGGATGATGCGATGTTGTCGGTGCCGTTGTAAGTCAGGCGGCGCTGCCGCGTGCCTGCGGCTTCAGGCGCACGTAGACCTGCTTGCGCACGCGGGCGACGACTTCGCCGGAGGCATCGACCACGTCGTTGCTGAACCAGCGCAGGACCTTTTCTCCGTTGGCGGCCTCGCCGCGCAGCTCATCCAGCACCGCCTCGTCGATATGGAACGCGGTGCGCACGGTGCCGCGCCCGGGCTTGACGAAGTCGATGGCGCCGGCGCGGTCCCACACGTAGTAGTCGCGGCCCAGGGTATGCATCAGGCCGAGCATCCAGAACGGATCGGTCATCGCGAACAGGCTGCCGCCGAAATGGGTGCCGACGTAGTTACGGTTCCAGGGGCGCATCCGCAGCTCCACCTCGATCTGCCGGTAGTCCGGGGTGATGCGGGTGACATGGATGCCGGTGAACAGGAACGGCGGCCACAGATTGATACCGAGGCGGAACGTGCTGGCTTTCATGTGCGGACGGGGCGCGGGGGCGAGGATCCGAGTCTAACCATTCGCATGCGTATGTTGAACCCCAGTCTGTCCGTCGTAGAGTCGAGCTTGCTCGACTGCTCCTGGCCCTTGCCGTTCGTAGAGTCGAGCTTGCTCGACTGCTCCTGGCCCTTGCCGTTCGTAGAGTCGAGCTTGCTCGACTGCTTTCGGCGCGGTGTCAGCGAAAACCAGTCGAGCAAACTCGACTCTACCGACGGCAGAACCCGTGTATCCCTAGCGCCGGCCGCCGCCCCAACCGCCACTCTGGGTCATGCCCAGTCCCGCACTCCTGCGCTGCCGTACTTCAGCGGTTGGACACTTCTACGTGATTACCAGCGTAGTGGCCGGTCGCCGTCCCTTGTTTGCTGTCCCGGAATGTGCGGGCGCCTTGATGGAACATTTCAAGGACAGCGACAGGCGTGGATTGACCCGGTCCTTCGCTTGGGTGGTCATGCCAGATCATTTCCACTGGGTAATGCAGTTGCGCGAAGGTGGGCTGGGGCGTTGTGTGCAGTCCCTGAAATCGAGGTCTGCCATTGCCATCAACGCGACACTGGGGGGGAGTGCTGCGGTCTGGCAACGTGGCTACTACGATCACTGGATACGGGACGAGCGTGATGTCCGTCAGCAGGTTCTGTACGTGATGGAAAATCCTGTACGCGCAAGCCTGGCGCTGAGACTGGGCGATTATCCCTACGCATGGTGTCGCTGGCCGCTTTCGTAGAGTCGAGCTTGCTCGACTGCTTGGTCAGTCGAGCAAGCTCGACTCTACGGGCGTCGCGGCTGCGGTCAGTCGAGCAAGCTCGACTCTACGGGCGTCACGGCACGGCCAGTCGAGCACGCTCGACGTTACGGGTCGCCACTCATGGCATAGCCGTCGCGGCCGTTGTCCTTGGCGCGGTACAGCGCGGCATCGGCGCCTTCAACAAAATGATGGGGGTGCAGGCTACCGTCGGGCACGCGCGTGTACACGCCGATGGTGAGGGTGATGCCTGCGCCGCTGCCGTCGCCCGGAGGCGGCAAGGCGCGCACGCTGGCGATCAGGTCTTCCACCACCAGGCGCGCACCGTCGGCCGGCGTGTCCGGCAGCACCAGTGCGAACTCGTCGCCGCCATAGCGCGCGGCCATGTCGCGCGGGCGGCGCGCATGTGCGGCGATCAGCCGGGCTACGTCGCGCAGTACGTCGTCACCCACCTGGTGGCCGTGGCGGTCGTTGTGATGCTTGAAATGGTCCACGTCGATCAGGGCCAGGCTCAGCGGCTTGCCACTGCGCCGCGCGGCGTCGCATTCCTCCTGCAGGGCCTGTTCGAAACGCAGGCGGTTGCCCAGCCCGGTCAGCGCATCGCGGTTGGCCTGGCGATGCCAGGCCGAGATGCGCCAGACCGCCCACACCAGCAGGATCAGCATTACGCCGAGCTGGGCGCTGGCCGGTGCCCACCACAGGTTGCCCACGCGCAGCAGCAGCCAGGCCAGCACGGGGGCCAGCGGCAGCGAGCAGAGCGCAGCCAGCCACGGCAGGCGCAGGCCAAGCAGCATCACGCACAGTGCAGCCATCAACCCGGACAGCAGGTCCTGCACGGCGCGTGGCAGCACGTTGATCTGCTTGTCCTGCAGCAGCATCGAGGCGATGTTGGCCTGATATTCGCTGCCGCTCATCCAGTACTCGCGGGTGGTCGGGGTCAGCAGGCGCGGTGCGATGCCGCCGGCGGTCATGCCGACCACGATGCGCCGGCCGCGCAGCAGCGACGCGTCAACCTGGCCATCGAGCACATCGGCGTAGGAGACCTGCGGCAGGCGCTCGGGCGGGCCGGCATAGCGCACGCGCACGTAGTCGGTGCGACGCCATTGATAGGGCGAGTCGAGCGCGGGCTCGGGGTCGGCCAGGCCATGCACGCGATTGGCCGGAATGCCGGCCAGGGCCATGCCCAGCGACGGCCAGTGCGCCTGGCCGATGCCGGCGCGCAGGTACACGCCGCGGGCCACGCCATCGCCATCGACTTCGACATCACTGTGGCCGATCGCCGCCGCGCTCGCCGCGATCAACGGGATGGGCAGTAGTTCCTCGGCCAGTCGGTCGCCTGCCGCCGGCGCCGCCAGTACCGGCAGCACCACCCGGCCGTTGCGGCGGATGGCCGCGGCCAGCGCCGCATCCTGGCGCGCATCGTTGCGGTCCGGCTCGGACAGCATCAGGTCCAGCACCACCCGTTCGGCGCCGGCGTCGGTCAGCCGGTCCAGCAGCCGTGCATGCACCGAGCGTGGCCACGGCCACCGGCCGATACGCTGCAGGCTGTCTTCATCAATGGCCACGATCAGCACGCTGGGGTCGGGCCGGTACTCCCAGTCGCCCACCAGCAGGTCATACGCCGCTTCATCCTGCCGCCACAGGAACTGCCCGTCGCTGACCACCGCCGTGGCGATGCCGGCCAGCAGGGCCAGCAGGATGCGCCGCGACCAGGGCAGCGGCGAGCGCCTCACAGCAGCAGCCACAGCAGCAGGGCACCGCCGCCGGCGCCGTAGCACAGCCGGCACGGCAACGTGACCTGCTGGGCCGGTGAGAACGGGCCAGCGTGGCCGTCGTCGTCGATGTACTGCACGCGCACGTGCAGGGTGCCGCGCCACGGTCGCTTGAAGCTGACCTGCGGCTGCGCCAGCGTTTCATCCACCAGCGGTGCCTTGAAGTCACCGCGGCGGTCGACCTGCACGCGGTAGCGCTGGCCTTCACTGCCGGCCTGCCAGCGCAGGGTCAGCTCGCCATGCCCAGCTTCGGGCGGCTGCAGGGCCGGGTCGACCGGTTCGTCGGTGAGCTGCAGCGGCAGGGCCTGGCCAAATGGGCCCTGGTGGCCCTGACCATCGCGCGAGGCCACGCGCCAGAAGTACTGGCCGGGCGGCATCGGCGTGGCCAGGCGCAGGTCGGTGCCCGTGCTGGCCTGCTGCAGCAGCGGCTGCAGGAAACGAGGCTCGGCGGCGATCTGCAGCACGCTGCTGCTCGCGCCCGGGGCCTGGGTCCAGCGGAAGCGCGGGCGGTCACTGTTGACGGTCTGGCCGTGCAGGGGCGACACGGTCAGCGGCGGTGGCGGCTGGTCGCTGAGCAGGAAATCGGCGCTGGCATCCAGGCCTTCCACGCCCTGCGCATCGACGGCGCGCAGCAGCAGGCGCAGGGCACCCGGCGGAAGGTCGTCGATGACCAGCGAGGTGTCGCGGGTGGTGGCCGCGAACAGCAGGACCTCCGGCGTGGCGGCCAGCACGACTTCAACGCGGTAGTGGTCGGCAGCGGCCACCGGCTCCCATGCCAGGCGTGCCGGCAGTGGTGCCAGCGCGGTGGCATCGCTGCGCAGCCGCGGCGGGGGCAGCAGCGCGGAGACGGCGTCGGGTGCGGTGTCGGCGCTGGCGCTGCGGCTGGCCTGGCCCGGGCGCACCAGACGCTGGCCATGCGGGTTGCCGACCTGCACGCGGCCTTCCAGCACTTCGGTGGCACCGACCTGCGTGCCGTCGCCGGCACTGACCCGGAACACGGTGCCGCGCACGCTGCTTGTGGCGGCAGGGGCCTCGATGATGTAGCGCGACGCCGGGCCGCGGGCAGGGGTGACGCGGTTGCTGGCCCTGCCCCGCTGCAGGCGCATGCGGGTGTCGACCATGCCGGTGCGGCCGTAACGGCTCAGCTGGTCCAGGCGCAGCCGCGAGTGCTCGCGCAGCTGCAGGCGCGATGCATCGGCGAATTCGAGGGTGACGCTGGCATCGGCATCGGTCTGCACGGTGTCGCCGATGTGCAGCAGCTCGCCGGCGCTCAGCGCGCGGGGGGCACTGCCATTGGCGGCCACCAATTGCACGGCGCCGCGCACGGCCAGCACGCGGGCCGGGGCCGGCTCGACCCGCAGCCAGCTGACCGGGAAGCGCAGCAGCCCGCCGGGCGGCAGGCGGTAGGGGTTGTCGATGCGGTTGTACTGCTGCAGCTGCTGCCACGGCACGTCCGCCTTCAGGTACAGCCCGCCCAGGTCCCAGAGGGTATCGCCGGGGCGGACCCGGTAGTTCCAGTCCTGTGCGGCGGCGAGGCCGGGCAGCAGGAGCAGGGCGCACAGCAGTGCGGCGAAGCGAAGGGCAAGGAAAGGCGACGAACGGCCAACGGTCACGGAGTGCTGTCCCGGCTGTGCGGGGGCGCAGCTGCAAGACCCCATGGCCCCGACCTCATCCCCCCGAATGGATCGTAGCGGCCAAAAGGACGCTACCGATCACATTATTGCCCGCGGTCAGTGCAGGATTTCTGAACGAGACGCGTCTTTGTTCAGAACAGCAGCGAGGCCATCTTCCGGCGGTAGCGGCCAACCAGGTCCTCGTCGGTGATGACGTTGAAAGCATCGATCAGCACCTTGCGCGGCAGGCCTTCGGAGAAGGTACGGTCGATCCGCAGCATCTCCAGGAACTGTTCCAGCGCGGCTTCGTCGTGGCCGCCGAGCAGCAGCTGCACGCCGCGCAGATGGCGGGCCTGCAGGTCCTTGCCGTCGGCGGCGATGCGCGCGTCCAAGGTCTCGGCAGAGGGCGCATCCTTCAGCGCGGTGGCGAAGGCCAGGCGCGCACGGCCGCGCACCGCTCGGTCATCGGTGGCCAGGTTGGCGGGCAGGGCGTCGATCAGGGTGCCGGCCTCGTCCACGCCGCCCACCTGCAGCAGGGCCAGGGCGAGGTCCAGCTTCAGCTCGTCCTTGTCCGGCTCGGCGGCGATCTGCGCACGCAGCACGTCCACCTGCGCCTGCGGGTCCAGCGGCGCTTCGTCTTCGGCCACGGTGTCGCCGATGTCGGCCGGCACGATGCCGTGCTGGGCCAGGAATTCACGCAGCTGGCCTTCGGGGATGGCGCCGGGGAAGCCGTCGACCAGCTGGCCGCCCTTGACCAGGAACACGGTCGGCACCGAACGGATCTGGAAGGCGGCGGCGATCTGCTGTTCGGCGTCGACATCGACCTTGGCCAGCTCGAACGCGCCGTTGTACTCGGCGGCCAGCTTTTCCAGCATGGGGCCCAGGGTCTTGCAAGGGCCGCACCAGGTAGCCCAGAAGTCCACCAGCACCGGCGTCTGCAGGGACTTCTGCAGCACCTCGGCCTCGAAGGTCGCGGTGGTGGCGTCGAATACGTGGGTCGTCGTCTCGGTCATGGGGGAAGTATCGCCTGGCAACTGGAGACCGATTCTATGGTGTCGATCCATGTCGGTCTCAAGCCTGTCCTCACACTGGGCACCGGCAGGCGCGTCGTGGCTTGGCGGTTGCCGCGCCTGCCGCGACAATGCAGCGGTCTTTCATTACAGGTGGATCCGCGCGATGTCCGTGCTCTGGCTTGATCGTTGGTTGGGGCTGCTGGCCGCCGCGTGCTTCGTGCTGGCGGTCGTCGGTTTCGGCGCGGCGCTGGGCGGCTACTCCCAGGCCATGCACCCGGTGGCGCTGCTCGGGGCCCACGGCGTGCCGCACGCGCTGGCCTTCAACGTGGTGGGCCTGGTGCTGCCGGGCGCGCTGGCGATGGTGGTGGCCGAGCGCCTGCGCCGGCAGCTGCCGGTGGGGGCGGGCTGGGCGCCGCGGGTCGGCAGCCAGATGCTGCTGCTGGCGGGGCTTGCCTTTGCCGCGATGGGCCTGCTGCCACTGGACCCGGAAGACCTGCATGGCAGCGCCAGCCAGCTGCACGCCAGTGCGTGGATGGTCTGGGTGCTGGGCTTCGTGGTCGGCGCGCTGATGCTGGGCATCCCGCGCCTGGGCGCGGGGCATGGGCGCGCCATGGCCGGGCTGGCCGTGGCCTGTGGCGCCCTGGCGGGCCTGGCCGCCTTCGCCCTGCAGGGCGTGCTGGCGGCGCCGCTGGCGCAGCGGCTGGCCTTTGCCTGCTGGGCGGCCTGGCTGGCGCTGGCCCTCCCTCTGTCGCGGGCGCGCTGAGACGGCGGCCGGGCCACCGTCGCGCCGGGCTTTCCGGCCCGGGATTGGAGACGTTTGCCGCACTGCGGTACGCTGTACCGCTTTGCCGCCGCAACCGCGTGTTACATGACCAGCGCCGAACCCAACGTTTACGACCCGCAGCAGGTTGAATCCGCCGCCCAGAGCTTCTGGGATGCCACCCGCGCCTTCGAGGTCGACGAGACCTCGGACAAGCCGAAGTACTACTGCCTGTCGATGCTTCCGTACCCGTCCGGCGCGCTGCACATGGGTCATGTGCGCAACTACACGATCGGCGACGTGATCAGCCGCTACAAGCGCATGACCGGCCACAACGTCCTGCAGCCGATGGGCTGGGACGCGTTCGGCCTGCCGGCGGAAAACGCCGCGATCAAGAACAAGACCGCGCCGGCGGCGTGGACCTACAAGAACATCGACCACATGCGCAGCCAGCTGCAGTCGCTGGGCTATGCCATCGACTGGTCGCGCGAGTTCGCCACCTGCCGCCCGGACTATTACGTCCACGAGCAGCGCATGTTCACCCGCCTGATGCGCAAGGGCCTGGCCTACCGCCGCAACGCGGTGGTGAACTGGGACCCGGTCGATCAGACCGTGCTGGCCAACGAGCAGGTCATCGACGGCCGCGGCTGGCGCTCCGGTGCCCTGGTCGAGAAGCGCGAGATCCCGCAGTGGTTCCTGCGCATCACCGATTACGCCCAGGAACTGCTGGACGGCCTGGATGAGCTGGACGGCTGGCCGGAATCGGTCAAGACCATGCAGCGCAACTGGATCGGCCGTTCCGAAGGCCTGGAAATCCAGTTCGACGTGCGCGATGTCGACGGCAGCGCGCTGGACCCGCTGCGCGTGTTCACCACCCGCCCGGACACGGTGATGGGCGTGACCTTCGTGTCGATCGCCGCCGAGCACCCGCTGGCGCTGCACGCCGCGAAGAACAACCCGGAACTGGCCGCGATGCTGGCCGACCTGAAGCAGGGCGGCGTGTCCGAAGCCGAACTGGAAACCCAGGAAAAGCGCGGCATGGATACCGGCCTGCGCGCCGTGCATCCGGTCACCGGCGAGCAGGTGCCGGTGTGGGTCGCCAACTTCGTGCTGATGGGCTACGGCACCGGCGCGGTGATGGCGGTTCCCGGCCACGACCAGCGCGACAACGAGGTGGCCAACAAGTATGGCCTGCCGATCGTGCAGGTCATCGCCCTGAAGGATGCGCGCAACGACGATGAGCGCACCTGGGACGCCACCCGCTGGCAGGACTGGTACAGCGACAAGAGCCGCCAGACCGAACTGGTCAACTCGGCCGAATTCGACGGCCTGGACTTCCAGGGCGCCTTCGAAGCGCTGGCCGAACGATTCGAGCGCAAGGCCCAGGGCCAGCGCCGCGTCAACTACCGCCTGCGCGACTGGGGCGTGAGCCGCCAGCGTTACTGGGGCTGCCCGATTCCGGTGATCTACTGCGCCAAGTGCGGCGCCGTGCCGGTGCCGGAAGAACAGCTGCCGGTGGTGCTGCCGGAGGACGTGGCGTTCTCGGGCACCGGTTCGCCGATCAAGACCGATCCGGAATGGCGCAAGACCACCTGCCCGGATTGCGGCGGCGCGGCCGAGCGCGAGACCGACACCTTCGACACCTTCATGGAGTCGAGCTGGTACTACGCCCGTTACACCTCGCCGGGTGCCCGTGATGCCGTCGACAAGCGCGGCAACTACTGGCTGCCGGTGGACCAGTACATCGGTGGCATCGAGCACGCGATCCTGCACCTGATGTATTTCCGCTTCTACCACAAGCTGCTGCGTGACGCGCGGATGGTGGACAGCAACGAACCGGCGCGCAACCTGCTGTGCCAGGGCATGGTGATCGCCGAGACCTACTACCGCCCGAATCCGGACGGCTCGAAGGACTGGATCAACCCGGCCGACGTGGACGTGCAGCGCGACGAGCGCGGCCGCATCACCGGCGCCACCCTGATCGCCGACGGCCAGCCGGTGGTGGTCGGTGGCACCGAGAAAATGTCCAAGTCGAAGAACAACGGCGTGGACCCGCAGGCGATGGTCGGCAAGTACGGCGCCGACACCGTGCGCCTGTTCTCGATGTTCGCCGCACCGCCGGAGCAGTCGCTGGAGTGGAACGAGGCCGGCGTGGACGGCATGGCCCGCTTCCTGCGCCGCCTGTGGGCCCAGGTGCACAAGCACGCCGCCGACGGCGCCGCGCCGGCGCTGGACGTGGCCGCGCTGGATGCCAACCAGAAGGCACTGCGCCGCAAGACCCACGAGACCATCGGCAAGGTCGGTGACGACTACGGCCGCCGCCACAGCTTCAACACCGCCATTGCCGCGGTGATGGAGCTGATGAACGCATTGGCCAGGTTCGAGGACGCCAGCGAGCAGGGTCGTGCGGTGCGCCAGGAAGCGCTGCAGGCCGTCGTGCTGCTGCTGAATCCGATCACCCCGCACGCCAGCCACGCCCTGTGGCAGGTGCTGGGCCACGGCCAGACGCTGCTGGAAGACCAGCCGTTCCCGCAGGCCGACAGTGCCGCGCTGGTGCGTGATGCGCTGACCCTGGCCGTGCAGGTCAACGGCAAGCTGCGTGGCACGATCGATGTGGCTGCCGATGCCGCGCGCGAGCAGGTGGAGGCACTGGCCCTGGCCGAGCCGAACACCGCCAAGTTCATGGAAGGCCTGACGGTGCGCAAGATCATCATCGTCCCCGGCAAGATCGTGAACATCGTCGCTGCCTGATGTACCCGGCACCGGCCGCCGCCCAGGCGGCCGGTGCGTTGTCGCCACGGCCATCGGCCGATGGCCCTGCGTTCACGCGTCCTCGGGCACGCTGTCTGTTGCCGTGATCGCCCGGCTCCGCCAGACTGTTCCCATGACCCGAATTCTGCTTGCCCTCGTCCTTGCCCTCGGCCTTGCCGGCTGTGGCTTCCACCTGCGCAACAAGTTGATGCTGCCGACCGACACCGCGCCGGTGAAGGTGGTGTCCACCGCGCCCTACAGCGAGCTGGTCAAGCTGTTGAACCGCAGCCTGCTGGCATCCGGTGCGAAGCTGGCCGACGAGGACAGCAAGGATCCGGCAGCACAGCTGCAGGTGCTGTCCGAGCGCTGGGGTGACCTGCCCATCGCCATCGATGCACAGGGCCGTGCGCAGGAATACAGCCTGCGCTACGCGGTCATCTTCATCTTCCGCCGCGAGGATGGCAGCGAGCTGGTGCCGCAGCAGGTGATCGAACTGTCGCGCGACTACGTGTCGCCGCCGACCGACGCCACCGGTACCACCACCGAACGCGAGATCCTGGCCGACGAACTGCGCCGGGAAATGTCCGCCTCGATCATCCGCCGCATCGACAGCGTGGTGCGTGCCGAGCTGGAACGCGGTGGCAGCCTGTCCGCGCCGAAGCCGGGCGTGACCACCGATGGCGAACCGGCGACGACGCCGGCGCCGGTCAAGCCCTGAGCTGCCGTCCACGATGGAACTGCGACCGGAGCAGCTGGCCAGCCAGGGCGGTGACACCGCGCTGGCGCCGGTATACCTGATCGCCGGCCCGGAAACCCTGCGCGTGCTTGAAGCCGCTGATGCGGTACGCGCACGCGCCCGTGCCAGCGGCGTCGACGAGCGCGAGGTGTTCGACGCCGACGGCCGCGACTTCGACTGGAACCAGCTCGACGCCAGCTTCAACGCGCCCAGCCTGTTCAGTGCGCGGCGCCTGGTGGAAGTGCGCCTGCCCAGCGGCAAGCCGGGCAAGGACGGCGCCGAGGTCATCAGCCGGTTCTGCGCCGACCCGGCGCCGGACGTGGTGCTGCTGATCACCGCCAACGAATGGAGCAAGGCCCACCAGGGCAAGTGGGCCGAGGCGGTCAACCGCGTCGGCGTGCTGTCGGTGGCCTGGGCGATCAAGCCGCACGAACTGCCGGACTGGATCGAGCGCCGCCTGCGCAGCAAGGGCCTGCGTGCCGACGGTGCCGCGGTGCAGCGCCTGGCCGAGCGCGTGGAAGGCAACCTGCTGGCTGCCGCGCAGGAAATCGACAAGCTGGCCCTGCTGGCCGACGGCCAGCCGCTGGACGTGGAACGGATGGAGTCGCTGGTGGCCGATGCCGCCCGCTACGACGTGTTCCGTCTGGTCGAAGCGACCTTCTCGGGCCAGCCGCAGGCGGTGCTGCGCATGCTGGCGGGCCTGCGTGGCGAAGGCGAGGCCGTGGCCGCGCTGATGCCGATCGTCATCCGCGAACTGCTGGCCGGCGCCGGCCTGGCACGGGTGCAGGCCCGTGGCGGCAACCTCGCCGCTGAAATGAAATCGCGCGGCATCTGGGAATCGCGGCAGGCGCCGTACAAGCGCGCGCTGCAGCGGCATCCGGAAGGCAAGCGCTGGGAACGATTCGTGGCCGAGGCCGGCCTGGTCGACCGCATCGCCAAGGGGCGTGCCGACGGTGACGCCTGGCTGGCGCTGGAGCGCCTGCTGGTGGCGGTGTCCGAGGCCCGTGCCGTGCGCCTGCTCGCGCGCGCCTGAGTGATGAGCCTGCGGATCTATTACGGGGGCACCTTCGATCCGGTGCACCTGGGCCATCTGGCCATCGCGCGCGCCGCACGCGACGAGCTGCAGGTGGCCGTGCGCATGTTGCCGGCCGCCGACCCGCCACACCGCGCCCCCCCGGGGGCGACCGCCGAACAGCGCTGCCGGATGCTGTCGCTGGCCATCGGTGACGAGCCGGGCCTGCTGCTCGACCGGCGCGAGCTGGACCGGGCCGCGCGCAACCCTGGCCAGCCGTCCTACACGGTCGATACCCTGCGCGAGCTGCGCGCCGAGCTGGGCCCGAGCCGACCGCTGGCCTGGCTGGTCGGTGCCGACAGCCTGCTGGCCCTGCCGGCCTGGCACGAATGGCAGGCGCTTTTCGGCCTGGCCCACTTCATCGTGGCCGAGCGGCCGGGCAGCCCGTTGCGCGACGCCGTGGCCGGCGAGCTCGGCCAGGCCCTGGAAGGGCGCTGGGCCGACAACGAGCAGTCGCTGTTCGCCAGCCCGACCGGGCGCGTGCTGCGCCTGCACCAGCCCCTGCGTGGCGAGTCGGCCAGTGCCGTACGCGCCCAGATTGGCGCGGCCGGGCCCTGGCGGGCGATGCTGCCGCCGGCGGTGGCCGACTATGTGGCCGGGCAGCGCCTGTACCACCCCGGTACACCCTGAATACCCGCGTGAATGGCGCAAGCGCGCCATGCCCGTATAATCGCCCCCACGTTTATAGAGTCGATCCACTTTGAGCAACCAGACCCAGCCCCAGACCATCAAGGTCGATCTGCCCAGCCCGCCGCCCTCCGTGCCGCAACTGCTGGCCAGCGTCCGCCAAGCCACCGAAGACCTGAAGGCCAAGGACCTGGTCGAGATCGACGTGCGCGGCCGGTCCAGCGTTGCCGATTACATGATCGTCGTTTCGGGCACCTCGACCCGCCACGTCAAGTCGATCGCCGATGAAATCGTGCGCTTCGCCAAGAACATCGACGTGATGCCGCTGGGCGTGGAAGGTGAGCGCGAAGCCGAGTGGGTGCTGGTCGACCTGGGCGACATCATCGTCCACGTCATGCTGCCGCGCGTGCGTGAGTTCTACGCCCTCGAGCGCCTGTGGACCGTCGGCGACCAGCCGCCGCCCAGCGACGACGACGAAGTGGCCTGAGCCACGGCGTTGCTGCACCCCTTCGACGGCGCCGATGGCGCCGTTGACGTTTTGGAGACTGCGTAGATGAAAGCCCGCCTGATCGCTACCGGTGAACGCGCACCCAGCTGGGTCGCGCAGGGCTTCGCCGAATACCAGAAGCGGCTGTCGCACTGGCTGCCGTTCGAACTGGTGGAAATCGAGCCGGGCCTGCGTGGCAAGGGCCGCGATGCGCGTCGCGCCACTGAGGACGAAGGCAAGCGTGTGATCGCTGCGCTGCCGAAGAATGCCTACGTAGTGGCGCTGGACGTGCCGGGCCGCCAGCTCAGTTCGGAACAGCTCGCGCAGCGCCTGGAGCATTGGCGCGGGCAGGGCAGGGACCTGGCCTTCCTGATCGGTGGCCCGGAAGGGCACTCGCCGGAAGTGTCCGCGCTGGCCGATGAGAAGTGGTCGATCGGACCGCTGACCCTGCCGCACATGCTGGTGCGGCTGGTGGTGGCCGAGCAGCTGTATCGGGCCGCCGCAATGATTGCGAATCACCCCTACCATCGCGCGTGAAGAGTGGTTATACTAGTCGTCTGCCCGAATAGCTCAGCCGGTTAGAGCACTTGACTGTTAATCAGGGGGTCGTTGGTTCGAGTCCAACTTCGGGCGCCACCTTTGAAAACCCGCATCGCGAGATGCGGGTTTTTTTGCGTCGATCTTCTGTAGAGCCGAGCCCATGCTCGGCTCTACAGTTGCAGGTTGCCGCTGCAGAACGCCACCAGCGTGGCGATCGCCACGGCCAGGATCGCGCCGAACAGCACCCACTCCCAGCGCGTGAACACCGGCTGCCCATGCTGGCGCCGGGTGAGCGCGAACAGCGCCACGCCGGGCACGTACAGCAGCACCGACAGCAGCAGGTTGTCGAGGCCGCCGGCATACACCAGCCACAGTGCATAGGTGCTGGCCAGCAGGGCCACGCCGAAATCGCGCCAGCGCACGGCCGGCTGTTCCGCATAGGCCACGCCGCGCCAAGCCAGCTGCACGGCGAATGCCGCCGACAGGAAGTAGGGCACCAGGCTCATCGATGCAGCTAGCAGCACAAGGCTGGTGTAGCTGCCCGAATTGAACAGCACCAGCAGCAGGAACAGCTGGATCAGGCCATTGCTCAGCCACAGCGCATTGGCCGGCACGCCGCGCGGGTTCTCACGGCCGAGGAAGGCGGGCATGGTGCCATCGCCGGCGGCGGCATACAGCACTTCGGCGCACAGCAGCACCCAGGCCAGCAGCGCGCCCAGTACTGAAATGATCGAGCCGATGATGATCACCGTCGCCCCCCATTCGCCGACAATGGCGCGCAGCACGTAGGCCATGGAAGGGTTGGGCAGCGCAGCCAGCTGCGGCTGCGAAAGCACGCCCATGGACAGCAGGCTGACCAGTACCAGCAGCAGCCAGACGCCGACAAAACCAATGACCGTGGCCCGGCCGACATCGGCGCGGCGTGCGGCACGCCGTGAATAGATGCTGGCGCCTTCGATGCCGATGAACACCCACACGGTGACCAGCATCATTCCGCGCAGCTGCGTGCCAAGGTCGCCCAGCGCAGGTGCGCCGAAGAAATCCGCCGTGAACACGTCCATGCGGAACGCGCCTGCGGCCAGCACCAGGAACAGGGCGATGGGCACCAGCTTGGCCACCGTGACCAGGCTGTTCACCAGCGCGGCCGTGCGCAGGCCACGCAGCACCAGCAGGTGCACGGTCCACAACAGGACCGAGGACGCCGCCACGGCGGCAACGGTGTTGCCTTCGCCGAACACCGGCAGGAAATGGCCCACGCCGCTGAAGATCAGCACGAAGAAGCTGGCGTTGCCCAGCACCGAGGCCACCCAGTAGCCCCACGCCGCGGAAAAGCCGATGTAGTTGCCGAAGCCCTCTCGGGCGTAGGCGTAGATGCCGGTATCCAGGTCCGGGCGGCGATTGGCCAGCGCCTGGAACACGAAGGCGAGCATCAGCATGCCGGCACCGCTGAGCACCCAGCCGATGAGGACGGCGGCCGGCCCGGCGCTGCGGGCCACGTTCTGCGGCAGCGAGAAGATGCCGGCGCCGACCATCGAGCCGACCACCAGAGCGGTCAGCGCGGCCAGGCCAAGTCGCTGCGGGGAGGTCGCCATCTGCCGTTCCATCGGGCCAAGGGACTTCATCTTCGCCTCTGCAATGTGTGCGGAAAAACAAAGGCCCGGGCAGATGCCCAGGCCTTTGCAGGTCACGCGCCTTCGATTACTTGAAGGTGTACTTGGCGCCGACGGTGAAGTAACGGCCAATCGCGCCGCTGAAGTGCAGGGGGTTGTAGTTGACCGCACCGTAGGTGCTGGGGTCGAGCGGAGCGATGCGGTCGAACACGTTCTGCACAGAGGCGTTCAGTTCGAAGGCTTCGGTGATGTTCCAGCGACCGGACAGGTCGAAGGTGGTGAAGGAGGAGATCTTCTCCACCGGCGAACCGTCCTCGTAGAAGGCCAGGTAGTCGCCACCGCGGCGGTCCTTGTTCTCCATGCTGTCGATGTAGTTCACCACACCGCTGACGCTCCACGGGCCCTGCTTCCAGGTGGTGCCGAAGTTGATCTTGTCCTGCGGCGTACCGATGCAGTTGGTCACGTCGCAGTTGCCGTGGGTGCCGACGTAATCGACGGTGGTGTCACCCTCGGTACGTTCGAACTTCAGGATGTGGCTCCACTGCAGGTCCATTTCCAGCTGGCCGGCGCCGAAGTCGAAGGTCTGGCGCACGTCGGTGTCGATACCGCGGACACGCGAGGAGTTGGCGTTCACGTACGCGGTGTTGACCGCCAGGATCGTGCCGCTGTTGGCCACGCCACCGATGTTGTTGGAATCACGCAGGACGTTGCCGGCGGCGATCGCATCGGCGGTGCTGCCCTGGGCGATTTCGTTGGTGCGCTTGATTTCCCAGGCGTCAACGGTCAGCGAGGTGGTGGAGGTCGGCTGCAGCACGATACCCACCGAGTAGCTCTTGGACTCTTCCGGCTTCAGGTCCTTGTTCGGGCGGGTGATGATCGCCACCGAGCGCGCGGTGCACTCGTTGGCCGGATCGATGGCGCAGCGCACCGGATCGCGGGCGTTGGAGAAGGCGGCCAGGCCACCGTCACCGTTCTCGGCCGGGTTCGGCGCGCGGAAGCCTTCGGCGTAGCTGGCGCGCAGCGCGATCCAGTCGGCCGGGGTCCACTTCACGCCCAGCTTCGGCGTAGCCTTGCCTTCACCGCTCTCGTACTTGTCGTAACGCACGGCGCCCGAAAGTTCCAACGATTCCAGCACCGGTGCGGAAAGTTCGGCGTAGCCGGCGTACACGTTCTGGGTGCCGTCATAGGCCGAGTAGCCCAGGCCGATGATCTGGCCGACGTCGGTGAAGGTCTGCGGGGTCAGGCTGTTGCTGGTCTTGCGCCACTCGGTACCGAAGGCCAGGCCCAGCGGGCCGCCCTTCAGGTCCATCAGGCTGCGCGAGATGGTGAAGTCGAACATGTCCAGGCTGGACTTGGCGCGGGCGCTGATGGTCGGGCTGATCGCGTCGTAGACCGACTGCGGGGTCAGCGACGCATTGTCACCGATGCGCCAGGTGCCGTACGGACAGGCCGGGTTGCCGAGCACGCAGCGCACGGCGTCATAGTTCAGGAAGCCGGTGCGCTTGTTGACCAGGTCGGTGCCCGAGTGCAGGTAGGCGGTGTCGTAGCTCCACTCACCCCAGTTGCCCTTGACGCCCACCAGGAAGCGGTTGAACTCGTTGGTGTTGTTGGTCACGCGTGGGCCCACGTCCCAGGCGCTGTAGCGCAGGCGCGCAGCGTAGGGCAGCGGATTGTCCGGGTGGCCGGCGTAGAGCATGGTCGCACCGGCGCCGCTGTTGGCGTTGACCGGGCCGCCCGGGTAACCCCAGCCGCCGGACACGCCGGACGGCGTATTGCTGAAGATGGTTTCCTTCTTCGAGTAGCCGATCTCGGTGTAGACCTCGCCGCCTTCACCGAAGGCGAAGCTGGCACGGCCGAACACGTTGACGTACTTCTCTTCCGGGGTCAGGTCACGGTACAGCTGTGCCGGATCCCACAGGCAGCCCTGTGCCTGGGCGGTGGCATCGGTCTGGCCCGGAATCGTGGTCACGCCCGCGCAACCCGGCAGCGCAACCAGCTGGCCGGCGTTGTTGAACACCGAACCGTTCGGGCCGGTGCCGCCGGCAGTGCCGCCGGACAAGTAGGCGCCACCGAGGAACTGCGCGTCAGCGGCGTCGTAGCCCCAGCGACGGATATCGCCGGTGCCGATCCACTTGCGGTTCTTGCGGTCGCTGATCTGGATGCGGTCGGTCTTGCCGACGTCCAGGCTGAAGAACGCGTTCCAGCCGTCGCTGGCGAGGTCGCCGGTACCGGCGGTCAGGGTGGCCTTCTTGGCATCACCGTCGCCATCGCCGGACACGCCGTACGAACCGCGCAGGATCGCGCCCTGGAAGTCGCTGCGCAGGATGATGTTGACCACGCCGGCGATCGCGTCGGAACCGTAGATGGCCGAGGCGCCGTCCTTCAGCACTTCCACGCGCTCGACGGCGTCGAGCGGGATGGTGCTGAGGTCGGTGAACACCTTCTGGCCGTCATCGGCCAGGCCGTAGGTCGCCATGCGGCGGCCGTTCAACAGCACCAGCGTCGAACCGGCACCGAGGCCGCGCAGCGAAATGCCCGCGCCGCCACCGGCGAAGCCGTTGCCGAAGGTCTTGGGAATGGAGCCGGCGCCATCGGCGGTGAGCGTCTGCAGGTACTCGGCGACCGTGGTCTTGCCGGTGCGGTCGATTTCCTGGCGGGTCACCACCTGTACCGGAGACGGGGTCTCGGTGTTGGTGCGCGGGATGTTCGAACCGGTGACCGTGATGCGGTCAAGGTTGGTGGCCTGTTCCTGCGCGAAGGCAGAGGAGGAGACCGCGGCGCCGGCCAGCAGCAGGGTGCCGCCAGCGAGGATATGGGTGATGGATGATGCCAGGTGGTTTTGGCGGCGGCTGGCGGGCCGTTGGATCGGGTGTTTCACAGCTTCTCTCCTGACTGGAAAACTCGAGCATTGAGGGCGTCATCCGGTGTGTACCGGGACGTATCAATCTAGGTTTCTGGCAGGTGACGAAGATGTGAAGTTTTACTGAATTCGTAACGATCTTTCGACTAAAGCGAAATGTTTTGGCGCGAACGGCTCTTGACGTGGGGCAAACCGTGAAAAATGGCGGCCCGGCATGGCGCCGGACCGCCGTTGGCGTCAGTCGGGCAGGGAGAACTGCACCGGCACCATGCCGATGGCCGGCACGGCCACGCCGTCACGCTCGGCCGGCACGAACCGCCACTGGCGCAGCACCTGCTGGCGGGCGGCCTGGTCCAGGCTGCGCGAGCCGCTGCTGCGCTCGATGCTGACGTTCACCGGCTTGCCGCTGGTATCCACTTCGACCCGCAGCAGGACGGTGCCCTGTTCGTGGCTGCGCAGGGCCTGGATCGGGTAGGCCGGCGGCGGTGCGCTGCGGTACTGCAGCTGCACCCCGGCCACCGGCGCGGACGGAGCAAGGCTCGGTGCCGCCTGCACGGGGGCCGGTTCGGCTGCGGGCAGGATGATGCCCTGGGCCTCTTCCAGCGTCGCGGTCGGGGCCGGCAGCGGCGGGACCACGGTCGGCGCGGCCTGCGGCTTGGGCACGACCTTGGCGACTTCCTGCTTCGGCTCGACCGGCAACGGCTCCGGCGGCTTCGGCTGTTCCTTGGGGATCAACCTGACCTCGGTGTTGTCGCGGGGCAGGGCGGTGATGGCCTGGTAGGTTGCCGGGATCAGCAGCAACAGGAAGGCCAGCAGGTGCAGGGCGATGGCCGCGCTCCAGGCGGCGACGCGGGCGGGATCGAACTGCAGCGGTACAACGGGATACGTACGAACCATGGTCCACCTCCATGCCAGTGACGAAGTCCTCAACGCACCAGGGCCGCCATCGGGGTTGCCGCACGCGGCTGGCAGTCAATCATTAGCGCCGCCCCCCGGCCACTGCCTAGAGGCAGGGGTGACGTCGTTGGGCTGGGCTTCATATAAAAGAGCGGGGCCAACCTGCGTTGGCCCCGCTCCGTGTCCCCACTGGTTGCCAACCCGGGTTGGCGAATGTCGTCAGCGCCCCAGTTCGAACACCACGTCCAGGTTCACCGACACGGTCGATTCACCCGGCGCCACCGGGGTGGCCTTGTCCATTGCCGCACCGGCGGCCATGGCCCGCATCGTCGGCATCGGGCGGAAGCCGCCATTGCTGTTCTCGGAGATGCTGACGATGCGGCGCACCTGCAGGCCCAGCGACTTCGCGTAGGTCTGGGCGCGGGCCTGGGCCTTCTTCAACGCGGCCAGGCGGGCTTCGTCATAGACCGGCTCCGGCTGGTCGATCTCGAACTGCGGGCCGTTGATCTGGTTGGCGCCCTGCGCGGCCAGGGCGTCGAGCACCCTGCCCAGCTTGGCGATGTCGCGCACCTTCAGGCTGACCGTGTTGCTGGCCTGGTAGCCGGTGATCTTCGGCGCCTCGTTGTCGGCATAGCGGTACTGCGGGTTGAGGCTGACGCCGCTGGTCTGCACGTCGCGCTCGGCGATGCCGGCGGCCTTGATCGCGGCCAGCACCTTGTCCATCTGCTGGGCGTTCTCGCGCATGGCGCTGTTGCCGTCTGCGCCCTGGGTGACGACACCGGCCGACAGGGTGGCCACGTCCGGCACACGGGTGGCCTCGGCGTTGGCCGAGATGTTCAGCAGGGTGCCTTCGGCCGGGGCGGCGATCGACGGCGACGACGGGGCGGCGTGGGCGGTCATCGAGGCTCCAAGAGCGAGGGACAGGGCAAGCAGCAGCGGGGTGGCGGTGCGGCGCATGGGATCTCCTTGTTATGGCGGTGAGGGTGGTGTCGTAGCGATGAACGCGCTGTGAGTCCGTTCGGGGTTGGACGCGCTTCGGGCAGGGTTGCCTACGATTCAGGCAGTGCCCTCAGGTTATGCTGTGCCGATGCTCTATCTTGCTTCCCGCTCCCCCCGACGCACCCAGCTGCTGGCCCGACTCGGACGCCCCTTCCAAGCCCTCGACCTGGAGGTGCCCGAGGTGCGTGCAGCTGCCGAAAGCGCTGAAGCCTATGTATGCCGCGTCGCGGCCGACAAGGCGCGCGCCGGCCTCGCCGCGGTCCTGGCCACGGACCCGCAGGCGCGGGTGCTGGGCTCGGACACCGAGGTCGTGCTGGACGGCGAGGTGTTCGGCAAGCCGGCCGACGCGGCCGACGCGCGGGCGATGCTGGCGCGGCTGGCCGGGCGCACCCACCAGGTGATGACCGCCGTGGTGGTGGTGGGCGCTGGCGGGCTGGACAGCGAGCTGGTCGTCTCCGAGGTCACCTTCGCCCCGATCAGCGTGGCCGACATCGCCGCCTACGTGGCCACCGGCGAGCCGCTGGACAAGGCCGGCGCCTACGCCATCCAGGGCGGTGCCGAGCGCTGGATCGAACACCTTTCCGGCAGCTACTCCGGCGTGATGGGGTTGCCGCTGCTTCATACCGATCGTCTGCTGGCGCGCTGCGGCGTGCCGGCCCCCATTGCCGATGCCGCCAGGGAGGCTGCCGATGTCTGAGGAAATCCTGGTCAATGTGACCCCGCGCGAGACCCGGGTCGCGGTGATCGAAAACGGCATGCTGCAGGAGCTGCACATCGAACGCGGCTGGCGCCGCGGCGTGGTCGGCAACATCTACAAGGGCAAGGTGCAGCGGGTGATGCCCGGCATGCAGGCGGCCTTCGTCGAGGTCGGCCTGGAGCGCGCGGCGTTCCTGCATGCCAACGACGTGATCCGGCCGGCCCCGGTGGCCAGCGCCGATACCGAGAACACCACCCTGCCGCCGCCGTCCAGCGTGCCCATCGTCGAGCTGCTGCGCGACGGCCAGGACATCGTGGTGCAGGTGGTCAAGGACCCGATCGGCACCAAGGGCGCACGCCTGACCACGCAGATCAGCATTCCCTCGCGCTACATGGTGCTGCTGCCGCAGTCCAAGGTGGTGGGTGTGTCGGCGCGCATCGAGGATGAAGGCGAGCGCGCACGGCTGAAGGCACTGGTGACCGAGCTGTCGGCCCAGCACGGCGGCTACGGCTACATCGTGCGTACCAATGCCGAAGGCCAGCCGGCCGAAGCCATCGCCGAGGACGTGGCCTACCTGTCGCGCGTCTGGAACGTGGTCGAGCGCCGCGGCCGCGAAGCCCCCTCGTGCAGCAACATCTATGAAGACCTGAGCCTGCCGCTGCGTTCGGTGCGCGACCTGATCCGCAAGGACGTGGACAAGGTGAAGGTCGATTCGAAGGAGACCTTCGCCCAGCTGCAGGCCTTCGTGGCCAAGTACATGCCGGTGCTGGCCGAGAAGCTGGAGCTGTATTCGGGCGACCGCCCGATCTTCGACATGTTCGGCGTGGAGGACGAGATCGGCCGCGCGCTGGACAAGCAGGTGCCGCTGAAGTCCGGTGGCTACCTAGTCATCGACCAGACCGAAGCGATGACCACCATCGACGTGAACACCGGTTCGTTCGTCGGCCAGCGCAACCTGGAAGAAACCGTGTTCCGCACCAACCTGGAGGCCGCGCAGGCGGTGGCCAGGCAGCTGCGGCTGCGCAACCTGGGCGGCATCATCATCATCGATTTCATCGACATGGATGATCCCGAGCACCGCCGCCAGGTGCTGCGCACGCTGGAGAAGGCCCTGGCCCGCGACCACGCCAAGACGACGGTGTACGACTTCTCGCCGCTGGGCCTGGTCGAGATGACCCGCAAGCGCACGGTGGAAAGCCTGGAGCGGCAGCTGTCCGAAACCTGCCCGCAGTGCAGCGGGCGCGGCTCGATCAAGACCACCGAGACGGTGACCTACGAGATCTTCCGCGAGATCACCCGCGCCGTGCGCCAGTTCGAGGCGGCGCGCCTGCTGGTGATCGCGTCGACCAAGGTGGTGGCGCGCATCACCGACGAGGAATCGGCGGCGGTGGCCGAGCTGGAGGAATTCCTCGGCAAGAGCATCCGCTTCCAGGCCGATGAGCAGTACCTGCAGGAGCAGTTCGATGTCGTTCTGCTCTGAGCCGCGCGGACCGGGCACCGGTCGGGGCCGATGAGCGCGCCGCCGCGCCTGCGACTGCGAAGGATCCGCCGTCATTTCGTTGCTGCCTGCGCGGTCGGCCTGGTCGTGCTTGCGCTGCTGGTGGGTACGCTCAGCCAGCTGCTGCCGCTGGCCGAGCGCCACCCCGAGGCGATCGCCGCGTGGCTGAGTGAGCGTGCCGGGCAACCGGTGCGTTTTGAACAACTGGACACCGCCTGGACCCGGCGCGGCCCGCTGCTGCAGCTCAAGGGCCTGCGCATCGGCGCGGGGCAGGGCCTGGCCATCGGCGAGGCCGAGGTGCTGGTGTCGATGTACAGCGGCCTGCTGCCGGGCCGTTCGCTGACCGAGCTGCGCCTGCGCGGCCTGGCCCTGGACCTGCAGCAGGGCGGTGATGGCCGCTGGTCGGTACGTGGCCTGCCGCAGTCCAGCAGCGGCGGTGATCCGCTGGATGCGCTGCGCCGGCTGGGCGAACTGCAGGTGATCGGTGGCCGCCTCGGTGTGCATGCGCCGGGCCTGGGCGTGGATGCCACCCTGCCGCGCATCGACCTGCGCCTGCGCGTGGATGGCGACCGCCTGCGGGTGGGCGTGCGCGCCTGGGCACAGAGCGACGCGCTGCCGCTGACCGCGGTGCTGGACCTGGACCGCCGCCACGGCAACGGCGAGGCCTGGCTGGGCGCGGATCCCGTCGATTTCAAAGCGTGGTCGCCGTTGCTGGCGGCCGGCGGCCTGCGCCTGCGCGAAGGCAAGGGCGAACTCAACCTGTGGCTGGTCCTGCGCGATTTCGCGCCGGTGGCCCTGACCACCGATTCGGACCTGCGCGAGGTGCGCGTGGACGGCGCGCCGCTGCAGGGCGCGCCGCTACAGAGCGCGCCGCTACAGAGCATGACCACGCCCGCCCTGCAGCTGCAGCGCGTGCAGGCACGCCTGCGCTGGCAGCGCCAGGGCGATGGCTGGGCGCTGCAGGTGCCGCGCCTGCGCCTGCAGAGCGGGGCGGACGAACAACAGCTCGATGGCCTGCAGGTGCAGGTGGGCAAGCAGCTGCGGATCAGCAGTGGGCCGGTGCAGGCGGGTACCGCCCTGCGCGCGCTGGCCCTGAGCGACCGCCTGGAACCGGGCCTGCGCCGCTGGCTGTACCTGTCCAAGCCGCAGCTGGATGTGCAGTCGCTGCAGCTGTGGGGCGAGCGCGACGGCCCGTTGTGGGCGCAGGGCGAACTGCAGGCGCTGGGCTTTGCCAGCGTCGGCGATGCCCCCGGTGTGCGTGGCCTGGGTGGCCGTTTCCAAGGCGATGCCGATGGCTTCAGCCTGCAGCTGAAGCCCCAGCAGGAGCTGCAGTTCGACTGGCCGACCGGTTTCGGCGAGCGCCACGACCTGCATCTGGCCGGGCAGATCGTCGGCTGGCGTGACGAAGCCGGTGGCTGGCGTATCGGCACCCCGGCGATGCGCGTGGAAGGCACCAACTATGCGGCCGACGTACGTGGCGGCGTCTGGTTCCAGGGCGACGGCACGCGCCCGTGGCTGCAGCTGGCGGCCAAGCTGGACGACGTGCCGATGACCGCCGCCAAGCGGTTCTGGATCCATTCCAAGATGAGCAAGGGCGCCACCGACTGGCTGGACGCCGCGCTGGTGGGTGGCCAGGTGCGCGGCGGCATCGGCCTGGTCAGCGGCGATCTGGACGATTGGCCGTTCGACAACAACGATGGCCGCTTCGAGGCCACCGGCCACATCAGCAACGGCGACATCCGCTTCCAGCACGACTGGCCGCTGATGGGCCAGGTCGACGCCGATATCGCCTTCATCGGGCCGGGCTTCCACATGCAAGGCCGCGGTGACCTGGCCGGTGTAGCGGTACAGAAGTTCGAGGCCGGCATCGAAGATTTCGGCCACGCGCCGCTGTACGTGCGCGCCGACAGCCAGAGCGAGGCGGGGCGCCTGCTGGCGATGCTGCGACAGAGTGGCCTGCACAAGGACTACGGCGACACGCTCGACAACCTGGTCGCCAGCGGCCCGGCCAATGTGCACTTCGACCTGCTGCAGCCGCTGCACCACGATGAAGGCGGTGGGCACCTGCAGGGCACGGTGGACCTGGCCGGTGTGAAGCTGGTGGACAAGCGCTTCGATCTGGAATTCGACGCCATGCAGGGCCAGGCCCGCTACGGCAGCGGTGGCTTTGCCGCCGAGGAGCTGGCCGTGCGCTACCTCGGCCAGGACGGCCACCTGAGCCTGCGTGCCGGCGGCTATGTGCGCAACCCGGCGCTGGCCTTTGAATCGGAACTGGCCGCGCACCTGGATGCCAAGGTGCTGATCGACCGTGCGCCGGAAATGGCCTGGCTGAAGCCCTATCTTGAGGGCACCTCGGCCTGGACCGTCGCCGTCAACCTGCCCAAGGTGGCGCCCGGTGCGCCGGCCCCGCCCAGCGAGCTGCGCCTGCATTCGGACCTGGTGGGCACCCGCCTGGACCTGCCGGCGCCGCTCGACAAGCCGGCTGCCGATGCGCTGGCGACCACCGTGTCGGCACAGCTGCCGATGGGCGATGGCCGCATCGACGTGGCGTTCGGCCAGCGCCTGGCCCTGGCCGCGCGCACCCACAACAGCCAGACCGGCGTGCAGGTCACGATGGGCAGCGACCGCGTTGACCGCGACCCGCCGACCAGCGGGCTGGCCATCAACGGCCGCAGCCCGACCCTGGATGCGCTGGAATGGATCGGCCTTGCCCGTGGCGCCGGTGGCGATGGCGACCCGATGCCGCTGCGCGCGGTGGACGTGCAGGTCGGCAGGCTGATGCTGATCGGCGGCATCTTCGAACAGACGCGGCTGCAGCTGCGGCCGGGCGCGCAGGCGCTGGACGTGCGCCTGGACGGCCCTTCGCTGGCCGGCCACCTGAGCGTGCCCAATGCCGATGGCGGCACCATCAGCGGCCAGCTCGACCGCGTGTACTGGCAGTCACCGCCGGCGGCGCCGGGGGCTGACACCGCCGTGGCCGCGACGCGGCCGCAGACCGGTGCCGATGACATGGATCCGGCCAAACTGCCGCCGTTCGCTCTGGACATCGCCGACCTGAAATTCGGCAAGGTGATGCTGGGCCAGGCGGTGCTGCGCACGCGCCCGCTGGGCAACGGCCTGAGCGTGGACGAGCTGCGCTTCCGTGCCCCGGAGCAGGAGATCGACATCACCGGCCGGTGGCTGGGCAAGGGCGCCGGCGCGCGCACCGAGCTGACCGCCAAGGTGCGCAGCGAAGACCTGGGCGGGCTGATGCAGAACCTCGACTACGCCGGCCAGCTGCGCGGCGGCTCCGGCCAGGCGCAGCTGCAGGCGGCCTGGGCCGGTGGGCCGTCGGATTTCCAGCTGGGTAACCTGCAGGGCACGCTCGACATCGATGCGCGCAACGGCCAGCTGCTGGAACTGGATCCCGGCGCGGGCCGCGTGCTCGGCCTGCTCAGCGTGGCCCAGCTGCCGCGTCGCCTGATGTTCGATTTCCGCGATTTCTTCTCCAAGGGCTTCGCCTTCAATCACATCGAAGGCGGCATGCAGTTCGGCGACGGCATGGCGCGCACCGACAAGGTGCTGATCGAAGGCCCGGCGGCCAACATCACCATCCGTGGCCAGACCGACCTGCGCCAGCAGCAGTTCGACCAGACCATCGACGTCAATCCGCGTGCAGGCAACCTGCTGACCGTGGTCGGCGCGGTGGCCGGCGGGCCGGTGGGCGCGGCGCTGGGTGCGGCCACCAATGCGGTATTGTCCAAGCCACTCGGCGAGATCGGCGCCCGTACCTACCGGGTGACCGGCCCCTGGAAGGAGCCGAAGGTGGAGGTGATCGAGCGCAGCCGTGAACGGACCCCGGCCCCGCCGCGCGCGCCTGCACCGGCTCCGTCCGTGCCGCCGACCGTCACCGACCAGCCGCGCCCGCGTTGAGCGTCGCGGCCCCTGTTCATCCGGCAGCCTTGCCTGGCCGCCTCCAGACCCCCAGATCGAGACCATGACTGATAACGCACTGACGCTTGCCCAGGACCGCCTGCTGCGCCCCGGCGGCCTGGATACCGCCGGCCTGGAGCGCACCTTCGGCCAGCTGCTCGGCCCCGGCGTGGACTTCGGCGACCTGTACTTCCAGCATGCCCGGCGCGAAAGCTGGAGCGTGGAGGATGGCATCGTCAAGGACGGCGCCCATTCCATCGAGCAGGGCGTGGGCGTGCGCGCCATCGCCGGCGAGAAGACCGGCTTCGCCTATTCCGATGACATCCATGCCGACGCGCTGCTGACCGCCGCGCAGTCGGCCCGCGCGATCTCGCGCGAAGGCGGCGCCCAGGCCGGGCGTTCGCTGCTGCGCGGCAACGCGCGCGCGCTGTACCCGACCCTGGACCCGATCGACAGCCTGGGCAACGAGGCCAAGGTCGAGGTGCTCAAGCGCCTGGATGGCTATCTGCGTGCCGCCGACCCGCGGGTGAAGCAGGTGATGGTGAGCCTGTCCGGTGGCGTCGACACCGTGCTGGTGGCCCGCACCGACGGCGTGCTGGGCGCCGACGTGCGCCCGCTGGTGCGGCTGAACGTGCAGGTGATCGTCGAGCAGAACGGCCGCCGTGAATCGGGCTATGCCGGCGGCGGTGGCCGCTATGGCTATGCCGAACTGTTCGCCGATGGCCGGCCCGAAGCCTTCGCCCGCGAGGCCCTGCGCCAGGCGCTGGTGAATCTCGAAGCCGTACCGGCCCCGGCCGGCGTGATGCCGGTGGTGCTCGGCCCGGGCTGGCCCGGCGTGCTGCTGCATGAAGCCGTGGGCCACGGCCTGGAAGGCGACTTCAACCGCAAGGGCACCAGCGTCTACGCCGGCCGCATCGGCGAACGCGTGGCCGCGCCGGGCGTGACCATCGTCGACGACGGCACCCTGGACGGGCGCCGCGGTTCGCTCAACATCGATGACGAGGGCCACCCGAGCCAGTGCACCACGCTGATCGAGGACGGCATCCTGGTCGGCTACATGCAGGACAGCCTTAATGCCCGCCTGATGGGCGTGGCGCCGACCGGCAACGGGCGTCGCGAGTCGTTCGCGCACCTGACCATGCCGCGCATGACCAACACCTACATGCGCGCCGGCGAGCACGATCCGCAGGAAATGATCCGCTCGGTGAAGAAGGGCCTGTATGCGGTCAACTTCGGTGGCGGCCAGGTCGACATCACCAGCGGCAAGTACGTGTTCTCGGCCACCGAGGCCTACCTGATCGAGGATGGCCGGATCACCGCGCCGGTGAAGGGCGCGACCCTGATCGGCAACGGCCCGGAAACCATGCAGAAGGTGCGCATGGTCGGCAACGATTTGGCCCTGGACGAGGGCGTCGGAATCTGCGGCAAGGATGGCCAGAGCGTGCCGGTGGGCGTGGGCCAGCCTTCGCTGCTGATCGAAGGCATCACTGTCGGCGGTACCCAGGCCTGAGCCGGGCGATGGCCAGCGCCACCGCCCGGGCCGGCGGGGACTCAGTCCTCGTCGGCGTCGTCGGTCTTGACGTCGTCGGCCTCATCGGCCGCGGCTTTCAGGCCCAGCGCCGCCGGCAGCATCAGCGTGCGCAGCACCTGGAAGATCTCGCGGTAGGCGCGCGGCGGCTTGTTCTTGGCCTTTTCGGCCTGGGCGTTGCGCACCAGCGTACGCAGCTGCTGGCGGTCGGCCTGCGGGTACTCGTCGAGCAGGGCGCCGAGCGCCTTGTCGCCATCGGCCAGCAGGCGCTCGCGCCAGTCTTCGGCGCGGTGCATCATCGCCACTTCACGGCGGCCGGTTTCGCTGTTGGCGTCCAACGCATCGCGGATCGCGTCCAGCGTGGCGTCTTCCTCGCGGCGCATGTGCTTGGCCAGGAACGCCAGCTGCCGCTTGTGGGCAATGTGGGCGGTGATCCGCTTGCACTCGGCGATATGCGGGAGCAGGTCTTCCGGCACCGGCAGGCGCGCCAGCTGGGCCGGGGTCAGCGACACCAGCTTCTCGCCCAAGGCCAGGACATCGAGCGCGTCGCGCCGGTTCTGGCTGCGGCTCTTGTCGTGGAATTCACCGGTTTCTTCGTCGCGTCCGCGCATCGTCCATACCTGATTTCAAAAAAAGTCGCCCGGCGTGATGCCGGGCCCAACCCGCACAGGATAAAGCATTGAACGTGATCGCCCCTGAAGTGGCCGCCGGCGACGACAGCCCGGCCCGTCTGGAACGCCTGGCCGACCTTTCCCAGCAGCTGCTGGAGCGCGCCCGCGCGCTGGGCGCCAGCCAGGCCGAAGTGAGCTGCAGCGAAGACCGCGGGATGGAAGTGAACGTCCGTCTCGGCGAGGTCGAGACCGTGCAGTCCACCCGCGACCGCGGCATTGCCATGACCGTCTATTTCGGCCAGCGCAAGGGCAGCGCCAGCACCGCCGACCTGAACGAGGCGAGCCTGGCGGCCACTGTCGAGCAGGCCTGCGCGATCGCCCGCCACACCGAGGACGACCCGGCTGCCGGCCTGGCCGACGCGGCGCTGATGGCCCGCGATTTCCCCGACCTGGACAGCTGGCACCCCTGGGCACTGCAGGCCGACGAGGCAGTGGACCTGGCCCTGGCCTGCGAAGCGGCCGGCCGCGAGGCCGACCCGAGGATCAGCAATTCCGACGGCGCCTCGGTGTCCAGCATGCAGAGCGTCTCGGTCTACGCCAATTCGCACGGCTTCATCGGCCGCGAGCGCGGCACCCACCATTCGGTCGGCTGCGCCCTGATCGCCGGCAGCGGCGATGGCATGCAGCGCGACGGCTGGTACACCGGCGGCCTAGCCCGCGAGGACCTGGAGGCGGCGGACCACGTGGGCCGCCGCGCCGCCGAGCGCACCGTCTCCCGCCTGCAGCCGCGTTCGTTGCCGACCGGCAGCATGCCGGTGCTGTTCGCCCCGGAAGTGGCGCGCAGCCTGGTCGGCCACCTGCTTTCGGCGGTGTCCGGCGGTGCCCTGTACCGCCAGGCCAGCTTCCTGCTGGACAGCGTCGGCCAGCAGCTGTTCCCGGACTGGATGCAGATCGAGGAGCTGCCGCACCTGCGCCGCGGCCTGCGCTCGGCCGCCTTCGACGGCGACGGCGTGGCCACCCGGGCCTCGGCCCTGGTCCGCGACGGCGTGTTGCAGCGCTACGTGCTTGGCAGCTATTCGGCGCGCAAGCTGGGCCTGCAGACCACCGCCAATGCCGGCGGCGTGCACAACCTGCAGCTGGCGGCCAACGCCGGTTCGCTGCACGATATCGCCCGGCAGATGGGCCAGGGCCTGCTGGTGACCGAGCTGATGGGGCAGGGCGTGAACGGGGTGACCGGCGATTATTCGCGGGGCGCCGGCGGCTTCAAGGTCGAGAACGGCGAGATCCAGTACCCGGTCGATGGCATCACCATCGCCGGCAACCTGCGGGAGATGTTTGCCGCCATCGAAGCGGTCGGCAGCGACGTCGACCCGCGCTCGCACATCCGCACTGGCTCGATCCTGGTCGGGCGGATGACCATCGCTGGTAATGATTGATGTCATTGATGGCGTAAGCTATGCGCGCCTGACGCGACCGGCCTGCCGCCGGTCGGTCAAGACCACCCAAAAAAAAGGAGTTTTGTCGTGAGCGATTTCGAAAACGTGCCGGCCGCCTCGAGCGTGCCGAGCGACCAGCGCACCATGGCGCTGGCAGCGCACCTGCTGGGCATCTTCACCGGTTTCATCGGTGCCCTTATCATCTGGCTCATCAACAAGGATGACGCCGGCAAGGGCTTCGTCACCGACCAGTCCAAGGAAGCGCTGAACTTCCAGATCACCGTCGCCATCGCGGTGCTGGCCTGCGTGATCCTCAGCTTCGTCATCATCGGCGCCATCCTGATGCCGATCGTGTACGTGGCCAACCTGGTCCTGTGCATCATCGCTGCAGTGAAGTCCAACAACGGCGAAACCTACCGTTACCCGTTCACCCTGCGCCTGATCAAATAAGCGGCAACGCTCAACGACGCAGAAAGAAGCGCCCGGCGATGCCGGGCGTTTCCATTTGGGGCGCGTATGGTAGCGCCGGGCCATGCCCGGCGAGCGCGGCGCGCGGCTGCGTCAGCGCTTTCAGTGATCGCGTTCCACCGCCAGCGTTGCCAGCGCACGCAGTGCGTCGGCCTCTTCGCCATGGCCGGCCAACACCGACTGCATGCGCGCTGCCAGCTCACGCAGGTGCGCCTTGGCACCGTCCATGCCCAGCAGGGCAGGGAAGGTGCTCTTGTCCTGCGCCTGGTCCTTGCCGGCGGTCTTGCCCAGCTGCTCGGAACTGGCTTCGACATCGAGGATGTCATCGCGTACCTGGAAGGCCAGGCCGAGCGCATCGGCGAAGTCATCCAGCTGGGCCAGCCGTACCTCGGGGGCGTGGCCGCACAGCGCACCCATGCGCACCGCGGCGCGGATCAGCGCACCGGTCTTCAGCGCGTGCATGCGGGTGAGTGCGGCCAGCGACTGCTGCTGGCCAGTGGCATCGATATCCAGCGCCTGGCCACCGCACATGCCGGACGCACCGGAGGCGTGGGCCAGGGTCTGCAGACAGGCCACGCGCAGGGTGGCCGGCAGCGGTGCATCGGCCAGCAGGCCGAACGCGCGGGTCTGCAGGGCATCGCCGGCGAGGATCGCGGTGGCCTCGTCGAAGGCGATATGGGTGGTGGGCTTGCCACGGCGCAGGGCGTCATCGTCCATCGCCGGCAGGTCGTCATGCACCAGCGAATAGGCGTGGATCATCTCCACCGCCATGGCGGCGGCATCGAGCTGGTCCAGCGGTGCGCCGAACAGCTGGCCGCTGGCATACACCAGCAGCGGGCGCATGCGCTTGCCACCGCCCAGCACCGAATAGCGCATCGCCTGGTGCAGGCGTTGCGGCGCATCGGCCGGCGAGGGCAGGGCGGCATCGAGCTGGCTTTCGATACGGTCGCGCCAGCGGGCGAACTGCGCTTCAGCCGTCATGGCTGGGCGGGTCGAAGGGTTCTGCGGTTTCGGGCTGGGCCGGATCGCTGAGCAGGCGCACGCGCAGCTCGGCCTGCTCCAGCGCCTGCTGGCACTGGCGGTACAGACCGACGCCGCGTTCGTAAGCACTGAGCGAAGCTTCCAGGCTCAGCTCGCCGGTTTCCATCTGCTCCACCAGCTGTTCCAGCGATTCAAGCGACTGCTCGAACTGGGCAACAGGGGAGGCGTTTTCGGGGGACTTCTTGGCCATGCGACAAGTGTGGACGGCTGCCGCGCGGGGGTCAATTCACCAGCCGCCGGGCCGCCACTGCAACTGCGCATCGTGGTCCTGCAGCCAGGCCTGCAAGGGCGCGGAAACCACCACGTCGGCGGCGGCCAGCAACTGCCCGCCATCGAACAACAGGGGCAGCTGCGCACGCCGCCAGGGCGCCAAGTGCTCGCGCTGCAGGCAGTCCTTCAACGCGTGTGAATGGCTGCGGCCGGGCAGCAGGATGCGTTCGCCACCCTGCCGCGGACGCACCTGCACCGGCCGCTCAAACGCCGCGCCGCCGAGCAGGCGCAGCTGCCCGCCATCGGGCAGTGGCAGCGGCGCACGGCCATCCCACGCGGCCTGCCAGTCCGCTGGCAGGGCGGGCAGGTGTGCCGGCAACAGGTAGGCGTGGCCACGCCATTGCTGGATGGCATGATCCTGCCAGCGCACCTGCGCCTGGCGATCGCTGGATGCTTCCAGCAGTTCCAGCTGCAGTTGCCGCAGCACCGTGGCCGACAACGGTGCTGCGCCATGCGCGCGCACCCAGGCACGCAGCACGCGCGCACCGCGCGCGGGCGACACCTGGCGCAGCAGCTCCAGCGACAACACCCGTGGCGCCACTTCGAGATGGGCGATCAGTTCGGCATCTTCCTCGTCCAGCAACGCGCGGGTCTGCGCGCAATGGTCGGCGCTGCCGGCCAGCGCCGCGGCCGCGTGCGGCCAGCGCTGGCGCAGCAGTGGCATCACGTGCAGCCGCAGGAAATTGCGGTCGGCGTCGTCGCGCGCGTTGCTGGGGTCTTCGATCCAGTGCAGGGCACGTGCCTGCGCATAGTCGCGCAGCGCGTCGCGTGCGGTGTGCAGCAGCGGCCGCCACAGGCGGTGGCGCTGCAGGGTGCTGTCGACGGCCATCGACGCCAGGCCATCGATGCCGGAACTGCGCAGTGCACGCAGTAAAAACGTTTCGGCCTGGTCATCCTGGTGCTGGGCCAGTGCCAGCGTTTCGCCGTCGCGCAGTTCAGCGGCAAAGGCCGCGCGTCGCGCCTGTCGAGCGGCGGCTTCCAGGCCCAGGCCGGCAGCGGTGTCGACCTGCACGCGATGCACGGCGAGTTCGATGCCCAAGGCATCACATTGCTGCTGGCAGTGCTGCACCCAGGAATCGGCGCTGGCCTGCAGGCCGTGGTGCACGTGCACGGCGCGCAGCGGTGTGCCGCTGGTGTGGGCGCAGTGTTGCAGCCAGTGCAGCAGCACGGTCGAGTCCAGGCCGCCGCTGTAGGCGACGAGCAGCGGGGTTTCCAGCGTGACCAGAGTGGGAAAGGTACTCACGGCGGCAAGTATAAGGGGGGTGTCTGGCAGGGCTGCGCCCTGCACCTGCCGAAGCCGAAGCAACAGCAACAGCGGGCTTACCGTGGGATGGCGGGGTGGGTCCGGTTGAGGGGGACGCTGCAAGTACGTCCCTGTAAGCTCGGTCGCCGCTTGCTCGTGTGCGCTGTCCTGCGCCCACGGCAAGACCGGGGTTGGGCGTCCTGCCCAACCCGCCCGAGGCATGCCTCGGGCCCATGCCGCTCACACCCCCTC
>NZ_JAMOKY010000014.1:0-82730 GCF_024499815.1 Stenotrophomonas testudinis | reverse complement strand
CCCCCCCCCCCCCCCCCCCCCCCCCCCCCCCCCCCCCCCCCCCCCCCCCCCCCCCCCCCCCCCCCCCCCCCTCTACATAGTCGGCGGGTCGCGCCCGTGCAGCCGCCGCTCGAACTCGCCGGCGGGCAGGCCCGGGGCGAACAGGAAGCCCTGGCCGATGCTTACCCCCAGGCCCAGCAGGCACTGGCGCTGGGCTTCGGTTTCCACGCCCTCGGCCACGACGCCCAGGCCCAGGCTGCGGGCGATCGCGCAGACCGCCTCGCACACCGCCACGTCCGAACGGTTGCGCGGGATGCCCTCGACGAACAGCTGGCTCAGCTTCAGGCCGTGGATCGGCAGCCGGCGCAGGTAGTTCAGCGCGCTGTAGCCCTCGCCGAAATCGTCGATGGTCAGCATCACGCCCATCTCACGCAGGCGGGCGAAGGTGCGCAGGGTGTCCGGCGCATCCTCGATCAGCACCCGCTCGGTGAACTCCAGTTCCAGCACCGTACCGGGCAGCTCGAACTCGTCCAGCACCTGGCGTACCCAGCGGGCCAGGTCCTCGCCGACGAACTGACGCCAGGACACGTTGACCGCCACCCGCATCGTCTCCAGGCCATCATCCTGCCATTGCCGCACCTGCCGGCAGGCCTCGCGCAGCGCCCACTGGCCGATCCGCACGATGTCGCCGGTGTGCTCGGCGTGGCCGATGAACAGGTCCGGGCGCATCTGCCCAAGCTGGCCGTTGTGCCAGCGCATCAGTGCCTCGCAGCCGGTGATGGCGCCGGTGCGCAGGTTGATCTGCGGCTGGTAGACCAGGCGGAACTCATCGCCGTCCAGCGCCTTGTGCAGCCGGCTCTCGATCTGCAGACGGTCGTTCTGGCGCTCGGCCAGTTCCTGTGAGAACACGTGCCAGCCGTTGCGGGTGCGGCGCTTGCACTCGTACATGGCGGTGTCGGCGTTCTGGATCAGCTGCTGCGGCCGGTCGCCGTCGCCCGGGGCCTTGGCGATGCCGATGCTGGCGGTGACCTGGAACTCGTCGCTGCCCAGCTGGAAGGGCGAGGAGAACGCGGCGGTGATGCGCTCGGCCAGCTGCTCGGCCTGGTCGGGCTGGTCGCGCAGGTCACAGATCACCAGGAACTCGTCGCCACCGAAGCGGGCGAGCAGGCCTTCGGTGCCGATGGCCGTGGCGATGCGCCGGGTCGCTTCGATCAGCAGCTCGTCGCCGGCATTGTGGCCGAGCAGGTCGTTGACCACCTTGAAGCGGTCCAGGTCGATATACAGCACCGCCACCCGGTCGTGGCCCGGGCTGCCCATGCGCACGCCGAGGTCGGTGAGCACCGCGTCGCGGTTCATGATCCCGGTCAGCGGGTCGGTGCGCGCCTGCACGCGCAGGGTTTCTTCGGCCTGCTTGCGTTCGGTGATGTCCTGCACGGTGCCGGTGATGCGCGCGGCATCGACGTCACCGGTGGAGACCTCGCCGATCATCCGGATCCAGAACGAGTGGCCGTCGCGGCGCTGGCCCTGCAGCTCCAGGCCGAAGCTGCTGCGGTGTTTGATGGTGTCGGCCAGGGCCTGCTGCAGGGAGGCGCGGTCATCACTGCGCAGGCAGTCCAACAGGGCGGTCATGTCCTGCAGGTCGTCGGGCTGGCCGACGATGCGCCGGGCCTCGTCGGTCAGGTACAGGCGCTGCAGGCTGCGGTCCCATTCCCAACCGCCGATGTGCGCCAGCGACTGTGCCCGCGCGAACAGCAGGTTGTTGCGCTTGAGCTCGGTGATGTCGCTGAACATCGAATAGACATGGTCGGCCTGGTCGCAGCCGGTGCCGAACACCGGCACGTTGGTGGTCGACAGCCACAGCATGCGTCCGCGCGGGCGGTGGTACAGGCCGATGATCGTGCTGCGGATGACCCGCCCGGCCTGGAAGCAGCGGATGGTTGGCCACTGTGCCTGGGTGAGGGTGTTGCCGTGCTCGTCGACGATCAGCCAGGCCTCGGGGTTGAGCAGGGCGTCGAAGGCATTGCCGTTGCTGGTGATGCCGAGGACGCGGTGCGCGGCCGGGTTGGCCGAGATCACCCGCAGGTTGCGGTCGAACAGGATCACGCCCTTGTCGATCGATTCCATCAGCAGGCGGTAACGCGATTCGGCACGCCAGCGGCCGCTCAGGTCGCGCGCCACGGCCACGATGCAGGGCTGGCCGTGGTCCTGGAAGCCGGCCGAATGCACCTCCACCGGGAAGCGGCTGCCATCGCCGCGCATGTTGGTCACTTCGATGACATAGGTGTCACCGCGGTTCAACGCTTCCCAGACCGGCTGCAGGTGGTCGCTGGGCAGGTCGGGATTGAGCAGTTCGATCGGCTGGCCGACGATGGCTTCGCGTGGGCGGTCGTAGGCGTGGATGCCGGCGCGGTTGACGTCCAGCACCACGCCGTCGGCGCTGAGGATGCTGACCGGGTCGGGCACTGCATCGAACAGGGCGGCGTAGCGCTCCTGTGCCTCGCCCATGCGCAGGCGGGCGTCGATCAGTGCCTCCATCGCCTGGCGCAGCAGTCTTGCCTGTGCGGCAGGCGGGTCGCCCGCCAGCGCGGCCTGCAGTGCGGCCAGCGCGTCGTCGGTCACGGCGGATGCTTCGCCGTGGGCCGGGCCGTCGCGCGGGCCGCTGTCGTTCATGTCGCCGCCAGGGCCTGCCCGACCCGGCTTGCGGTGGCGCGACCCAGCAGGCCGGCCAGCCAGCGCCCGGTTTCCGCCAGGGCCGGCAGGTCCACGCCGCATTCCAGGCCCAGGCCCTGCAGCAGGTAGACCACGTCCTCGCTGGCCACGTTGCCGCTGGCGCCCTTGGCATAGGGGCAGCCGCCGGCGCCGGACACCGCGCTGTCGACCACGCGCACGCCTTCCTCCAGACAGCTGGCGATATTGGCGATGGCCTGGCCGTAGGTATCGTGGAAGTGCACGGCCAGAGCGCTCATCGGGATCTCGGCGGCGACCGCCTTCAGCATGGCCCGCGCCTTGTGCGGGGTGCCGACGCCGATGGTGTCGCCCAGCGAGATTTCGTAGCAGCCCATCTCATGCAGGGCGCGGGCCACGCGCACCACGTCGGCCAGCGGCACTTCCCCCTGGTAGGGGCAGCCCAGCACGGTGGATACGTAGCCGCGCACGCGCACGCCGTCCCCGGCAGCACGGCGCAGGATCGGCGCGAAGCGGGCCAGTGACTCGTCGATGCCGGCATTGGTGTTGGTGAGGTTGAAGGCCTCGGAGGCAGCGGTGAACACCGCCACTTCCTGTACGCCCACGGCGCTCGCACGTTCATAGCCCTGCTCATTGGGGACCAGCACCGGGTAGGCAATGCCGGGGCGGCGGTCGATGCCTGCATAGACCTCGGCCGCATCGGCCAGCTGCGGAACCCAGCGCGGGCTGACGAAGCTGGTCGCTTCGATGGTGCGCAGGCCGGTGGCGGACAGGCGGTCGATCAGGGCGATCTTGTCGGCGGTGGCCACCGCCTGCTTTTCGTTCTGCAGACCGTCGCGCGGGCCCACTTCCACGATGCGGACGAAATCGCTCATCGGCGCACCTCCGTGGCGGGCAGGTGGGGGCGGGCGGCAGGTGCGGAAGCGGGTGCGATCACGGGGTTTCCTGGAGAACGGGGGCGGCCCGGTCTCCACCAGGCTGCCAACAGGGATACGCAGGTCGGCCGCGAAAGCGGCCACATTCCTGCGCGGGAATCAGTCCGGGCGGTGGCAGACCGCTTCGATGTTGTTGCCATCGGGGCAGATCACGAAGGCGCCGTAATAGTCGCGGTGGTACCACGGGCGCAGGCCCGGGGCGCCGTTGTCGCGGCCCCCGGCTGCCAGTGCGGCGGCGTGGAAGGCATCGACCTCGGCGCGGCTGCCGCAGGCAAAGGCCACGTGCACGCCGTGGCTGGGGCTGCCGCCGTTGCCGATCCAGAAGAACGGCTTGCCGTTGCTGCCGAAGCCCACATGGTCGTGGTTGCCGGTCTGTTCGGCGGTCACTTCCATCACCAGGCTGATGCCCAGCGGCGCCACTGCCTGCAGGAAGAACGTCCGGCTGCGTGGCAGGTCGGCGCTGCACAGGCCGATGTGGTCGAGCATGTCAGGCCTCCGTGACCCAGTGCGGGGCGCGCTTGTCGAGGAAGGCGCCCAGCCCTTCCTGTCCCTCGGCCGACACCCGCAGGCGCGCGATCAGGGCGGCATTGTCGCGGTCCAGGGTGTCACGGTCGTGGCTGTCGCGGACCTGGCGGACCAGCTCCTTGGCCGAGGACGAGGCGATCGGGCCGGCCTTGTCCAGCAGGGCCAGCTGGCGCTGCAGGGCGTCGTCCAGGCGCTCGGGCTCGACCAGCTGGTGGACCAGGCCGATGCGCAGGGCGGTTTCCGCATCGAAGTGTTCGCCCGTGGCGAACCAGCGGCGGGCCTGGCGCGGGCCGATGGCCTCGATCACGTAGGGCGAGATCACCGCCGGCAGCAGGCCCAGGCGGCTCTCGGTGAGGCCGAAACGGGCCGCGCTGGTGGCGATGGCGATGTCGCAGCAGGCGACCAGGCCGACGCCGCCACCGAAGGCCGCGCCATGGACCCGGGCCAGGGTCGGCTTGGGCAGCTCGTCCAGGATGCGCATCAGGCGCGCCAGGGCCAGTGAATCCTCGCGGTTCTCGGCCTCGCTGGCGGCGGCCATGCCGCGCATCCACTGCAGGTCGGCACCGGCGGAGAAGGACGCGCCATGGCCGGCCAGCACCACCACCCGTACAGCCGGGTCGCGGCCGGCGGCCTCCAGGGCGGCGGTCAGGCGGGCGATCAGGCTCGCGTCGAAGGCATTGTGCAGTTCCGGCCGGTTCAGCCAGAGGGTCAGGACGGCGCCATCGCGCTCGATCAGCAAAGCATCGTTCATGGGATTCCGGGGGTTACTCCATTCCTGTATGGATCATAGCGGCCCATTGGTCATGGGCCATGACGCGACGCGGGAATGTTAGAATCGAGAACCATTTACATCCAGCTGAGATCGCGCTAGATGACGCTGTCCGAACTGCCCCTGCATACCCCGGCCGTGGTCGATTCCGTGCAGGACCTTCAGGCCAACGATGCCATCGCCCGGCGCCTGCGCGAGCTGGGCTTCGTCAAGGGCGAGGAAGTGCGCCTGATAGCCAAGGGGCCGGTCGGTGGCGAGCCGCTGCTGGTGCAGGTCGGGTTCACTCGTTTCGCGCTGCGTATCAGTGAAGCCAAGCGGATCGTCATCGACACCGCCCGTGTGGAGTTCCGTGCATGAATGCTGCCGTCAACGCCGCTCCCCTGCGCATCGCGCTGGTCGGCAATCCCAACAGCGGCAAGACCGCGCTGTTCAACCAGCTGACCGGCAGCCGGCAGAAGGTCGCCAACTACACCGGCGTCACCGTCGAGCGCAAGGAAGGCCGCCTGCGTGCGCCGTCCGGCCGCGAGTTCGCCGTGCTCGACCTGCCGGGCGCCTACAGCCTGCAGCCGGCCAGCCTGGATGAGGCGATCACCCGCGACCTCTGCCGGGGCTTCTACCCGGGCGAGGCCGCGCCGGACGTCCTGCTGTGCGTGATCGACGCCACCAACCTGCGCCTGCACCTGCGCTTCGCGCTGGAACTGCGTGAGCTGGGCAAGCCGATGGTCATCGCTCTGAACATGGTGGACGCGGCCCAGCGCCGTGGCATCCGCATCGACGTGGCCGCGCTGGAACGCGAGATCGGCGTGCCTGTGGTGGAAACCGTGGCCGTGCGCAAGCAGGGCGCCAAGGCCCTGGTCGACCGCCTCGATGCGATGGTGCCGCACCTGGATGCGCCGCTGGCCGGCGTCGAGGGCGGCATCGATTACCACGCCAAGGTGCGCAGCATCCTTGCGGCGGCCGTCAGCATGCCGGCGCGTACCGCGAAGATCGACGACACCCTGGACCGCTGGCTGCTGCACCCGGTGTTCGGCCTGATCACCCTGGTGGTGGTCATGTTCCTGATCTTCCAGGCGGTGTTCGCCTGGGCCACGCCGCTGATGGATGGCATCGAAGCCGGCTTCGGCTGGCTGGGCGAATTCGTCGGCGGCGTGCTGCCCGAAGGCCCGCTGACCAGCCTGCTGACGGACGGCATCATCGCCGGCCTCGGCGGGGTGGTGGTGTTCCTGCCGCAGATCCTGATCCTGTTCGCCTTCATCCTGGCGCTGGAGGAGTCCGGCTACCTGCCGCGCGCGGCGTTCCTGCTCGATCGCATGATGGCGGGCGCCGGCCTGTCGGGCCGTTCCTTCATCCCGCTGCTGTCCAGCTTCGCCTGCGCGGTGCCGGGCATCATGGCCACCCGCAGCATCCAGGACCCGCGTGATCGCCTGGCGACCATCCTGGTGGCGCCGCTGATGACCTGCTCGGCACGACTGCCGGTGTACGCGCTGCTGATCGGTGCGTTCATCCCGGCCGGCAAGGTCGGCATCTTCAATCAGCAGGGCCTGGTGTTGTTCGGCCTGTACGTGGCCGGCATCCTCAGCGCGCTGGTGATGTCGTGGGTGATGAAGAAGTGGCGCCGCGACAAGAGCGAGCACCCGCTGATGCTGGAGCTGCCGTCCTACCGCCTGCCGCACGTGCGCGACCTGGCCGTGGGCCTGTATGAGCGCGGCATGATCTTCCTGCGCCGGGTGGGCGGCATCATCCTGGCCCTGACCATCCTGCTGTGGGTGCTGCTGACCTTCCCGGGCGCCCCGGCCGACGCCACCATGCCGGCCATCGATTACAGCTACGCCGGCCAGATCGGCCATGCGATGACCGCGATCTTCGCTCCGCTGGGCTTCAACTGGCAGATCTGCATCGCGCTGATCCCGGGCCTGGCCGCGCGCGAAGTGGCGGTGTCCTCGCTGGCCACGGTCTACGCGCTGTCGGCAGCCGATGACGATGCGGCCATCTCGGCGCTGTCGCCGGTGGTGGCCGATGGCTGGTCGCTGGCCACCGGCCTGGCGCTGATGGTGTGGTTCATCTACGCACCGATGTGCATTTCGACGCTGGCCACCATCAAGCGCGAAACCAATTCGTGGAAGACGATGGGCTTCTCGGCGCTGTACCTGTTCGCGGCGGCCTACGTGGCGGCACTGATCACTTACCAGGTGACCGTGGCGTTGGGAGGCGGCTGATGGACGCCGGCCTGCTGATCCAGTACCTCATCGTCGCGGTGGCCGTGCTGGCCAGCGTGTGGGTGGTGATGAAGAAGCAGTTTCCGGTTACCACGCGCAGGCTGCGCAGCACGCTGGCACTGGCCCTGCTGAAGCCGGGCCGGGCGGCCTGGGTGCAGGGCCTGGGGCGGAAGATCGCGCCGCCGGCCAGTGGCGGTGGTGGCGCCTGCGGTGGCTGCGACAGCTGCGGACCGGCACCGCCGAAGCGGCACTGAGCCTGCCCTTCCTGCTTTGCTGGGGGCGGGCCTCCTCCGATGGGTGCGGGCCTTGGTCCTCACTGCCGATTGATCATCCACGCATGGAGCTACGTTGCGGGCCGGGCGAGGCGGGCTGTTCGCCGCGACGCGTCAGCGCGCCTGCGCACCCAGCCCGGCCGCTTGAGCCAGCCAGCGTTCGCGTTGTTGCGGCGTGCCGCTGCGCACGGCGCCCAGGCGGGTGACCCGCACTGGGCGGATGCCGCAGAATTCCAGGATGGTGCTGCGGATCTGGGTAATTCCCGGGTCGCGGTAGATCCACCGGTAGTACCAGGGCGGCGTGTCCAGGGTGGTGATGACCCGCGCGCTGCGTCCAGCCAGCAGCCGGTCCCACCATACCGAATCGCGCCGGTAGCGGAAGGCGAAGCCTGGCAGCAGCACGCGGTCGAAGAAGCCTTTCAGCAGGGCAGGCATCGCGCCCCACCAGGTCGGGTAGACCAGTACAAGATGATCGCAGGCCTCGATCGCGTCGGCGGCATCCTGCAGGTCGGCTTCCAACGGCTGGATCTGGCGATACCCGTGGCGAAGTACCGGGTCGAACTGAAGGTCGCCCAGGGCAATCAAGCGCACGCGGTGGCCAGCGTTGCTGGCGGCGGTCGCGTAGCGTTGGGCGAGGGCGCCGCACAGGCTGTCACGGTCGGGATGGCCAAGCAGGATCAGGATGGAGCGGGACACGGCAGTCTCGAAGGCTGGAAAGCGACCGACGTTGCGCTATGCCCCTAGGGCAGAGTCAAACTCCGCCAAGGCAGCCGGCAGGAACCAGAACGCAGGTGCCATCGCCCTGCTGCAGCCATTGCCGCAGCTCGCCGGTGACTTCCTGCAGTTCGACCTCGATCCGGGCAAGCCGCTCGCGCTCGGAAGCAATCGCAGTGCGCTGGCGCTCCAGCAGGACCAGCACTGCCGGCCAGTCGAGCTGGCCGTCGCTGCGCTGCAGGCGCGTGATGGCGGCCAATCCGATGCCCAGTCCCAGCGCCTGCCGGATCAGCTGTACCCACGCCACATCCTGTTCGCTGTAGTCGCGATAGCGGTTCAGGCGCGGCACCGGCGGCAGCAGTCCGCGTGCCTCGTACAGGCGGATCGCCTTGGCGCTGGCGCCGGTGCGGCGCGCGACTTCGGAAATGCGCACCGTTTCAGCCCTGCATCCGCGCAGGCGGCATGATGGCGTCAGCACTTGGCGCGGGCGGTCTGCAAAGGTGCATGAGGTGCGGGCCAGCGCTTGAGGGGGCACGCAGCGTAGCAGCCACAGCGCTTGCCGGACCATGCGTGCTGCCGCTAGCCTGCGTGCATGAACCAGACTCCCCTCCGACTGCTTATTCACGGCGCCTCCGGGCGCATGGGCCAGGCCCTGTTGCGGCTGGCCGCCGAACACGCTGATTCCCTGCAGATCGTCGCTGCGGTGACCGGCCGCGCGCCGGCCCAGCGCGTGATCGAGGGCGTGCCGTACTTCGCCGCCAGCGAGCTGGGAGGCGCGCCGGCGTTCGACGTGGCCATCGACTTCAGCCTGCCTGAAGGCTTCGACCCGATGCTGGCGCTGTGCGTGGAGCGCGGTGCGGGCCTGGTGTCCGGCACCACCGGCATTTCCAGCGTGCAGCGGCAGGCACTGGAGGCAGCCGCGGGTGCCATTCCGCTGGTCTGGGCGTCGAACTTCAGCCTGGGCGTGGCGGTGCTGGATGAACTGGTCGAGCGCGCCGCACAGGCGCTGGCCGGCTGGGATTGCGATGTGGTCGAGTCGCACCACACGCAGAAGAAGGATGCGCCGTCGGGCACCGCGCTGACCCTGGGCGCGGCCGCGCAGCGGGGCGGGGCGGAGCCGCACTACGCCAGCCTGCGTGCCGGCGACATCGTCGGCGAACACCTGGTGCAGTTCACCGGCCTGGGTGAGCGCATCGAGCTGGTGCACCGCGCCACCAACCGCGACATTTTCGCCCGCGGTGCGCTGTTTGCCGCCCGCCAGCTGCAGGGGCGGGCGCCGGGCAGCTACCGGGTGCGGGACCTGCTGGACGGTCCCCGTTAACCGGTAGCGCCGGGCCATGCCCGGCGGCCTAGTCAGTTCCGCCGGGCATGGCCCGGCGCTACCGTAGATGGCCTGCATACGCTGCCGGATTGAAATGAATACGCAATCGCCTGTTCATAACGCGATACAACCGCTGGCGCGAGCGCCCCGGCAGCGCTACAATTCGCACTCGCCGAATCACGAAAGCCGGACCGGTCCCAGACCGTACGTCCGCGCTTTTTTGCAACCGGATTTCCGTGAAGCGCAGGCGTGACTTCGGCAGCCCCCTCGGTAGCCAAAGTGAGATTTCCGTGACCCAAGCCGCAATCCTCGTCCTCGAAGACGGCACCGTATTCGAGGGCGAATCCGTAGGCGCGCCCGGCCTGTCCGTCGGTGAGGTGGTGTTCAACACCGCCATGACCGGTTACCAGGAAGTGCTGACCGACCCGTCCTACGCCCGGCAGATGGTCACGCTGACCTATCCGCATATCGGCAACACCGGCATGACCGACCAGGACAATGAAGCGTCCAAGGTGTGGTCGGCCGGCCTGATCGTGCGCGACGTGCCGCGCCGTCCCAGCAACTGGCGCAGCCAGGTGTCGCTGCAGGACTGGCTGATCCAGCGTGGCGTAGTCGCCATCGCCGGCATCGACACCCGCAAGCTGACCCGCATCCTGCGCGAGAAGGGCGCGCAGAACGGTGCGCTGATGGCCGGCGACATCGACGTGGAAAAGGCATTGGAAGCCGCCCGCAAGTTCCCGGGGCTGAAGGGCATGGATCTGGCCAAGGTCGTCACTACCGAGAAGACCTACACCTGGACCGAAGGCCAGCTGGACCTGGACGCCAACGCGTTCGTCAGCGTGCCGGCCAGGTTCAAGGTCGTGGCCTACGACTTCGGCGTGAAGACCAACATCCTGCGCATGCTCGCCGAGCGCGGCTGCGAAGTGACCGTGGTGCCGGCGCAGACCCCGGCTGCCGAGGTTCTGGCGCTGAAGCCGGACGGCGTGTTCCTGTCCAACGGCCCGGGTGACCCGGAACCGTGCGACTACGCCATCGAAGCGATCAAGACCTTCATCGACGTGAAGATCCCGACCTTCGGCATCTGCCTGGGCCACCAGCTGCTGGGTCTGGCCTCGGGCGCCAAGACCATGAAGATGGGCCACGGCCACCACGGTGCCAACCACCCGGTGCAGGACCTGGACGACGGCCGGGTGATGATCACCTCGCAGAACCACGGCTTCGCGGTCGACGAATCGACCCTGCCGGCGACTCTGCGCGTGACCCACCGTTCGCTGTTCGACGGCACCAACCAGGGCATCGCCCGCACCGACGTGCCGGCGTTCTCGTTCCAGGGTCACCCGGAAGCGTCGCCCGGCCCGACGGATGTGGGTCCGCTGTTCGACCGCTTCGTCGCCCTGATGGAACAGAGCAAGGCGTGATCAGTTCGCCGCCGGCCCGCCGGTGGCGTCGCGATGGACCGTAAGCCCCCGCATCGCTGCTGCCCCTGGCGCGGCGCTGCGGATCAAGATTCCTGATCGACAGCGTGCGATCACCCCCCTTGTCACGCTGTACTGACTTAGAGAAGAAAATGCCCAAGCGCACTGACCTCAAGACCATCCTCATCATCGGTGCTGGCCCGATCGTCATCGGCCAGGCCTGCGAGTTCGACTACTCCGGCGCCCAGGCCTGCAAGGCCCTGCGTGACGAGGGTTACCGCGTGGTGCTGGTCAACAGCAACCCGGCCACCATCATGACCGACCCGGAGATGGCCGACGCCGTCTACATCGAGCCGATCAACTGGCAGACGGTCGAGAAGATCATCGCCAAGGAAAAGCCCGATGCACTGCTGCCGACCATGGGTGGCCAGACCGCGCTGAACTGCGCGCTGGACCTGGCCGACAACGGCGTGCTGGAGAAGTACAACGTCGAACTGATCGGCGCCAAGCGCGAAGCGATCCGCATGGCTGAAGACCGCGAGCTGTTCCGCGTCGCCATGGGTGAGATCGGCCTGGAGTGCCCGACCGCAGCCGTCGCCCACACCCTGGACGAAGCGCTGGAGATCCAGACGCGCGTCGGCTACCCGACCATCATCCGCCCCAGCTTTACCCTGGGCGGCAGCGGTGGCGGCATCGCCTACAACCGCGAAGAGCTGGTCGATATCGTCAGCCGCGGCCTGGAACTGTCGCCGACCACCGAAGTGCTGGTCGAAGAGTCGGTGCTGGGCTGGAAGGAGTTCGAGATGGAAGTGGTCCGCGATACCGCGGACAACTGCATCATCGTCTGCTCGATCGAGAACCTGGACCCGATGGGCGTGCACACGGGTGACTCGATCACCGTGGCCCCGGCGCAGACCCTGACCGACAAGGAATACCAGCGCCTGCGCGATGCCTCCATCGCCGTGCTGCGCAAGATCGGCGTCGACACCGGTGGCTCGAACGTGCAGTTCGGCATCAACCCGACCACCGGCCGCGTGGTCGTAATCGAAATGAACCCGCGCGTGTCGCGTTCCTCGGCGCTGGCCTCCAAGGCCACGGGCTTCCCGATCGCCAAGGTCGCCGCCAAGCTGGCCGTGGGTTACACCCTGGACGAACTGAAGAACGAAATCACCGGCGGCCTGACCCCGGCCTCGTTCGAGCCGTCCATCGACTACGTCGTCACCAAGATCCCGCGCTTCGCCTTCGAGAAGTTCCCGGCCGCCGATGCCCGCCTGACCACCCAGATGAAGTCGGTGGGCGAGGTGATGGCGATGGGCCGCACCTTCCAGGAGTCGATGCAGAAGGCCCTGCGTGGCCTGGAAACCGGCAAGGTCGGCTTCGACCCGACCGGCCTGGACCTGACCAATGAAGACGACCTGCAGACCCTGCGTCGCGAGCTGAAGGCGCCGGGCCCTGAGCGCCTGTTCTACGTGGCCGATGCCTTCCGCGCCGGCATGAGCGTGGAAGAGATCTACGCGCTGTCCTTCATCGATCATTGGTTCCTGGACCAGATCGAGGAAATCATCGCGGCCGAAGGCGAAGTCGCTGCCGGTGGCATCGATGCACTGGATGCCGCGCGCCTGCGCAAGCTGAAGCGCGCCGGTTTCTCCGATGCCCGCCTGGCCCAGCTGACCGGCACCAACGAAGCGGCCATCCGCGCGCTGCGTCGTGCGCACAAGGTGCGCCCGGTCTACAAGCGCGTCGATTCCTGTGCCGGTGAGTTCTCTACCGGTACCGCCTACCTGTACTCGACCTACGAGGACGAGTGCGAGGCCGCGCCGACCAACCGCGACAAGATCATGATCCTCGGCGGTGGCCCGAACCGCATCGGCCAGGGCATCGAGTTCGACTACTGCTGCGTGCACGCGGCACTGGCGCTGCGCGAGGATGGTTTTGAAACCATCATGGTCAACTGCAACCCGGAAACCGTGTCGACCGACTACGACACCTCCGACCGCCTGTACTTCGAGCCGCTGACTCTGGAAGACGTGCTGGAAATCGTCGAACTGGAACAGCCGAAGGGCGTGATCGTGCAGTACGGCGGCCAGACCCCGCTGAAGCTGGCGCGCGCGCTGGAAGCCAACGGCGTGCCGGTGATCGGCACCAGCCCGGATTCGATCGATCTGGCCGAAGACCGCGAGCGCTTCCAGCAGCTGGTTGATTCGCTGAAGCTGAAGCAGCCGCCGAACCGCATCGCCCGCAACGACCAGGAAGCCCTGCTGCTGGCCCGTGAGATCGGCTACCCGCTGGTGGTGCGCCCGAGCTACGTGCTGGGCGGCCGTGCGATGGAAATCGTCTACGGCGAATCCGACCTGGCCCGCTACGTGCGCGACGCGGTGAAGGTGTCCAACGATTCGCCGGTGCTGCTGGACCGCTTCCTGGACAACGCCGTGGAAGTGGACGTGGACATCATCGCCGACAAGGATGGCAACGTCCTGATCGGCGGCGTGATGGAGCACATCGAAGAAGCCGGCGTGCACTCCGGTGACTCGTCGTGCTCGCTGCCGCCGTACTCGCTGTCGGCAAAGACCCAGGCCGAGCTGCGCCGCCAGGTGGTGGAGCTGGCCAAGGCCCTGAACGTGGTCGGCCTGATGAACACCCAGTTCGCCATCCAGACCAACGACGATGGCGATGACACCATCTACCTGCTGGAAGTGAACCCGCGCGCCTCGCGTACCGTGCCGTTCGTGTCCAAGGCCACCGGCATGGCCCTGGCCAAGATCGCCGCGCGCTGCATGGCCGGCAAAACCTTGGCCGAGCAGGGCGCGACCGAAGAGATCGTGCCGGATTACTACTCGGTGAAGGAAGCGATCTTCCCGTTCGCCAAGTTCCAGGGCGTCGACCCGATCCTCGGGCCGGAAATGCGTTCCACCGGTGAGGTGATGGGCGTGGGCCGCAGCTTCAACGCCGCCTTCGCACGTGCCCAGGAAGCCGGTGGGATCAAGGCTCCGCCGGTCGGCAAGGCCTTCGTGTCGGTGCGCGACCCGGACAAGAAGCGCGTGCTGCCGGTGGCCAAGGCGCTGCTGGCGCGTGGCTACAGCCTGGTCGCCACCCGTGGTACCGCCGCGTGGCTGCAGCAGCACGGCATGGACTGCGAGATCATCAACAAGGTGGTCGAAGGTCGCCCGCACATCGTCGACTCGATCAAGAACGGCGAGATCGTCTACATCGTCAACACGACCGAAGGCCGTGCCGCGATCAACGATTCGTTCTCGATCCGTCGCGAGGCGCTGCAGCACCGCGTCACCTATTCGACCACCATTGCCGGCGCCAAGGCGCTGGTGGATTCACTGGAATTCCGCGGCACCGGCCCGGTCTGGTCGCTGCAGGAACTGCACAAGGAGTTGAATGCATGAGAGCCCCGATCACGATGAAGGGCGCGCAGAAGCTGCGCGATGAACTGGATCACCTGAAGTCGGTCAAGCGCCCGAAGGTCATCGCCGCGATCGCCGAAGCGCGCGAGCACGGCGACCTGAAGGAAAACGCCGAATACCACGCCGCGCGCGAGGAACAGGGCTTCATCGAAGGCCGCATCAAGCAGCTGGAAGGCGAGCTGTCGCACGCCGAGATCATCGACGTGAGCAAGCTCAATGCCGGCACCAAGGTGGTGTTCGGCGCCAGCGTGACCCTGGCCGACGTGGAAACCGACGAAGAAAAGAAGTACCAGATCGTCGGTGACCTGGAAGCGGACATCAAGCTGGGCCTGATCGCCATTTCCTCGCCGGTGGCGCGCGCGATGATCGGCAAGCTGGAAGGCGATTCGATCGTGATCGACGCCCCGGCCGGCCAGCGTGAGTACGAGATCGTCAGCGTCAGCTACGTGGCCTGACCGGGTGGCGACGGCGACCCTGTTGTTGCCGGCACGCAGCCGCTTTGCAGCGGCTGCACTGCCAGACGAGGTGGCGCGCGCCCTGGGCCGCGCCATCGCCGTGCAGCGGGACGCAGGCGAACGCGCCCAGCTGCAGCGCCACTTCACCGTGGCCGCGCCGCAGTGGCCGGTCGCCGCACTGACCCGCCAGCGCGATGTCGGTGACGCCGCCGGAGCCTGCTGGCTGCGCGCCGATCCGGCCTGCATGGTGCCGGACATGCACGGTGCGCGGATGATGGGCTACGGCGAGACGCTGCGGCCGACCCTGGCCGACAGCCTTGCACTGCTGCCGGTGCTGCAGCCGTTGTTCGCCGATGCCGGCTTCGTGCTGGATGCGCCGGACCCGGCGCGCTGGTACCTGCGCCTGCCGATCGACATCGACCTGCCGACCTTCGACAGCCCCGACGACGTGCTGGGCGATGACCTGTTCTCGCACCTGCCCGAAGGCGAGGCCGGCCGGCGCTGGCGTGTCCTGATGACCGAGGCGCAGGTGCTGCTGCACAACCATTCGTGGAACCAGCAGCGTGCCGCGCAGGGCCAGCAGCCGATCAACTCCCTGTGGTTCTGGGGTGGCGGGGTGATGCCGGTCTCGGTGACCACGCCGCACGTGCAGGTACGCAGCCGCGATGCCCTGCTGCAGGGCCTGGCCCAGGCCGCCGGCGTATTGGTGGATGGCGAGCAGTCCGTCGATGCCCTGGTCGACCTGCGCCAGCTGCGTTCGCTGCAGCAGCTGGGCAACGATGCCATCCGCCCGCTGCTGGTGGCCTTGCGGCGCGGTGAGCTGCAGCGTCTGGTGCTGGATTTCGAGGACGGCCTGCAGTTCCATCTGGACAAGCGCCAGCGTTGGCAGTTCTGGAAGAAGCCCCGCCAACTGCACGACTGAGCGGGGTCTCGGCCGACCCCCGATGCGAGCGCAGTAGATCCACGCCATGCGTGGATGCAGTGGATCGGCCATTGGCAAGTAGGTGCCAACCTTGGTTGGCACGTTGGGATCAGTCGAGCATGGCTCGACTCTACAGGGGCCGGGCAGGGCACAGCCCTGCAGACAATCACCTCACCGTGCTGACCACCGTCGGCAGCTGCCAATGCCCGCCCGCGACGCCGCGACACTGGCCAGTGGTGAACTCGCTGCTCTTCACGAAACGTGCGCCATCCCAGGTCCAGTCGTGGCCGGAGAAGCAGTCGCCGATCCCGCGCCCGCGGAAGCGCCCGCGTAGCGTGGCGTCATCGCGATCGAAGTCCTCCGCATCGGAGGTCACGAAGTTTGCCTGGTACGGCGCCTTGTCCTGCACCACCCAGTAGCCGCTGCTGAAGTTGTAGGCCCCCATGAAGCAGCTGGTGCTGGCCAGCACGTGTCCGGCGTCCAGTCGCTGGATCTCGATCTCATCCTGCTCGCCCTCGCTCAGGCGTGTGCACTCGTCGGCGTTCGGCAGGCTGGCGATCATTGCTTTGCGCAACGCCGGCACCCTGGCCAACGCCGCATCCGTAGCGCGCGGCGCCACCAGCTTGCCGCGCACGATCGCCGGCACCTGCAGTGCCGCCGGCACGCCCGCTTCGGCCTTTTCACCCCGCCGCACCAGCGCGCCGGGCGTGCCTAGCCGGCCCTGCGCCTCGTCCATCTTCAGCAGCACCGCCGTAGCGCCGCTGTCGGAGATCGGCCACGCCTTGCCTTTGCCATCGACGATCTCGATGCGCGCCTTGCGGGGCAGGGCGGTGACCAGTGCATCGGTCTGCGTCTGCTTCAGCAACACCTTTTCGGCGTTGCCGGTGTCCTGCACGGAACCCAGGTCCTTGCCATTCAGGTACAGCCGCAGCGCACCGGTCGGTATCGGGCTTTCACCATCCTCGCCATTGCGCAGGCGCGCGATCACCGGCGCATTGGGGCCACCTGCACGTTCCAGCATCAGGCTCAGCAGGTTGGCGGGCTCTTCCGGGCTGTAACCCACGGCGCGGCAGGTGCGGGTGTTATCGCAGGCCAGCGACCAGTCGTTGTGCTGGAATTCGACACCGGCCTTCGGCTCGGGCGTGCCGGCGTGGGCAGCCGGGGCGAGGGCGAGGGCCAGGAACAATGTGCGGCGCATGGGCAGAAATCCGTTTCGGGGCCGGCAAGCATTAAAGAAACGGTTGTCGATTCCAATTGCTTCCGACGGGGTCAGGGCCCTCTGCGGGCAGAGGGGGCTGACCCCGCGTTATCATGGTGACGTCTTCCGCAACCCGGCGATGCCGATGTCCCTTGCCGCCGATGCTGCGCTGCCCGTGTCCGATACCCTGATGATCCTGCGCCGCGAGCCGGTGCAACCCGGTGCGTGGCCCGACGACACACTGCCCCTGCTGGCCCGTCTCTACGCCAGCCGCGGCGCGACCACGCCGGACCTTGCGCTGCCACGGCTGGGCAACCTGCATGCGCCCGAGCTGCTGACCGGCATCGATGCGGCGGTCGCGCTGCTAGTCGAGGCCATCGCCAACGACAAGCGCATCCTGGTGGTGGGCGATTTCGACTGCGATGGTGCCACCGCCTGTGCGGTCGGCGTGCGCGGTCTGCGCATGCTCGGTGCGCAGCATGTGTTCCATGCCGTGCCCAATCGCATGGTGCACGGCTACGGCCTGTCGCCCTCGCTGGTGGAGGAGCTGGCCGAACTGCAGCCGGACCTGCTGGTCACCGTCGACCACGGCATTGCCTGCCATGCCGGCGTCAACGCCGCCAAGGCGCGCGGTTGGCAGGTGCTGGTCACCGACCACCACCTACCGGGGCCGCAGCTGCCGCCGGCCGATGTCATCGTCGACCCGAACCTGGAGGGCGACGGCTTTCCCAGCAAATCGCTGGCCGGTGTCGGCGTCATTTTCTACGTGCTGATGGCCCTGCGCCGGCAGATGCGCGAAGCCGGTGTGTTTGCCGATGGCAAGGGCCCGGACCTGACCACGTTGCTGGATCTGGTGGCAGTCGGTACGGTCGCCGATCTGGTGGTGCTGGATGCCAACAACCGCGCCCTGGTCAGCGCCGGCCTGCGTCGGCTGCGTGCCGGCCATGCCTGCGTCGGCCTGAAGGCGCTGATCGAAGCCAGCGGTCGCGATGCCGCACGGCTGACCGCCACTGACATCGGATTCGCGCTCGGCCCGCGCCTCAATGCGGCCGGCCGTCTGGAGGACATGGCGCTGGGCATCGCCCTGCTGCTGACCGAAGATCCGCGCCAGGCCCGCGACATCGCTCAGACCCTGGAGCAGATCAACGCCGAGCGCCGCGCCGTGCAGCAGTCGATGACCGACGACGCCGAGCAGGCATTGTCGCGCGTGGTGCTGCAGTCCGAGGGCGAGCGCCCGGTGGCGGCCTGCCTGTTCGATGCCGACTGGCACCCCGGCGTGGTCGGCCTGGTCGCATCAAAGATGAAGGACCGCCTGCACCGCCCGGTGATCGCCTTCGCACCCGCCGAGCCCGGCGCCGACACCCTGCGCGGATCGGCCCGTTCCATTCCGGGCCTGCATATCCGTGACGCACTGGCGCTGGTCGATGCACGCCATCCCGGCCTGGTCGAGCGCTTCGGCGGCCACGCGATGGCCGCCGGCCTGAGCATGCGCCTTGAGCATCTGCCCGCCTTCGAGGCCGCTTTCGTCGCCATCGTGCAGGACGTGCTGGACCCGGCTGCGTTGCAGCAGCACGTGCTCAGCGACGGCGAACTGGCCGTGCACGAACTCGACCACCGCCATGCCGACGCCCTGCGCCTGGCCGGTCCCTGGGGGCAGGGCTTCCCCGAGCCGCTGTTCGACGGCCGTTTCGAAGTGGCCAACTGGCGCGTGCTAAAGGAGCGCCACCTGAAGCTGGAACTGCGCCTGCCCGGCGTACCGGGCACGGTCAATGCCATCCACTTCGGCGGCTGGCACGGCAATGCACCCAGCCGTCACGTACACCTGGCCTATCGCCTGGCCTGCGATGATTACCGTGGTGGCACCGCGATCCAGCTGATCGTCGAGCACTGCCTTCCCGCCTGACGGCGGTGCGCCGCGCTTCGCGCTCGCCGGGCATGGCCCGGCGCTACCAGAGCCCCGCACGCTGCGGTTGCGCCGCGCCATGCCCGGCGGGGTGCATCCACGTTCGACCCGTAACCCCACCTGCCGTGTTGGTGCGTTGAACCGTCCACGATCCCACTGGAGCCGTGCCATGGTCTTTGCCCGCTGTGCCCCCCTGATCCTGCTGGTGCTGGCGGCCTGGCCCGTTGACGCGCAATCGCCCCGCCACGCGCGGCCTCAGCCCAGCACGCCGCTGCTGATCGCCCCGGCCGCCGAACAGCCGATCCAGCTGCGCGAGGCGCGCATCGAAGGCGAGGTCCAGGCGGGCATCGCGCAGACCCGCATCACCCTGGAATTCCACAATCCCAACAGCCGCGTGCTGGAAGGCGAGCTGCAGTTCCCGCTGGGGGATGGCCAGCAGATCAGCGGCTTCGCGCTGGACATCAATGGCGAGCTGCGCGAGGCGGTGCCGGTGCCGAAGGATCGCGGCCGCCAGGTCTTCGAGGAGATCGCGCGCCGCGGTGTTGACCCGGGCCTGCTGGAACAGACGGCGGGCAACCAGTTTCGCCTGCGCGTGTATCCGCTGCCGGCCGGCGGCAGCCGCCGCGTGCAGCTGGTGGTGCGTGAGCCGCTGGCGTTCGCCGACAAGGGCTGGCAATGGGCGTTGCCGCTGCAGTTCGCTGCAGGTGCGGCCTCGGTGAAGCTGGATCTGCAGGTGGCAGGCGCTGCGACCACCGGCAAGGCGCCATTCGCCCTGCAGAGCGGGCAGCTGCACTGGCAGGGGCGTGGCGCGCAACTGCCGGCACAGCTGCAATGGACCCTGCCTGCGGTGCGCCAGTCGCAGGTGCAGGTGGCGAAGTGGCAGGACGGCCACTACCTGCTGGCCCAGCTGCCAGTGCCCGCCGACCATGCGCCGCGCACGGTGCCGAGCGAGGTTGGCCTGCTCTGGGATGCCTCCGGTTCCGCCGGCCAGCGTGACCGCGCTCGGGAGTTCGCGCTGCTGGACCGCTACTTCGCGGCGATGGGCGAGGGCAACGTGGTACTGACCGTGCTGCGCGACCGCCCCGAGGCCGAGCGGCGGTTCCGTATCCGCAAGGGCGACTGGAGCGCGCTGCGCCAGGCGCTGCAGCAGGTCAGGCCGGACGGCGCCAGCGCGCTGGCCAACTGGCAGCCGCAGCCCGGCGTAAGCGAATACCTGCTGGTCAGTGATGGCCTGCTGACCTACGGCGCGGAAGCACTGCTGACACTGGCCGCTGGCCAGCGCCTGTTCGCGGTCAGCAGTGCCGGTGCACGCACCGATGTCACCCGCCTGCGTGGGTGGAGCGAGGCCCACGGCGGCCGTTTCGTGGCGCTGGGCAATGACCTGCAGGCTGCCACGCGCGAACTGCTGTCGGCGCCGCTGGACATCCAGGTTGACGCCGGGCGTGGCGTGCAGGACGTAGTGATCGATCGCCGCAGTGAAGCGCAGGGCTGGCTGTGGCTGCATGCTCGCCTGGCGGCCGAGGGCGTGCCGATGCGCGTGCGCGTCGATGGGGGCGAATGGCAGGCGCTGCTGCCGACCACCCGCAGCGACGATGGCGATCTGCTGGCGGGACTGTGGGCGCAGGCCCGCCTGCAGCAGCTGGCGGTGGACCGGCGCAGCAACCTCGAAGCGATGCAGCGCCTGTCGCAGCAGTTCGGGCTGGTGGGCCCGGATACCTCGCTGATCGTGCTGGAAACCCTGCAGGACTACCTGCGCTACGCGATCCGCCCGGCCGGTACGCTGCGCGCCGACTATGACCGCGTCTATGCGCGCCAGGTCGCTGACCGTGCAGCCGAGGACCGCCGCAGGCTCGACAAGGTGGCTGCGCAGTGGAAGGAGCGCCAGCAGTGGTGGAACCGCAGCTGGCCGAAGCAGGCACCGCCGTCTGCGGCGAAGGAGATTCTCCATAGCGAATCGGCCGCCAGTGCACCGATGGCCCTGCTCGCCGCGCCCGTACCGGCCGCACCTGCGCCGCCGCCCGCACCGACGATGGTCGCCGAATCGCGGATGGAGACCGCCCGTGCACGCCGTCAGGCGCCGGCGGCCGCCACATCCCTGGATGCCATCGCGGTGACCGGGTCGGCGATCTCGGATGAGGCGGGGCCGGCGAACAACGGCCAGCTCGGCATCCAGCTGGCGGCATGGCAGCCGGACTCGCCGGTGGCGCGCCGCCTGCGCCAAGGCCCACCGGCCCAGCTGTACGACCGCTACCTGGCCGAGCGTGCCGCGCATGCCGACAGCAGCGCGTTTTTCCTGGACGTCGCCGATCTGCTGCTGCAGCAGAACCAGCGCGATCTGGCGCTGCGCGTGCTGTCCAACCTGGCCGAGATGGACCTGGACAACCGCCACCTGCTGCGCGTGCTCGGTTACCGGTTGCTGCAGGCCGGCGCGCCCGCGCTGGCCGTGCCGGTGTTCGAACAGGTGCTGGCGATGGGGCAGGAAGAGCCGCAGAGCTTCCGCGATCTCGGCCTTGCGCTGGTCGCGGCCGGCAAGCCGCAGCAGGCGCTGGAGCCGTTGTACCAAGTGGTGGTGCGTCCGTGGGATGGCCGCTTCGATGGCATCGCCCTGATCGCGCTGGATGAGCTGACCAATCTGGTGTCACGCAGCCGGCCGCAGCTCGATGCCTGCGGCATCGATCCACGCCTGATGCAGGCCATGCCGCTCGACCTGCGCGTGGTGCTGGCTTGGGATGCCGACAACAGCGACATGGACCTGTGGGTGACCGACCCCAACGGCGAGCGCGCGTACTACGGCAACCGGCTGACCTACCAGGGCGGGCAGATGTCGCAGGACTTCACCGGCGGCTATGGACCGGAGCAGTTCTCGCTGCGCGATGCCAAGCCCGGCCGGTACAAGGTGGAGGCCAACTACTTCGGCAGCCGTCAGCAGCTGGTGACCGGCGCGACCACCCTGATGCTGCGGCTGACCACGCATTGGGGCACGCCGCAGCAGAAGGACCAGATGGTCACCCTGCGATTGAAGGATCGTGCGGAGACCGTGCTGGTAGGCGAGTTCGAGGTGCGGTAGCGCTGGGCCATGCCCAGTGAGGTAGAGCCACGTCACGCATGGCGTTGATCTACTGCGGAGTGCGGCGCTGGCGCGGAATCCACCGTGCCAGCGCAATGCCGCCACCGAGGATCAGCAGCGTGCCGACGGTGTGCCACAGCAACGCCATAACCGGCGCATCCGGCAGCGGAATGATGTCTGCGAGCCAACCAATGACCGGCCGCGCCAAAAGGTAGACCACCACCACGCCCAGCACGCGCAGCACCCGCTGCACGACGCCCTGCGGGTCGGCCGGCCAACCGCGCCACTGCAGCCACGCCACCAGCAGGACGAGTGCGAGCAGGCGCGAGGCTTCACCCAGCGGCACCAGGGGCGTCCACAACGAGGCCCACGACAACGCCACGCCCAGGCCCAGCAGCACCGGCAGCTGCCAGCGCCGTTCTCCACGCAGCCCAGGCATCAACTGCCACGCCAGCAGAGCGACGCCGAGACCTATCAACCAACCGGCCAGCACATCGGCCAGGAAGTGCCGGCCCAGATACATGCGCGAGATCGCCATCAGCAGGGGCCAGCCCAGCACCAGTGTCCAGCGCAGCCAGCGGCGGCGGATGCCGAACGCCAGCAGCAGGGCAACACCCGCCGCCGTGGTGATGCCCACGTGGCCGCTGTTGAAGCCATAGTCAGCGTGCGGCTGGGCGCGCAGCATGGCGGTGGCCTGCGCATCGGGCAGTGCCCAGAAGGTATGGCCGCCGCCATCCACCACGAACGGGTGCGATGGCTCGCCCTTGTCCAGCACCGCCGCATCTACGTCGGAGGGGCGGGGCAGGGCGGCGCTCTGTTTGATTGCATGGGTGACGCAGGCCATCAGCAGCACCGCCAGCATCACGCAGAGGCCGGCGCGCAGCCGTGCACCAAACGCACACGCCAGGATCAGCGCGGTATAGGCCATCTCGTAACCGAGCAGGCTGATGAACTGCATCACCGACAGGAACCAGCCGGCGTCGAAGGTGTGCTGCAACCACAGGTGCCACTGCGTCTGGAACATCCGTTGTCCTCATCATCCGTTGGTAAGCGGGCCCGGTAGAGCTGAGCCAAAGCAGCCGAGTGTGGACGCGGCTCTACACCGGCGCAACACGTGCCACGGGCAGCGATGACGCGTCGTTGCGCAGGCCAAACAGGGGGCGCAGCCAGCGCACGCGGCGGATCAGCAGTTCGTGGATCAGCAGGCAGCCGCTGATGGTGCCTGCCACCAGCAAGGCAGGTTCCAGCCACGGGCCAAGCTGCAGCGGGCGCAGTGCATACAGCAGCGCGATCAACAAGGTCTGGTGCAGGATGTACCAGCTGAACACCGCTTCCCGGCAATAGCCCTGGCCTGGCCACGGGTGGGACAGCAGCACCCGGGCCCAGCCGAACAGGGCCAGCAGCATGCACCAGGTATAGAGCGCACGGCCGATGCGTTCGGTCTGTCCCCACGGCAGTGCCAGTACCCAGGCGTCGACGTCGCCGACGTGCGGCAGGCGGGCCAGCGCTCGGATACCCAGTTCCAGGCACAGCCCCAGCACGGCCAGCGCCAGGGTCAGCCGGCGCCCGCGCATGAGCAGCTCCCAGCCACGCTGCCAGCGCGCGGCCATGAAGCCGCCGAGGAACAGCGGCAGCGACTCGGCGTGCACATAGACGTCGTCCAGCAGCGCGTGGGTGGGCGGCCAGTGTGGCATCAACACCAGCAGCGCCCAGGCCAGCCAGGCCACCGGCAACACCAGCAGCAGTCCGCCAAGCACACGGTCGCTGATCTGCCAGCGCGGCAGCGCCCCACGCAGCGGTCGCAGCAGGCTGGCCAGCACCACCGCCAGCACGGTGTAGGGCAGCAGATAGGCCAGGTACCAGAGGTGGTTCCAGGTAAAGCCATAGGCGGCGCCACTGAAATGCGCGCCCGGCCACGGCCGGAACTGCCAGTAGCGCCACAGGAACCGGGCCAGCCCCGGCGCCACGTCGCCCTTGTCCAGGGCCTCGTAGTAGGCCTGCAGGGATACCACCGCGACGATGCCGAACAACAGCGGCAGCTGCAGGCGCCAGCATCTGCGCAGCGTGTGCCGCCACCGCCCGTGCTCGGGCAGCGACAGGCCCAGGGCGATGCCGCTGATGGTGAACAGCAGGGGCATCCGCCAGCGGTTCATCGCGATCATCGGCCATTGCAGCCACTCGGCGGTGTAAGTGCTCTTGAGGTGGAAATCCCAGCCGGCCACATAGGCCATGGCGGCGTGGTAGAGGATCAACAGCGCAAAGGCGGCGATGCGCAGGGTGTCCAGATCGTGGCGACGGTGCATGGGCGGCGGGCATCGGAAAGAAGCTGCAGCCTCCGCCTGCCAGGTCCTGGCCACCAGCGGGAGGGGCGCAATGGCGGCCGCGCTGGGGCCAATGGTGGGGTGGCAGGGACCAATGGCGGATGCGCGCAGGGCCGGATAGGCAACAATGGCGGCATGAAGAATGGAGATCCGGCGGCGTTGCCCGTCCCAGCAGCAGAGCGTCCGCATCGCCCAGGGCTGACCGCCGTGTTCTGGGCGGTGCTGTTCCTGGGTACTGCGGTCGCCAATGTGCTGGTGAAGTGGATGCGGGCGTTGCGTGACGGTGAGGCCTTCCCAGCAGGGGCAACCTCGATAGAGGAGTTCAGCAGTGCGCTGGCCAGCCTCGGCCTGCTGGCCCTGCTGCATGCCGCCGCGCGGCGCTGGCCGCTGCATGCCGACACCTGGCGCCGCCGGATCGGCTTCTATCTGCTGGGTGGCATTGCCTGGTGGCTGCTGCACGTCAGCGCCATGGTCCTGCTGCGCAAGCTGGCCTTCGCCGTGATCGGCCAGCACTACACCTATGGCGACTGGCCGGCGCAGTGGTTCTACGAGTTCTTCAAGGACGTGCAGACCTACAGCCTGCTGGTGATTGCCGTGCATGCGGTGGCCTGGTTCGGCCGCCAGCGGCAGGGTGAGGCGCACCTGCTGGCGCCGCCCGACGACGGCCCGCCGGTGGAACCGGTTGAGCGCCCGCAGCACTTCCTGGTGCGCAAGCTGGGCAAGGAGTTCCTGGTGACCACCGGTGACGTGGAGTACGCCCAGGCCGCCGGCAACTACGTGAACCTGCGGGTGCGCGGCCACGATTACCCGCTGCGCATAACCATGGCGGTGCTGGAGCAGCGGCTGGACCCGGCCGTGTTCCTGCGCCCGCACCGCAGCTGGCTGATCCACCGCGGGCAGCTGCGCTCGATCGAGCCGCTGGACGGCGGTGAGGCCCTGCTGCACATGGCTGACGGGGCGAAGGTGCCGTGCAGCCGGCGGCAGTTGCCGCTGCTGCGGCAGGCGCTGGGCGGGGCGGGTGGGGCCAGCGGGTAGCGTCGACTGTCAGTCGACTGCTGTTCGTTCAGGTTCCGGTGAAGCCCGCGCTGCGCGCGATAGTCGACTCTACTGTCCGGCCCCTCTCATGCCGGAAACCGCGGCCTGCGGTATGATTGGCAGTCATCTATTTATTGTATAACCGCCGACATGATCGAACTGAATCCTGTCCGCCAGCGCATCACCGATCTGACCGATCGTGTGGTGTCGCTCAGGGGGTATCTTTGACTACGACGCCAAGAAAGAGCGTCTCGAAGAAGTAACGCGGGAGCTGGAAAGCCCCGACGTCTGGAACAACGCCGAATACGCACAGAACCTGGGCCGTGAACGCTCCAGCCTGGAGAAGACCGTGGGCGGCATCGCCGCGGTGCTCGACGGCCTGACCGATGCGACCGAATTGCTGGAACTGGCTGAATCCGAACAGGACGACGATACCGCCCTGGCCGTGGTCGCCGATCTGGACAAGCACCAGGCGCACGTGGAGAAGCTGGAATTCCAGCGCATGTTCTCCGGCGAGATGGACAATGCCGCCGCGTTCGTCGACATCCAGGCCGGTGCCGGTGGTACCGAAGCCCAGGACTGGGCGGAGATCCTGCTGCGCATGTACCTGCGCTGGTGCGAATCGCGCGGTTGGAAAACCGAGCTGATGGAAGTGTCCGGTGGCGACGTGGCCGGCATCAAGTCGGCGACGCTGCGCGTGGAAGGCGATTACGCCTATGGCTGGCTGAAGACCGAGACCGGCGTGCACCGCCTGGTGCGCAAGTCGCCGTTCGATTCGGACAACCGCCGCCACACCAGCTTCACCTCGGTGTTCGTGTCGCCGGAAATCGATGACAACATCGATATCACCATCAACCCGGCCGATCTGCGTACCGACGTGTACCGCTCTTCCGGTGCCGGTGGCCAGCACGTGAACAAGACCGAGTCGGCGGTGCGTATCACCCACATCCCGACCAACATCGTCGTGGCCTGCCAGACCGGCCGCAGCCAGCACCAGAACCGCGACAACGCGATGAAGATGCTGGCCGCCAAGCTGTACGAGCTGGAGATCCAGAAGCGCAACGCCGAGAAGGACGCGGTGGAAGCCACCAAGTCCGACATCGGCTGGGGCAGCCAGATCCGCAACTACGTGCTCGACCAGAGCCGTATCAAGGACCTGCGCACCGGCATCGAGCGTTCGGACACGCAGAAGGTGCTCGACGGCGACCTGGACGAGTTCGTCGAGGCCAGCCTGAAGGCCGGCCTGGCCGTGGGTTCCAAGCGCATCGATGCCTGATCGACGCGCCTGCGCGGATGTCATCGTCCTCGTGCGCAATGCCGAGGGCGGCTGATCACGCTTCCGGTAGAGCCGAGCCCATGCTCGGCTGCTGTTGGCGCAGTAGCAGATCCGTCGAGCTTGGCTCGACGCTACAACACGTGCGGCGGTAGCGATGATGCGCAGCGAGAGTGAACGCAAGGAACTGGGCGGCTTCCTGAAAGCCTGCCGCGCCCGTGTCGACCCCGCCACGCTTGGCCTGCCGGCCGGGCGTCGGCGCACCCCGGGCCTGAAGCGCGAAGAAGTGGCGCTGGCCATCGGGGTCAGTGTCAGCTGGTACACCTGGATCGAGCAGGGCCGCGAAGTGCGCGCCTCGCCCGAGGTGCTCGAGCGCCTGGCCACGGTGCTGCGCCTGAGCGATGACGAGCGCGCGTATGCCTTCGCGCTGTCCGGTTACGGCGCGCCGCTGGAATCGCCGGACGAAAGCGTGACCGACGGCCTGCGCCAGCTGGTGGAGGCGATGCAGCCGATCCCGGCCTACGTGCGCAACACGCGCTTCGACATCCTGGCCTGGAACGCGGCCATCGCCGATCTGTTCGTGGATTACAGCCAGTTTCCGCCGAACCAGCGCAACACGCTCTGGTTGATGTTCCTGTACGCGCCTTACCGCGAGCGCATCCTCAACTGGGAAGAGATGAGCCGTGGCCTGCTGGCCGGGTTCCGCGCGGCGATGGCGCAGGCGCCGGACAAGGCGCCGTTCCTGGCACTGGCCGAGGACATTTCGGCGAAGAGTGAGCCGTTCCGCCTGTGGTGGCCGGAGCATGACGTCCGTCGTTTCGACGAGGGGGCGAAGAAGCTGATGCATCCCACGCGCGGGTTGCTGGACCTGCAGTACGTGGCGCTGGTGCCGGAGAGCCGGCACGATCTTTCGCTGGTGACCTACCTGCCGCGGAAGTAGGGGGTTTGTTCGGCAGGGCTTGCAGCCCTGCACCTGCCGAAGCGGAAGCAAGATCAAGGGCGGCATTCCGTGGGATGGCGGGGCGGTGTGGGTGGTCAGGACACGCCGTAAACCCGTCCATGGGGGCTCGATGGCGCCATCCATGGCGCCAACGGTCCTGCCGACCCACACCGCCCCGCCTCTGACAGTTGGCCGCTGCTGTTGGTGCCAGCTGCTTTTGGTGGGTGCCGACCGTTGGTCGGCACATCTGTCAGATATCGAATGAATTCATCCACGCATGGCGTGGATCTACTGGGGCGCGGCTGTTGGTAGGTGTCGACCTTGGTCGACACATCTGTCAGACATCGATATCCGAGCCCGTGCCGACCAACGGTCGGCACCCACCAGAGCAGAACGCCGTTCCGACAGATCGCGGAGAACTGTCGAAGGCGGGGTGGGTCCGGTTGAGGGGGTGTGAGCGGCATGGGCCCGAGGCATGCCTCGGGCGGGTTGGGCAGGACGCCCAACCCTGGTCTTGCCGTGTGCGCAGGACAGCGCACACGAGCAAGCCGCGACCAAGCCTACATGGACGTATTTACGGCGTCCCCCTCAACCGGACCCACCCCGCCAACCCACGGAAAGCCCGCTTCTGAAGTTGACGTTGACGTTGCTCTGGCTTCGGCACGTGCAGGGCGCAGCCCTGCCGAACCCCTACACCGCGCGGTAAGCCCGTTCTGCCGCGCAGAACACATTTCCCGGTGCGAACAACTCCCCCAGGTGATGCAGCGCCTGCCGACGCTGCTGCGGCGGCCGGTAACCGCCCGCCACGCCCATCAGCATCTGCTGGAACGCCACCAGATCCTCCAGGATGCGCACATGCCGATACCACGCGATCCACTGCGCATCGCCCAGGTCATCGCCATACCCCTCGGCAAAACCCTGCGGGCGTTCGCGCCCCCAACGACCGCCCACCGCTGCCCCGACGAACATCAGGTCGCGTTCGCGCGGTGCCAGTGACAGGCCATCCCAGTCGATCAGGTGCAGCGCCCCGTCGTGACCCATCAGCACGTTCCCCGCGTGCAGATCGGTATGGCAGGGATGCAGCAGCGGCTCACGCTCCGCCAGCGCCTGCTGAAGCGCCAGCGCACGCCGGTGCAGCGCGGTGATGCGCACGCGCTGTCGCACCCACACCGCGTGGAAGGCACGTCCCCAGCGATCCTGCGCGGCGGGCAACGTCGCCGGTTCCTGCAGCCATTGCCCTACCGTACCCAGTGCCTCGCAGGACAACGATTGCCGCGGCAGTCCTTCGGCCAGCGCCTCGGGCAGTTGAGCCGTGTGCAGGCGGCGGAGTATTTCACCCAGACGCTGCCACTGCACCGCGCTCAACGGCGCTTCGAATCCGGATTGCCCTTCGATATACGGGAACAGGGTGAACTGCAGGCCCCAGCGCTGCACCGACGCACCACCGGTCATGGCCGGCCACGGCGCCACGATTTCCTCGATGCCCAGCGTCCCGCGCAGCCAGTGCAGACCGTCCCACACCTGCGGCGCTACCTGGTAACTGCGGCACTTCAGCCACCATTGGCTGCCGCGCGCATCGATGCGGAACACGCTCGCGTTGGCGTCGGCACCCACGACGCGCGGGACCACCGCGGTGGCAGTGATGCCGTAGGACTGCTGCAGTACTTCATTGATCTGCTGCGCCGACGCAAAGGACATGGGGTGGTCTTGCCGTGGAATCCGAACTCAGTGTCGCAGATGGCCAAGTCGGTTCGATGGCGATCCCGTCACAACATTGCATCAGTGGACAGCGATGCGCTGCCATGTCGAAGTCGCTGGTGCGTGGGCTCAGCGTGCGTAGAACTCCAGGAACATCGCCACCGCCGAATCGGCGACCTTGCGCCGTTCGACCGGGCCCAGCGGCGGCTGGCCCATGGTGACCTGCGGCCAGAACGCGAAGCCCTTCACCAGGCCCTGCAGCTGGTGGTCGGCGAATTCCGGATCGACCTCGCGCAGGCGACCATCGGCGATGGCGGCGCGGATCCATGCGCTCACGCCGCCTTCCTTCTCGCTCATGCGGCAGACAATCGCCTGCGCACGCTCGGGCGAATGGATGATCTCGGCCATCGCCACGCGGGCCAGATCGATGAAGTTGGCATCGCCCAGCAGGTCCAGCTTCTGCCCGATCAGCTGCAGCAGCTGCACGTCCAGCGGCTGGTCGGCGCGGTACGGCAGCACGACGGCAGCCATGCTGCTTTCCCACAGCTCTTCGAGGATGTGGCCGAACAGCGCTTCCTTGCTGGGGAAATGGTTGTAGACCGTGCGCTTGGACACGCCGGCCGCCGCCGCGATGCGGTCCATGCTGGTCGCCTCGTAGCCGGCACTGCGGAACTCCTCCACGGCCGCGCGCACGATGGCTTCGCGTTTGCGGTCGGTCAGGCGTTGCTGGGCACGGGACATGGCAGGAACCAGGAAACTGAACAGTTGCGCACATTTTACACCGGCCGGTGTACTTTTCTGAAACCGGAAACTACACTGTTCAGTGTACCCAGCGGACGTCCCCGATGAAGCGCCTGCTCCTCATCCTCCTGATCGGAACCCTTGCCGTGACCGCCTATACCTTCTGCAAGTCGTGGTCCCTGCCCCGCTTCCCGGACTCGCCTCAATTCCGCGACGGCAAGTTCCGCAATGTTCTACCAAAGCCCGCCACGGGCCTGCGTGATGGTCTGGAGATCTGGTGGGCCTTCATGTTCAACAAGCCCAAGGGCACCGTGCCCACCCAGCCGATTCCGGTGCAGGCGCTGGATCGCGCCGCACTGGATGCCGCACCGGATCGCACCCTGTTCCGGCTTGGCCACTCCACGATCCTGCTGAAGCTGCGCGGCCAGTACTGGCTGACCGATCCGGTGTTCTCCGAGCGTGCCTCGCCAGTGCAGTGGATGGGCCCGGCACGCTTCCACGCACCGCCGATCAGCATTGAAGACCTGCCGCCGATCGCCGGCGTGATCCTCTCGCACAACCATTACGACCATCTGGACCATGCCGCGGTGATGCAGCTGGCCGGCAAAACCGCGCGCTTCATCGCGCCGCTGGGCGTGGGCGACCAGTTGATCGCCTGGGGTGTGGATGCCGCCAAGGTCGAGCAGCTGGACTGGTGGCAGTCGACCGAGGCCAATGGCCTGCGCCTGACCGCCACGCCGGGCCAGCATTTCTCCGGCCGCGGCCTGGGTGACAGCGATCGCAGCCTGTGGGCCTCGTGGGTGATCCAGGACGGCGACTTCCGCATCTTCTTCAGCGGCGATACCGGCTACTTCGACGGCTTCAAGGCCATCGGCGAGAAGTACGGCCCGTTCGACCTGACCATGATCGAGACCGGCGCCTACGACAAGCGCTGGGCCTTCGTGCACATGCAGCCCGAACAGACCCTGCAGGCGCACCTGGACCTGCGCGGCAAATGGCTGCTGCCGATCCACAACGGCACCTTCGACCTGGCTCTGCACGCATGGCAGCAGCCATTCGAGCGGATCACCGCACTGGCGGCGGCGAAGAACGTGCCCGTGGCCACGCCGATCATGGGCCAGGCGCTGGACATGCAGGCGCCTGTGGCGGGTACGCGCTGGTGGGAACCCTCACGCTGAACCCAGGTAGCGGCCAACCTTGGTTGGCGCTCTCCGTCGACCAAGGTCGACGGCTACTAGAGTCCCCGGGCGTTCACCCTTCCTGGTGGATGCCGAGACCCGCAGCCCCTTCGGCCAGACCCGGCCGCAGCTCCAGCGAGGGAATCAGGTAGTCCCCTGCATTCTGCCGGCGGTACGGAATCACCGCGTCACTGGCCAGGCCATCCAATCGCCTGCCCAGCCCTTCCAGCACGTCCGCCACGTTCTGCTCGCCCACCTTGCTGCTGCGGTAGATCACGTGGGGCGGCAGCACATCGAAACCGGGATAGAACAGGATCCCGTGCTGGATCGGGAACAGCAGATCATCGATTGGACCGTTGATCCCGCGCGCGGCGTAGTGCGACTCCCAGCCACCGGTGGTCACCACCAGCATCGCGCGCTTGCCGGCCATCGCGCCCTCGCCATAGCGGTCGCCCCAGTGGTGGTCCGAATGCTGACCCACCCCATAAGCGAAGCCATAGGCATAGACCCGGTCGACCCAGCCCTTGAGGATGGCCGGCATCGAGAACCACCACAGCGGGAACTGCAGGATGACCGCGTCGGCCCAGCGGAGTTTTTCCTGTTCGGCGGCGATGTCGTCACTCTGGCGGCCCTTGGCATAGGCCTCGCGCGAATCCAGCGAGGCATGGAAGGGGCGCTGCGGATCGCGTCCCGGATGATCATCGCCATCGATCGGCGCCTTCCAGCGCATGGCATACAGGTCTGATACCTGCACGGTATGGCCCGCCGCCTGCAGGCGCTGCACGGCGAAGTCCTTCAGCGTGCCATTGAGCGAGGTGGGTTCGGGATGGGCGTAGACAAGCAGAACGTTCATGGGTCACCACAGTGGGGAATGCCGATGACGATAGGCAGCATCGCGCTATAGTTGAAATGAATTCCCGCAATTGCACCCATTGCCATGGACAATGTCCTGCGTCGCATCGACCTCAACCTGCTGGTGACCCTGCAGGCGCTGCTGGAAGAACAGAACGTGACCCGCGCGGCCGGACGCCTGCATCTGGCCCAGCCCACCGTCAGCATCCAGCTGGCGCGGCTGCGCGACCTGTTTGATGACCCGCTGCTGCTGCCGGGTTCGCGTGGCATGCGCCGCACGGCCCGCGCCGAGGCGCTGCGCGAGCCACTGGCCGACGCACTGGATGCGATCCGGCGCACCGTCGCGCCCGTGCAGGCGTTCGATCCGGCCAGCGCGCAGCAGACCTGGCGGATCATGGCGTCGGACTTCGGTGAATCCACCGTGGTGCTGCCTGCACTCCCAGGCATCCGCGATGCCGCACCGGGCACACGCTTGGCGGTGGTCAGCCTGGCGCCGGCGCAGATGGTGGCGCAGGGCGAGCGTGGTGAAATCGACCTTGCCATCCACATCGCGTCGGAAGCGCCGCCGTCACTGCACCAGCGTCCGCTGTTCCAGGAACGCTATGTTCTCGCTGGACGGCGCGACCATCCGAAATTGAAGCGGCGACCGACGCTGAAGCAGTTCTGCGCGTTGCAGCACGCCATCGTGTCCCCCGACGGCGGCGGCTTCCATGGCAACACGGACAGCGCGCTGGCACATGTCGGTGCACGGCGCGAGGTCGTGCTGTCGGTGCCGCACTTCCTGTTCCTGCGCAGTGCCCTGCTACGCACCGACCTGGTTGCGATGGTGCCTTCGCGCCTGGTGGAGGCTGACCCTGCGTTGAAGGCGGTGGAGGCACCGATCGACGTGCCGGGATTCGAGATGATGCTGTTCTGGCACGAGCGCGTGCATCGCGACCCCGCGCATCGATGGCTGCGGGAGCGTTTGGCAGCCCTGTAGAGGCCAGCCTTGGTTGGCGCTGCCCGTCAACCAGGATCGACCGCTACAAAGATGCCACGTGATCGATGCCAAGGGCAGCGAAGAATGGATCACCGCGCATCTCCTCGATGCGTTTCACCCAGCCGCAGCCTCATGGCATCAGGCCCGCGCGTGCTTGTTGCGCGCATGGATGCGCCAGCACTGCGCGGCGAAGCCGATCACGAACACCACCGCGCAGCCCAGCAACACCTGCAGCACCACCGGCGCCAGCGGCGCGGCGGCAATGGGGTGGCCCACCGGCAAGCGGGTCAACGTCTCGTTGGTGCCCGGCACCAGCGACAGCAGGAAGCTGAAGGACAGCGCGAAGGTCGTCAGGTAAGGCGCCAAGCGGCCGAGAAAGCGCAACCGCCCCGCCAGCAAGCCGCCGAAGGCGACCAGCAGCACGATCACCCCGAACGCATGGCCGGGGTTCAATCCGCCCGTGCTCGACACAGTGAACGAACTCGCCACCGACAGTACCAGACCCAGCAGATAGAGCTTGCCCGAGCGCGTGGCCGGGTCGATCGCGCGATTGCGGATGAAGCCGTACAGGCCGGCCAGGACCGGGATCAGGCTGACGGCGGTGTGGATCGCGCCGAAGGTGGACAGGGGGTGTGCCATGGGAAATCTCCGATGATTACTGAACCTACTAGTAGGTAGGCATTAAAGGGTAAAAAGAAGGCCTGCGCTGCCGCAGGCCCATCACACAAATCTCAGGCCGCCGCGCTGACCCGCGCGATGGCCAGGCGCGCCAGCGCCGCGAACGTGTCCGCATCACCCAGACCGCGCGCGGCGAGCATCGCGCCGTGCACCGATGACATGAACGCCTTGGCTTCGTCCGCGGCCGAACCCTGCAGCCGCAGCTGGCCTGTCGCAGCACCCTTCTCCAGGGTCAGCGCCAGCCAGCCGCTCAGATCCTCGAAATGGCCGCGCACTTCATCGGCAATCTCAGCCGGAATCATCGGCGCCTCCGCCGCCAGCATCGCGCAGATGCAGAACGAGGACGTGCCGCCGGCAATGCAGCTGGACCAGTAGTCCACGTAGGCGTTGAGCTCCTGCAGCGGGTCGCCCAGCTGCCGCTCGAGCAGTGCGAGGCCCTCGCGCGCCTCGGCCCGGTACAGCACCACCACCGTCCGCACAAGATCCGCCTTGCTGGGGAAGTGGTGATGGATGCTGGCCTTGCTGATGTTCACCCGTGCCGAGACGTCGGCGTAGCTGAAGCCGTTGTAGCCGCCGGCTTCCAGCAGCGAACGGGCGTGGGCGAGGATCTCGTGGGCTTTGGGAGAGAGCGGTTCTTTCATGGAGTCACCCTACTAGTTGGTAGGCTGACTGTCAAATCCGCCAGGCATGGCCTGGCGCTATCATCGTGAGGATGGCGCTCGCGCTTCTTTCACTGACACGCCACCCACGCGCCCGCAGGATCGAAGCCCCCATCCCGGGCTTTCAATAGAGGTGTTCTGCAATGGACAAGAATCGTACCGAAGGTGCCAAGAACCAGGTCAAGGGCACGGTGAAGGAAGTGGCCGGCAAGGTCACCGGCAACAAGACGCAGGAACTTGAAGGCAAAGCACAGAAGGGCGTTGGAAAGGTGCAGAGCGCTGCCGGCAAGGCCAAGGATGACGCGCGCCACTGAGTCACTGAAATACCGCCGCGCCCCACACGCGGCATCCGGGTGCCCTCAATCGAGGGCATCTGCAGCTCCGCTACATGCATCGAGAACTCCCCCGCTGTGACTCCACCGACCACGCAACGCATCCTGCTTGTAGAGGATGACACGGCCATCCGCGAACTTACCGAGGATGTCCTTTCCGAGAGTGGCTACAACCTCACTGCGGTTGGCGATGCCGAAGCGGCGGTTGCTGCACTATGCAGCGCCGGGTCATTCGATCTTTTGATCTCGGATATCCGGCTGCCAGGCATGAACGGTTGCGAGCTCGCGCGCCACGCGATGACCCGCAACCCCGCCCTGCGCGTCCTGCTGATGACCGGCTACGCCGGCCAGCTTGCGGGCGACCCGGAGAGCCTGCCCCGCCACATTCCCGTGCTGCGCAAGCCCTTTACGCTGCGGGAGCTTCTGGAGTCGGTGCACGCCACGATCTGAATTCCCCTGCCAGCAACCGGTCCACACGCCGCTCGAGTTCGACGGCGGAGAAGGGTTTGGTCAGAATCTCCATGCCAGCCTCAAGGTGCTCACCGCCCACCGCCGCAAATGCTGCGTAGCCGGTGATGAACAGGACGGGCATCGCCGGTCGCGACTGCCGACCCGCGTCGGCAACCTGGCGTCCATTCAATGCTCCCGTCAGGCCCACATCCGTCACCAGCAGGTCGAACGAATGGTCAGTTGCCAAGAGCGAAAGCGCCTCGCTGCCATTCGCCGCTTCGGTCACGTGATGCCCCTGCGTACTCAGGACATCGCGCACCAGCGCCCGGATCGACGCTTCATCCTCAACCAGCAGCACTGAGCGGCCCGAGAGCATTGGCATGGTTGAGGCATCGGCCACGGGCTCGGTGCAGGTTGCCGGCGCGGAGCTGAATTGCGGCAGATACAGGCTGATCGTGGTGCCCTGCCCCGGCGTGGATTCGACGTCCACCTGCCCGCCCGACTGCCGGGTAAACCCGTAGATCATCGAAAGGCCGAGCCCGGTGCCCTGGCCGATCGGCTTGGTGGTGAAGAACGGTTCGAAGACCTTCTCCAGCACGCTGGCATCCATACCGGTCCCGGTATCACACACGGAAAGGCGCACGTACGTCGCTGCGGGCAATCCAAGCTGCTCACCGCGTGCGCTTGTCACCGCCTCGATGTCCGAGGCGATGACCAGCGTTCCGCCCTCGGGCATGGCGTCGCGGGCGTTGATGCAGAGATTGAGCAAGGCATTCTCCAGCTGCGGCGCATCCACCAGTACGTCATCACCGCCATCCTGCAGTCGCGTTTCAATGTCGATCGAAGGCCCGATGGAACGACTGAGAATGTCCAGCATGCCGCTTACCAGCGTGGAAACGCGCACGGATGATGGCGCCAGGGTCTGCCGCCGCGAAAACGCGAGCAGACGTTGGGTCAGTGCCGCAGCCCGGTCGGCGCCACCTCGGGCCATCTCGAGGTAACGCTGCAGATCCTCCACGCGCCCCTGCCCCACCCGCAGTTCCAGCAGCTCCAGACCCATCGAAACAGCGGTCAGCATGTTGTTGAAATCGTGCGCAATGCCGCCGGTCAACTGGCCCAGCGACTCCATCTTCTGGCCTTGGCGCAGACGCTCCTCCATGGCCATCAGTTCGGCCGTTCGTGCCTGCACCCGCTCTTCCAGGGTCAGGGTCAGCTGTTGCAGCCGCTGCTGTGCAATACGGCGGTCAGTGATGTCAGCCGCCGCTCCGAACCACTCCCGTACCTGCCCGTCTTCATCCAGCAGTGGCACCGCACGCATCTGCAACCAGCGAACCTCGCCGTCGGGCATCAGGCTGCGGTGTTCCACCTCCAGCGCCGAACCGGTCTCGCGTGCCTGTTCGATGGCGGCATCTACGGCGCCGCGGTCGGCAGGATGGATCAACTGATCGCGCCATGACCCGCCGCCCTCGTGAAGGTCCGCGGCGCCCCCCTGTCGATAGATCAGGTTTACCCGCTGCCAATCGGCAGAAATGGCGTACAGCGACTGCGTCGCTGCAGCAACCAGCGCCCCCAGTCGTCGCTCGCTCTGTACCAGCGCTTCGGAGGCGTATCTCTCAGCCGTGCGGTCGCGGAACACCAGCACATAGCCAACGGCCTCACCTTCCTGGCCACGCAGGACCGTCATCGAGCCATGCGCCCAGAACCGTCCCCCATCGCGGCGGCGCAGCCAGCGCTCACCGCTCAGACCTCCACTCACCAGCGCCTGCTGCATGGTGTAGCGAAAGCGGCCGGCCAGACGGTCGTCGTCGAGGTAAAGCACCTCTCCATGTCGGCCCAGCACTTCAGACTCATGCCAACCGAGTATCTCCTCCGCGCCGCGGTTCCACAGCGTCACCATACCGTCCATGTCGAAGGCGATGATCGCGTAGTCACGGGCACTGTCCATGATCTGCCGGTGCCGCGCCTCGGTCAGCGAAAGGTGCCGCTCAAGCGCCACCTGCGGCGTCAGGTCCAGGCCCTGCACGAAGATGCCGTTGACCTGCCCCGCCTCGTCCTTGCACGGCTGGAACACCACGTCGACGATATGGCGCGGATCGCTGCCGACCCGCGCGATGCCGCTGTCGTAGGCCACCTTGCGCCCAATGTACGGCTCACCTGTGCGGTAGACCTTATCCAGCAGATGCAGATAGCCCTGGTCCAGCACCTCCGGCAGCGCCTCGACAATGGGGCGGCCGATCACCTCGCGGTGCCCGATCAGGCTCGTATAGCCAGGATTGACCAGCTCGATACGGTGCTCCGGCCCCGTCAGGAACGCCATGAACAGCGGAGATTTCTCGAACAGCGCGATCAGCCGCTCGTTCTCGCGCGCCAGCCGATCCTGCGCTACCACCATGCCGGTCACTTCCTTGGTTACGCAGAAGGCGCCCGCGACCTGTCCGTCTTCCCCGTACAGCGGGGAAATCGAGAACGTCCACCACGTATCTTCGGGCGCGCCATAGCGGTTCATCGCCACCGGCACATTCTCGAAGCGCGACCCCTGCCCGGCAAAGGCCTGCTCGATCGGCTCGCGTACCGCAGGCCACGCATCCGCCCACAGGCTGCGCAGCGGTGCGCCCATCGCATGGTCCAGGCGCGGTCCCAGGATCGGTGCATAGGCATCGTTGAACAGGAAAACCAGCTCGTCGCCCCATACCAGGTACATGCTTTCCGGAGAATTGAGCATCAGTTCCACCGCACAGCGCAGCGCTGCGGGCCACTGCGCCGCAGGCCCAAGCGAGGTGGAGGACCAGTCGTGATGACGGACGCGATCCGCCGCAGCACCTGCAGCGCGGGGAAAAACAGGGACAAGGGGTTGCACTTCAGTTCCTGGTCAATAGCGGGAGTCGCAGCACCCCAGGGGCATCCCGCCCGCTGCAGAAAGTGAGACTGTCGACACCAATCTACGGCATATGGCCCGATGTCGTCGTCAAGACAGATTGCGGGCCAAGCTCGCCCACATAAGGCGTGAGCAAACCCTCACGCCTGGCCGCTACCGCCTCCGTATAGTGACGCGCGTCACACACGGAGTGGCCAGCCCTGGCATGGAGCTGCTTGTCTCGCTGCTGCGCCCGCACTTCCCTGCCTTGGGTGGTGCAGCAGCGTGAGCTAGATTGAGCGCGGCGTCAGGCGGCCTCGCGCCGCCCCAGCGAACCCATCGTGAAGATATAGCCCGCCTCCAGCAGGAAGCCACGCATCCGCTGCTCGGCCGTCCGGGGGCAGGTGATCAGCTCCGGGCCATACAGGGCATAGACCCAGTGGTCTTCGCCCAGCTGCTCGCGGCGCACACCCGAACGCGGCGATTGGCAAGCCCAGGTCCACGCCTCGCGCAACCGTTGCGGGCCGATCGATTGCCCATTGCGCAGCCGGAAACTCAGCCAGCGCACCATACCGCCATTCGATTCTTCCATGCCTCCCCCCTTTGTGAGCAGCCACCGTAACGGCTTACCCCGTCATGCCGGAGTGATCACGCTCACGCGTGGGGCCGCTCCCAGAAATCCACCAGTGCACCCAGTCCCGGTACCGCACGGCGATCGTCGCGCACGGCAGGAAACTGCCGCTTCCATTTGCCTGCGGCGATGGCATGCAGGGCCGAAACGTCCACGCTGCGGCAGACCATCGACCAGTTGCAGAAATAGCGCTCGTTCACCGCTTCATCAAACAGCACCCCCACACGCTCATGTCGGGTATCCCGCTCGATGCGGCCGAAAACCTCGTCGATAGCCACGCGCGGCCCTTCCAGATACTGGAAGAACCGATGCCCATCGAACAGCAGCACGCCGGTCACCGACAGCGCCTGGTTGCGGGCCATGGCGGTGATGAGCAGTTCGTCTATCGAATCGGCAGCCAGAGGGCACGACGCGGTGCTCTGGTAGGCCAGCGCGCGCAAAGGCAGGGCGGACATGTGTACTTCCGGAAGTGAGGGTGACGCGGCGCAGCGCGTCACGGCGAAGGAGCAGACGTGTGCGACACGTTAGCCAGCCGCCCGTGCGGATCGTGTGACTATCAGCCGACATCTGCGTCCGGTCAGTCCTCAATGCGACGACACATACACCGCATCCACCGCTGCTGGCGGCAATGCGAAGCTGCGCCGCATCCGCGCCACCTCGGCCGCCGGCGGCAGCGCGAACAGGCGCTTGAACTCACGATTGAACTGCGACGCGCTGGCGTAGCCCACTCCCAGCGCCGCCGCCTCGGCCGTCATGCCCTGGCGCAGCATCAGCAACCGCGCCTGGTGCAGCCGGGTCGACTTCACGTATTGCATCGGCGAGGTACCGGTAATGGCACGGAAGTGATCGTGGAAGGTCGGCACGCTCATCTCCGCCTCCGCCGCCAGCGCGTCCACATCCAGCGCCGTCGCGTAGGCCGCATGGATATGCCGCAGCACCTTGCCGATGCGGCCGAAGCGCCCGCGCATCGCCAGTGCTGCGCGCATCGCGCCGCCCTGTGCACCGGTCAACACGCGGAAATACAGCTCGCGCACCAGCGCCGGGCCAAGCACCGCCGCCTCCAGCGGATCGCCCAGCGCCTCCAGCAGACGCAGCACGGTGGCCTGCATCGCCGCCTCCATCGGGCTGGCCATCATGCTCTGCGCCGGTGCAGGCACAGCATCAGCGTGCGCCTCCAGCTCCAGCATCAGGTCCGCGGCCAGCTGCAGGTCCAGCTGCAGGTAGATCGCCAGCAGCGGCGCGTCGGCGCTCGCCTCGGTTTCCATGGTAAACGGCACCGGCACCGACACCGCCAGGTAGTGCTGCGCGTCGTACTGGTAGACCTTCGCGCCCATGTAGCCGCGCTTCACGCCTTGGCAGACGATCACGATGCCTGGGTCATACAGCACCGGCGTCCGTGCCAGCGGCCGGTCCGAGCGCAGCAGGCGCACGCCCGGCAGGGCCGTCAGCGTGTAGCCCTCCTGCGTGGCCAGCGCATGCAGCAGGCCGACCATGCGCGCCTGCATCGACGGTTCAACAGCGGGCACGGGACCCTCATAGGAATAGGCAAGAATACCCGAATCCTGGGCCTTGGCCGTCTTCCAGGCAAGCACTAACGTGCAAGTCCCGCAACCGAGACCCGGAACCATGGCGACCTCCCGACTCTTCCTCATCACCGGCGTCAGCAGCGGCTTCGGCCGTGCCCTGGCCCAGCAGGCCCTGCAGGCCGGCCATCGCGTGGTCGGCACCGTGCGCAGCGAAACGGCCCGCCACGACTTCGAAGCCCTCGCACCCGGCAAGGCCTTCGCGCGCCTCTTGGACGTCACCGATGCCGACGCCATCGATGCCCTCGTCCGCCATATCGAAACCGACATCGGCGCCATCGACGTACTGGTCAACAACGCTGGCTACGGTCACGAAGGCGTCCTCGAGGAATCCTCGCTCGCTGATCTGCGCCAGCAGTTCGAGGTGAACGTGTTCGGCCCGGCCGCCCTCATCAAGGCCGTACTCCCGCACATGCGCGCGCGCCGCCGCGGGCACATCCTCAACATCACTTCCATGGGCGGCTTCATCACGATGCCGGGCATCGCCTGGTACTGCGGCAGCAAGTTCGCGCTGGAAGGCATCAGCGAAGTACTGGCCAAGGAAGTGGCCGGCTTCGGCATCCACGTCACTGCCGTCGCGCCCGGTTCGTTCCGCACCGATTGGGCCGGGCGCTCGATGGTGCGTTCGCCACGTGCGATCGAGGATTACGACGCCCTCTTCGACCCCATCCGCAGCGCGCGCGAGGCCAAGAGCGGGCAGCAGCTGGGCGATCCCATGAAGGCTGCGCAGGCCATGCTGCAGCTGATCGACAGCCCCACCCCGCCCACCCACCTGCTGCTGGGCAGTGATGCGGTGCAGCTGGTGCGCGGCAAGCTGCAGGATCTGGCCGCCGGTATCGAGGCGTGGGAAACACTGAGCCGTTCCACCGACGGGTGAGCTGGCCTGGGCGCTGCGCTCGCCGGGCTTGGCCCGGCGCTACCGGGGCATGAACCTGTTGGTCGGTGCCAAGTATGGGTGGGTGCCGACCGTTGGTCGGCATGCTGCCGGGTTCGTGAACCGCGTGAAGGCCACGCGCACGGTTCGCCCTCCCCCCGGTTGTAGCCTGAGCGCCTACCAGCCGCCAGGGAGGCGCAGGGGTGGATGCATCGATCCGGCAGGTGAACCTGCAACGGCTGATCCTCGCGCTTGCCGCGCTCTCTGCCTTGGTGATGCTGGGCAATGCGGTCTGGGCCAGCTACCAGGTGCAGCGCCAGCAGCTGCTTGAAAAGAGCCTGGAAGCCAACCGGGTCTATGCGCACTCGTTGGCGCAGTCCACCCAGCACTTCGTGCTGAATGCCCAGCAGCAACTGGCGGTCGGCGCCGAACGCCTCAGCCGCAACGTCGCCCAGCCCGCCGCGCACGACGAAGAAGTAGAACGGGTCAAGCAACAGACCGATGCCTTCAACAGCGTCATCACGGTCAATGCGCAGGGCGTGGTCGTGGGTGCATCACCGGCCCTGCCCGAACTGCAGGGCAAGGCCCTCACCAGTGCGGCCAACCGGCAGGCGCTGCAGCAGCGGGTGCCGATGGTCAGCGATCCGTTCATCGCCCACACCGGCAACCTGGTCGTCACCCTCTCCCATCCCGTGTTCAACGCCGACGGCAACTACGCCGGCTACATCACCGCCTCCATCCACCTGCGTGACCCCAACGTCCTGCATACCCTGCTCGGCACGCATCCCTACGACGATGGCTCGTACCTGTACGTGGTCAGCCGCGATGGCACCGTGCTCTACCACCCCGAACCCGACCGGGTCGGCCAGCCCGCCACCCGCAACGCCGCCATCGACGCCTTGGCGCAAGGCCGTGCGGGGGCCGTGCACTCGCGCAACCGCCACGGCATGCACATGCTGGCCGGTTTCGCCCACGTGCCCGCCGCCGGCTGGGGCATCGTCGCCCAGCGCCCGGCCGATGCCGCCGTGGCACCGATGGGCACCCTGCTGGCCACGGTCCTGCGCAATGCAGCGCCACTGGGCCTGCTCACCCTGCTGCTGATCTGGCTGTGCTCACGACGCATCGCCTCGCCGTTGCAGGAACTGGCCCAGCACGCACAGGACCGCGATATCGGCGCCGCCATCAGCCAGGTCAAGGCGGTCAATTCCTGGTACTACGAGGCCGCCCAGCTCAAGCAGGCGGTGCTGGTCAGCTTCCGCAACCTCAACGAGCGCATCGGGCTGCTGGACATGGCAGCCCTCACCGATCCCCTGACCCAGCTGCTCAACCGGCGCGGGCTGGAACGCGCGCTCAGCGCGCTCAATGCCTCGGGCGTGCCGTTCGGCGTCATCACCCTGGACGTGGACCACTTCAAGGACGTCAACGACCACCACGGCCACGACACAGGCGACCAGGTACTGGCCGACATCGCCCAGTGCATGCGTGCCAACGCACGCCCGCAGGACGTGCTGTGCCGCCTGGGCGGTGAGGAATTCCTCGCCCTGCTGCCGGAGGTCGGCGCAGACACCGCGCTGCAGGTGGCCGAGCGCCTGCGCAGCGTGATCGAAGCGCATGACTTCCCCACGGTCGGGCACGTCACCATTTCAGCTGGCGTCAGCCATTACCCCGAAACCCAGGCCGATGCAGACCTGGTCATCCGCCAGGCGGACAAGGCGCTGTACCGCGCCAAGCATGCAGGCCGCAACCGCACCGTGCTCTACCGCCGTCGCAGCCATCGGCGCGAGAACCCTCCTTGACGTGATGCTTGCCGTTTCTGCACAACGCCACCGCTCCATACCTGCAACCCTGTCATCACCGCCGTGCCGCCTGCACGGCACTGCTTCGGCTCTATGGCGCCCCTGTTCAACCGGAACACGCACATGGCCCCTACCCGTACCGAAGAACGCATGTCGACGCTGGGCAGTCTGGACGTCCTTGATGACGTTGCCGGCGCCTCGCTGGATCGGCTGACCGACCTGGCCGCGCGCACCTTCCGCGCGCCAGTGGCCTTCGTATCGCTCATCGAAGTCGACCGCCAGCGGCTGATCTCGCGCCAAGGCCTGGCCGTGGCCGAATCGCATATCCGCGACTCCATCTGCGCACACACCATCGGTTCCACCGCGGGCCTGGTCATCAACGACCTCGCCCTGGACCCGCGCTTTTCCAGCCTGCCGCTGGTGGCCGGGCCGCCACACCTGCGCTTCTATGCGGGCACGCCCCTGGTTGCCGCCAACGGTGTGCCCATCGGCGCACTGTGCGTGATGGACAGCGTGCCCCGGCAGTTTTCCGCCGATGACCGGCGCCAGCTGCAGACGCTGGGCATGGCGGTGATGAATGAGCTGGAGCTGCGCACCCTCAGCGGTCGTCGCGATCCGGTGAGTGGCCTGCCCAACCGCCACCAGTTCGCCATCGATTACGCCGCGCGTTCGCTGCGCACACCTGGCCAGCCGTGCTTCGCGGTGATGATCGACATCCTGGATCTGCCGCGTGCCCACGAGGCCGGCCAGGTGCTGGGCATGGCGCCGCTGGAGGCACTGATCCGCCGTGCGGGCGTACGCATCAATCTTGCCCTTGACGGCGTGGCCCAGGTCTACCACGTCGGTGCCACCCGCTTCGCCTTCGTGGTGGAACTGCCCGAGCGCGAGGCCATCGAACGCCTGGTCCACCTGCTGCACGATGACCTCATCCGCCCGTTGATAGCGGCGTCGGTACCGCTGGCACCGCAGTTCCATGCCGGCCTGTGCGGAGGCACCCTGGGGCGCGACAGTGCCGACGACCTGCTGCGCAAGATGATGATCGCGCTCGGCTCGGCCCTTGCCGGCCAGGTCACCTGCTGCTGGTACTCGCCCAGCCGTGATGAACGCCTGCAGCGCAGCTATCGCCTGGCCACCGACGGCCAGCAGGCGCTGCAGCAGAACCAGTTCCACCTGGTGTATCAACCGCGCTTCCGCGCCGGAGATCTTGCCCCGGTCGCAGCCGAAGTCCTGCTGCGCTGGAACCACCCGCAGCTGGGCGCGGTCAGCCCCGCCGAGTTCATTCCCGTGTTCGAGCGCACCACGCTGATGCATGGCGTCACCGCGTGGGTGTTGGAACATGCCTTCAGCCAGCTCGCGCAATGGCGGCGCGAAGGCCTTACCCTTACCCTGTCCATCAACCTGTCCGCGCGCGATGTCGCCCACAAGGGCATGGCCGACGCCTTCATTTCGACCCTGCTGGGCAAGGGCTTGTCCTGCACCGATGTGGAAATCGAGATTACCGAAGGCGAATGGCTGCGCGCCGATTCGCTGCCCGGCGAACAACTGCAGCAACTGGCTGCGGCCGGCGTGCGCGTGGCGATTGATGATTTCGGCAGTGGCTACAGCAATTTCGGCTACCTCACCGAACTGCCCATCCACACCATCAAGCTGGACAAGTCGATGATCGACGACCTGCCCACCGATACCCGAGCGCGGTTGAAGGTGCAGGCCGTCATCGGCCTGGCCCACGGCCTTGGCTACAACACGGTAGGCGAAGGGGCGGAAACAGGCGAACAGGTGGCGCTGCTGCAGGCCTATGGCTGCGATGAAATCCAGGGCTTCGCGCTCTCGCGGCCCATCACTGCGGGCGAACTGGCGGCGCTGCAGACGGTACCGTACGTTCCAGCGTGAGCCCCAGTGCTGGCTGAACAGGATTTTCGACGTTCATCATTTGCGAACACAGTTGAGCTCGCCAAGACGGCATCATGTCGCCGCCGCAGCAGCGCCCCTTCCACTGGAATTCTCTTGCAGCCGTCTTCCCCTCCTGCCGGACAACCGGCCACGTCGTCGCGTCGCTTCTTTGAATACCTGGCCGTACGGGCCGGTGAACAGTGGTTTGCCGTGGATGTGCAGGCCACCGTCGAGATCCGCGGGCCGGAAACGTTCGACCGCCCGATCAAGGAAGGCCGCCCTATCCTCACGGTGCGCGAGAAGCCACTGCGCGTGGCCGACCTGCGCCGCCTCAGTGGGCTGACCCCGTTCACCTACACCTGCCCGGCGATGGCCCTGGTGCGGGCCGGGGTGGATGTTATCGGCCTTGCCGTGGATGAAGTAGGCGACATCGAGAGCGTGCCACGCAAGCAGCTGCGCGCCGACAACCCGTTGGGGTATGTGTTCTGCAGCCAGAGCATCGCCGCGGCCGACAACAGCGAGATACCGGTGATCGACCCGTCGTTGTTGATTGCGGCCTGACCGCGCCGCCGGGCATGGCCCGGTGCTACCCCTCCCCCGCAGCCGCGACGCCCTCCGGTAGCGCCGGGCCATGCCCGGCGGACGTTTGCCTACGTCACAATCGCAAACCCCAGCGCCAACACCAGCGCCGAGGTCAGCAGGAACGACACCAGCACGAACCCCGCCGCCGGCAGATAACCCACGTCATTCAACGCCACGAACGTGCGCGTTCGCGCCCACAGGTACCAGACCACCGCTGCAAGCCCGATTGCCGCGCCCCAGCCTCTCGCTTCCACGCCCACCGCCTGCGACACCGCAAGCAGCAACACAAAGGGGCACGCCAGGAACGCCTGGATGGAGAACGGCTCACGCAAGGTATCGCGGTCAATCGGCAGGCGTTGCCGCCACAACGTGCTCAGCGCCGCGCCCAGCGCAAAAATGCAGAACACCGCCGAGCGCGTCAGCAGCAGGCCCTGCTCGCTGGAAAACAGCAGCTTGCCCAGCGGCCCGGATACCGACAGCGGCGCCTGACGCATGGTCATCTCCAGCGCGTGCGCCAGCACCACCGACAGGATCAACATCAGCACCGGACTGATGGCATCGGCAAAGCGGTGCTCCGGGTCCTTGGCGAACTCGCGCCGCGTGTAGATCGCCACCTCGCCCGGTCGCACCAGTACCCGCCACAGCGTACGCGGATAGAAAACCAGCCAGCCCACCAGTTCGTAGAGAAACTCCTCAAGCGATCTAAGCAGTCGGATCAGGTCCATGGGATCAGGAGCACCGTCAGGGGTGGGGCCAGCTTACAGCCAGCGCGCCCCGCCCCTGTAGTGCCAGCCCACGGCTGGCAGCATGTGCCGCAGCCGAGCATAGGCTCGGGTTTACAGCAAACCCGCTGCGTCCGGCGCATGCGGCGGCCAGGCCACCACAACCCGCAGTCCTCCCAACCGTGCAGAGCGCTGCAACGTGACCGCCGCCCCATGTGCCTCAGCCACACCACGGACAATGGCCAGGCCCAATCCGCTGCCCTCTACGCCGCTGCCAAGAATCCGGTAGAAACGATCGAATACACGTTCGCGCTCTTCTTCGGCAATGCCCGGGCCACTGTCGTCCACGCTGAACCAGGCGGCTCCATTCTCCTGGCCTGCCTCTACCAGGATCTGGCCACCGCTGGGCGTATAGCGGATGGCATTCTCAAGCAGATTGCGCACCAGCGCACCCAACCCTGCCTCATCCCCTCTCAGCTCCACCGGCGACAGGGCCAGCGACAGTCGCAACGATTGCAGATCCAGCAGCGCCCGGAGGGCATCGACTTCAGTGGCCACCAGCGCTTCCAGGCTCAACCGTGCCGTAGCGGACCGCGAGGTCGCCTCGGTCCGGCTGAGCGTCAGCAGCTGCGCCACCAGTCGCTCCAACCGCCCTACTGAATCCTGCAGCAGGTCCTGCGCCTTGAATCGGTCGGACGCATCGGCAACCAGGCGCGCGTTGTCCGCGTGCACCTTCAGCGCGCTGATGGGAGTGCGCAGTTCGTGGGCGGCGTCGGCCACGAAGCGCCGCTCGCGCGCCAGCGCTGCGTGCAGCCGCTGCAGCAGGCCATTCACCGCCTGCACCAGCCCGTGCACCTCACGGGGCACATGCTCCAGCTCCAGCGGCGACATCCGCTCCGGATCGCGCTCGCCAATCTGGTCCGAGACCCGCTGCAACGACCGTGTCACGTGGCTCACGCCCCACCAGATCACCAGCGCCATCAGGGGCAGCGCCAGCAGCAGCGGCAACAGCGTGCCGCCGGCAATGTCCTCGGCCAGCTCCTCGCGAATGTCCGAGCGCTCGCCCGACTGGAACCAGCGCCCCTCGCCGGTGCGCAGCGTAAAGGTGCGCCACTGCTCGCCATTGATCACAGGGCTCGCAAAGCCGGCCACCAGTGCGGCCATCGGCGCGACCGGGGCACTGTCCGAACGAAGCAACAGCCGTGATTGCCGATCCCATACCTGGAAGGCCAGCTTGCTCTCATAGGCGTGGCCGTCGGTGAACGCCAGCGCATCGCCCACGCCTTCGGCGCGGCCGTGCCAACCACGCAGCACGATCGGGTCGCCAGGAAACGCGCTGAGATCACCCAGCGGTTCATCCACCAGCCCCACCAGCACCCGCGTCGACTGCACCAGCCGGGCATCGAACATCTCCCCGGCCTCCTGCAGGCCGGCGCGATAGCTGAAGAACCCAGCCACGGCCATCAGCACAGCCAACGTGCCCAGCAGCGTGATCAGCAATGTCCGGCGCATGGATGTCATGCGTCAGCATCCGATGCGTGGCCCAGCGCATAGCCGATGCCGCGCACCGTGCGGACGATGCCGGGGTCGACCTTGCGCCGCAGCTGGTGCACGTGCACGTCCACCGCATTGCTGGCCACGTCCTCATCCCAACCGTACAGGTGCTTCTGGATGGTTTCCCGTGCCATCGGTCGCCCGTTCTGTTCCATCAGCAGCCGCAGCAATGAGAATTCCCGCCGGGTCAGGTCCAGCATCCGGCCCTTCCACCGCGCCTCCAGCGTGGCCGGGTCCAGATGCAGGTTGCCGGCATCCAGCGTGGGTTGCGCCCTGCCGCTGCTGCGCCTGACCAAAGCGCGCACGCGCGCCAGAAGCTCGGCGGTGTCGAACGGCTTGCCCAGGTAATCATCCGCGCCGACATCCAATCCCAGGGTACGGTCGGTGGCCCGCTCGCGGGCGCTCAGCACCAGGATCGGCACCGGGTTGGCCGCCGCGCGCAGGCGGCGGATCACTTCAATGCCATCCACCCGCGGCAGCCCCAGGTCCAGCACGACAAGGTCGAAGTCGCCATCCTTGGCCGCCAGCAGAGCCGCCGTGCCATCCTCTACCCAGTCCACGGCGAAGGCTCCGCGGCGCAGGGCCGTCCGGATGCCTTCGCCCAGGGAGCGGTCATCTTCTACAAGGAGAATGCGCATGGCGGCAGTGTCCGGTTGCCGGTCCTACTTTGCAAGATGGCCCATGACATCCTTCAACTTGGCCTCGGCCTCGTGGCGACGGCCTGCGTCAGCCACCTCCCGCCCGGGTCGGGCCGGCGCCGTCACGGCCTTCTGCAGCGCCGCCTGCGCCGGCGCCCACTCCTTCTGGTCGCGGAGGAAGTCGCCGTAGAAGTAGTTCGCATCAATGCCGTTGGGGTCGATGTCCAGGCCCTTCTTCAGCATCCGGCGTGCCTGGTCGTCATCACCAAAGCCCAGCGGCCAACCGGGCACCTGGTAGTACAGCGCGCCCAGGCTGGTATACGCCGCGCCATCCAATGCCTGCGGGTCCAGCTTCAGCGCCGCCTCGAAGTCGGCGCGCGCCTGCTTGACCAGGCTGAGCGCGCCCATCCCGCCCTTCTCGCCCGCAAGGCTGGACAGCACGATGCCTTCCCAGATCAGTGCACCTGCATCCCTGGGCGCAGCCTGCCGTACCTGCGCGGCCTGTTTTGACAAGGCAGCAAACGCGGCCTCGCGCTGGGCTTTGGGCGTCTGGTAATTGATCTGTGCCCAACGGTCGCGTACCTGCGCCACCGTGGTCGACGGCTCTGCCGCTACGGCCACCCCGACCAGCACGACGGCGGCGATGAGGATGAGATAGAACATGGTCTTAGCCTGCGTGCGCTTCATGGGAAGTGTCCTGGTCGGGATGAAGTGGGGAGGGTTGTGTGATCGCCGAGGGGGTACTGGCATGGCGCCTGACGATCGGCAGCTGCCTGCGCAGGCTGCGGTCCACCAGTTCCGGCAGCAGCCCGTTCAAGCGTGCAAACAGTCGCTCCGGCCAGCCCAGCTGCAGCCGCGGGTTTCCCGAGCGCAGCGCCGCAAGCAGCGCCGCCGCCACGCGCTCGGCCGGGTCGTGGGTCACGCCAAGTTCGGCGTTCATGGCATCGACGGCCGCACTGTTGAAATCCGTGCGCGTTGCGCGCGGCGAGAGGTACTGGAACGTGACCGTGCTGCCCGCGTACTCGCGGCCCAGTGCCTCCACCAAGCCACGCAGACCGAACTTGCTGGCGCTGTAGGCGGCAAATCCCGGGAATGCCAGGCTGCCGAAGGTCGAGCCGAGCACCGCCACACTGGCCTTCGGCTGGCGCTCCAGCAACGGCAGCAGCGCATGGATGAGCAGCATCGATCCCACCAGGTTGGCCTGCATCAGCTGCTCAAGCGACTGGGCCGATTGCCCCGCAAACAGACCGAAGGCAGCGCTCGCATGGCCCACCACCAGCATTGAAGGCGCTGTCGGCAGGACCTCGGCCCGGGCGAGCAACGTGCTGCGGCCCTCGGCCGTACCGATATCGGCCGCCACGGTCACCACCTTGCCTGGCGGCAGCGTCGACGCCAGCGCCTGCAGGCGCAGCCCATCACGGCCTACCGCCACCACCGTTGCGCCCTCGCCCACCAGCCCTGCGCACAGCAGGCGACCGATGCCACCGCTTGCCCCGGTCAGTATCACTGTCCGTCCGCGCAGTTCCATCACGCGGCCTCCGCCAGTCGCGCGCCACCGTTGCGCAGCGTGCGGAAGATATCGCCATACAGCACGTAGAAGCGACGTGCCGCGTGGATGACGGCCGCCTGGTCGGCCGGGTCGTCCAGCTTGTCCACCAACGACTTGAAGAAGCCCACATGCTCGATATCCAGATCGCCGTGCGAGAGCAGGTAGCTGAAGGCATTGCGAGGCAGATCCAGCGCAGCCTGCAGGCTGTTGGCGGCCTGGGTGGCCAGCGCCACGCTGGTACCCTCCAGCACCAGCACCATGCCGAAGAAGCCGACCGGGTTGCCGCGCTGGATGGTGTCATAGGCATAGCTGACCATCAGCTCGGTGGCCAACGCCGGCTCGGAAGCTGCCGCTGCAGCGCGGTCGCCGCCCGCCGCGGCAATATCGTCCAGCACCCACTCCTGGTGGCCCATCTCCTCTTCGATGTACTCGCCAATGGCGGTGCGCAGCCATTCCAGCCGTGCCGGCAGGCGCGCGCCGCAGGCCATCAGCAGCGGCACGGTGTGCCGCACGTGGTGGTAGGCCTGCTGCAGGAACGCCAGGTAATCGCCGCGGTCGATCCGGCCGGCCAGTGCATCGCCGATGATCGGAATCTGCAGCAGCGTCTGCCGCTCGTACGTGGTTTCGGCCAGAAGATGGTCGTGGAAGCTCATGCGTGGTCTCCAGTGGAACTGAAAGCGGGTTGGCCGTAGGCGGCATCGATCCCGGTCTGGTAGTGGGCGAGGATGGCCTCGCGGCGCGGCCTGCCATTGGCCGTCAGCAGGCCCGCCTGCGCGGTGAAGGGCGTTGCCAGCACGTAGCGGGCAATCCGCGCGTAATCGGGCAGCCCCGCGTTGATGGCGGCCAGGGCGGCTTCAAGGGCCGGAGTGCCCTGCTGCGGGAACCGCGGCACCAGCACCGCCACGTTGTCGGCCCGGGCCTCGCCCCATACCAGCGCCTGTGCGATGGCCGGATGCGAAAGCAGCTCGCTCTCCACCCACTCGGGTGAGACATTGCGGCCGAAGGCCGTAATGAACACGTTCTTGCGGCGGCCGGTGACGTGTACGTAGCCGTCCGCATCGATGTGGCCCAGATCGCCCGTGTGGATGGGGCCAGGGGGCATCGGTTCTCCGCCCAGGTAACCCAGTGCCCGCGAACCGTCCACAACGATCTCGCCGTCCACGATCTGCACCTGTGCGTGCGGCAGGGGCTGGCCAACGGAGCCATCGCGCTGTGCCCCGGGGCGGTTCAGACACACCACCGAACCGCATTCGGTCAGGCCATAGCCCTCGAACACCGGCAGGTTGAGCTGCCGCGCCCGCGCGAGCAGCTGTGGCGCGACACGGCCACCGCCAACTGCGAGGTATCGCAGCGACGCCGGCAGCGCGGCCCCCTGCTCGGCGGCCATCACCAGCGCCAGCAGCAGCTGAGGCACCAGAATGACGCTCTCGGGCTGGTAGCGGTGCAGGCAGCGCAGCAAGGTAGGTAGATCCAACCCGGCAGCGCCCGTGTAGCCGATTTCCTGAAGTGACGGCAGCGCGATCTCCGCACCCGACAACACCGCCGCGTAGAGGCCAGCCACGTTTTCCAGCAGCGTGGACAACGGCATCAGGCACAGGTGCCGCTTCGGCGCGATCGCCGCGGCGGCGTCGGCCAGCGAGCCGGCCACCGTCAGCAACGTTTCCGCCGAAAGGCAAACGCCGCGCGGGTGGCCGGTGCTGCCGGAGGTGTAGGTCACGCACGCCGTGCCCGCCGGCAGAGCCGCGCTGGCGGGGGCACGCAGCCGCGCCGCATGTGCACGCAGCCCAGGCAGGGCGCCTGCGTCGGCTTCGCCGTGCGCCGGCAAAGCATTGGCGGCGGTCACCAGCAACTGCGCCGCGCTGCTGTGCAGGGCGTGCTGCACCTGCTCCTGCGAAAAGAACGTCGGTAACGGGACGTGGGCCACGTCGGCGATGCGCAGTGCAAGGTCAAGGACCATCCAGTCCGGCCCGTTGTCCAACCGGCTGGCAACACACCGCACCCCGGATCGTTGCAGCCACTGTGCAAGCTCCAGTACGCGCGATTGCAGCGCCGAAGCAGCCAGCGTTTCCTGGCTGGCAAGCACAGGTTGCCGGTGCGCCTGCAGCAGACGCAGAAACTCCTGCGCCGACGCGCTCATGCCGACGCTCCCACTGTGCAGGCGGCATCGGTCGGGGCTACCGCACAGGCCTGGCCACCAAGAAAGGCAATGCCTTCGCGGATGTTGCCGCACATCAGCCGCGGCTGCGTCTCATAGTAGCGCCCCCAGTCTGCCGCGCCGCTGCCCATGCGCTCGGCACGCGCGGCCACCAGATCAATGGGGGCCAGGTGCAGGCGCACAAAGGCGTTGCGCAACTGCTGCGTGGCCACGAACAGCACCCAGTCCACCTGGGCGGCATTCAGCACCCAGGCCAGTTGCACGATCAGCTCGCGTGCCACACCGGGGGTCGAGGCAGCAAAATGGCCAACCTCCGCAATCTGGTCGCGGCGTGGTGCGCTGTGCAGCCGCTGCCCGAGCACCTCTTCCACCGGGTCATCCAGATAGTGCTCCACGAACAGGACAGCGCTGGCCGCGTTGCGCAGGCCCACCGCAGCCACCAGCTGCCCGCGCGTATCACGGTAAGCCAGCAACTGCGGCATGAAGCTGCGCACGTCGGCGCCGAAGCGCTGGCGGTAGGTAGCGGCAATGAAAGCCTCCACTTCGCCGCGCTGGGGATGGTCGGGGGTGATGAGGGCCGCTTCGGCAAACCTGCCCGGATGCGGGGCCAAGGGAATCGGCAGTGGGATCGTGTCCATGGGACAGGATCGTGATGGCCGCCGATTAAGGCTCGATTAGCCGGTTGTTAGTCGATTGTTAGCGCTTCGCTGCCATTTCGTTGAGCTGTGCCGAGCCATCCATTCCGGCAGCACCTCCGCTGGCATCGGCCGCCCAAACAGAGACCCTTGGAAGAGCTCGCAGCCCAGCCCAAGCAGCAGCTCGTGCTGCGCTGGCGTCTCCACGCCCTCCGCCAGTGCGGTCGTTTCGACTCGGTCAACTCGAGCTCCAGCAAGGCAGCGTCAATCCCCGTCTGCTGGATGAGCGCGGCTGCAGCATCGACGAAGGCCGGATCCTGCAGCTGCACCGGGCTTGCGCGCAGAAAAGCAAAGCGGGCCGTGACGATGGGTGGGCGATCACCCACGTGCACGGCTACACGCAGCGATATCGGCGTGGGCACGACACGGTCTGCGGCCGCCGGCCGGCGCGGCACCAGCGGGACGCGATGCCCCCAATCCCCGCAGCAAAAGCTCCCGCTAACGGCAGCAACGCCCGCTGAGCAGCGAAGATCACGTGAGCATGCTTAACGATTCATGCTGTATGGTTGAAGTCATCTGGCTCCTCTGCGGCGCGAATTCTTCGCCCCCGTGTCTAGCCCCTTACCGGCACGACACATGACCCCGTCCTCCGCGTTCCGGATCCTCAGGATTCGTCCCTTGCTGCGCCTCAATGGGATGATCGACCGTCTGGAGGCACTGCACTGCAAGTGCCTGCAGTGCGGAGACGAAGCGCGCTATTCGGAACCAGGGGGCCTTCGACACGTTGAATCGGGTATCGAGTTGACCTGCCCCGCCTGCGGTACCAGCGGCACGCTCACCACCGCCCAGCTGTTTGCCACGTGGGTACAGCAGGTGCGGCGCGACCGCGTGCTGGCCCTGGCCGGGATAGACCCCGAAACGCTCTACGGGCCCTAGTCCAGCCAGGCGCCGCGCAAACTCATACCTGCGCCATGCCCCCATCCACCGCCAGTTCGGCGCCGGTGGTGAAGCTGCTCTCGCTGCTGGCCAGGAACAGCGCGGCCGCGGCCACTTCCTCGGCCCGGCCCAACCGCCCCATCGGCACCAGACCGGTAATCGCTTCGCGCACCTCGTCGCTCACCGCATCGAACATCGCGGTATCCACCGGGCCGGGGCTGACGACATTCACGCGGATGCCCTTCGGCGCCAGCTCATTCGCCCAGGTGCGCGCAAACGCGCGCAGTGCTGCTTTGCTCGCGCCATAAACGCCGTAGCCCCGGGTACCGATTGCACCGGCAATGGACCCGATCAGTACGATGCAGCCCCCCGCCGGCATCAGATCAAGCGCACCCTGCGCCGCAAACAGTGCCGCACGCACGTTCAGCGCGAAGGTGCGGTCGAACAGATCCTCGCTGACATCATCCAGCATTGCGAACTCGGAAATACCGGCGTTGATGGCCACCACATCGATGCGCCCTGCATCCGCACGGATGTGATCGAACACCTGTGCAAGCCCAGCCGTCGTGCCCGCATCAGCGCGCAGCGGGTGGATCCGCCCTGTTCCCGTTTCCGCCAAGGGCTGCGGCGCTGCTTTCCCGGCCGAGCGGCTGGTGGCGTACACCGTTGCGCCCTCGGCGGCGAAGCGCTGCGCGATCGCGCCCCCAATGCCCGAGCCACCACCGGTTACAAGGGCGACTTTGTCCTGCAATCTGTTCATCACGACCTCGCATGGTTAAGTGCGGCCGATGATATACAGCTTATACTTACGGCAAAATACGCACTTAAGCTAGCGTAGATATCGTGGAGTAAACCGATGCCCCGCTCTACCCAACCGCACACCCGTACCGACTGCGTTGCCGAAGACGCGCTGATCGACGTGCACCGTTCGCGCCCGATCCTCGAACAGATCGCCAGCAAGTGGTCGATCCTCATCCTCACCGTGCTGTGTTCGCGCCCGTCACGATTCAACGAGATCATGCGTCGGCTGGACGGTATCACCCACAAGGCGCTGGCCGATGCGTTGAAGCGGCTGGAACGCAACGGCTTGATTCAACGGCATGTACTGCCCACCACGCCCGTAGGCGTGGAGTACACGATCACCGCGTTGGGGCGTTCGCTGCAGCAGCCGTTCACCGCGCTGTACGACTGGGCCTTGCACTACGGGCCGGAGATGGAACGCGCCCAGGCCGCGTACGACCAGGCCAGGTAGCGCCGGGCCATGCCCGGCGAGCGCAGCGGCGCCGCCGTCCATCAGCTGTCGCATCTGGCTCGCCAACAGCGCCGCTCAGGTCGCTTCAAGGCACACTTCACGCCTTCAACGCGCTCGACAAGGCCGCTTCATACAACAACTAGGAAGCGGGAAGCGTCACACGCGTCGGCACCTGCCGCGCACTTTGCGTCATTCCCAGTCGTGAACGGCGTAAGCAAAGCCCGATGACGTCATTCACTGTCGCGTGCGTCCGGGATGAAGCATGCGACACTCGCCCCGGCCTCTCCGCTGCGCTCATGATCTTCGGATTTTTCTCATTGCATCGAACAAGCAGGCGTAAACACCATGGCGTGCCACTGACAACGAGTGGCCGGGTCTGCAAACCCGTGTAATAGATACGCCTGTTGTTTGCGCTTGCCCGCCGGTACCGCCCGGAAACCGGTACCGGCGGGCAATCCGTCGGCCTGTATGGCGGGCGGTGCGTGGGGGTCTTCGTACCCACCGGTCTATGGCGTTTCTTTACCCGGTTTGCAGCCACGCACCGTCCGCCACCCGCTTCCGCGCGGTGGCACTGTTAAGTACAGCCACGGAAGCCGACGCCATGACCATACGCAAGAACCCGCCCTTCCCCGTCGATGATTCCACCAACGACGACGACAATCCCTCCTCCGATCTCAGCACCTTCCAGGGCTGCCTCAAGCGCATCCGCGATGGCGAAGGCTCGGATGGAATGCTGTGGCCGGAAGAGAACCTTTCCGAGGGCCGCAGGCAGTCGCTGGCCCGGATTGATCGTGCCGCCGTGGCCATGCTGACCGCGGTGGAGATGCTGCATGCAGCAAGCCGTTGCGAATCGTTCGCCACGCCCAGCCGACACTTGGACGAAGGCGTGGTTGAGGGGTTGTTCTTCGCCTGCCGGGAGCTGGCCGAAATGGTGTGCAGGGAAATCAGGCCCGCCTGACGTCGCCGCGCTGCGCGCTCGCGGGGCATGGCCCCGTGCTACCACCCCCCTGCACCGGTAGCGCCGGGCCACCCCGGCGAAAAACCGAACGCGCCGCGCAACCACGCTTAGCGCGCGGTCCAACCACCATCCATCGGGAGCGCCGTGCCCGTCATCTGCGCCGCGGCATCCGACGCCAGGAATACCACCATCTGCCCAAGCTGCTCCGGCGTCACGAACTGCAACGAAGGCTGCTTCTCGGCCAGCAGTTCACGCGCGGCCGATTCCTGGTCGGTTCCGTCCCGCTCCGCCAGCGCAGTAATCTGCTTTTCAACCAGCGGGGTCCGCACCCAGCCCGGGCAGATGGCATTGGCCGTGATGCCCGTGCCCGCGTTCTCCAACCCGGTGACCTTGGTAAACCCGACCACGCCATGCTTGGCCGCCACATAGGCCGACTTGTTCACCGAGCCCACCAAGCCGTGCGCCGACGCGATGTTGATGATGCGGCCCCATCCCTGCTGCTTCATGTGTGGCAACGCCGCTGCCGTTGCGTGGAACACCGCAGAGAGATTCAGCGCCAGAATCGCATCCCATTTCTCAACGGGGAATTCCTCGATGGGCGCGGTGTGCTGGATACCCGCGTTGTTCACCAGAATGTCGATGCGGCCCATGGTGGCAACGGTACGAGCGATCATTTCGCGCACCGCGTCGCCACGGGAAAGGTCGGCGCCATCATGCGTCACCCGCACGCCGAACTCGCCTTCCAGGCTGGAGCGGATGCGCTCGATGTCCTGCGCGTCTCCGAAGCCATTCAGCACGATGTCGGCGCCTTGCCTCGCCAGGGCCGTGGCAATGCCAAGACCGATACCGCTGGTGGAGCCGGTAACTACCGCGACCTTTCCACTGAACATGGGCAAGCTTCCTTGGGACGGAGGCCCAAGTGTAAATCCACGCCACGCGTGGATGCTCGCCCGCGTCGACCCGCAGCTAGAACCGCACGCCCGCCCGATCAACGGTCGCGAGCGGATTGGCCTTCCGCACCGCCTCCAGGAAGAGCAGGAAGTCGCGGTTGAACAGCGTCAAGTTGTTGGTGAACGTGACGCACCTTCTGCCCGCCGCCTTGCTGAAGCACACCTGCCAGACATAGCGCCCGTAGATCCTGTCGGACGTTCGTGTGACTGAGGTGATCTGCGAAAGCGGAACCGCCGTGGGCACCGGTCCCCGCCGCAGGTAAAAAGCTTTCGTATCGAAGAAGTAGTGCTCGCGGTCCTCTTTCCCATCCACCAACACCAAGGTCATGGAGGTACCGGAGATCCGGCGAGGCGTGTTCAGACGCAGCCCTGATCCCAACGCAGAACGGGCTTTCAATGACGCACGCCGATGGATCAACCAGATGGTCACCAACGGAAGTGCTGCAAGGGCAGCGGCGGCCACGGTTTTCACAACTACCAGTGTGCTCGGCACACAGAACTCCTGGATCAACGTTCAGCATTGGCGACCGCTTGCCCGCTTGGGCCGGTTCAACCTTGCCAAGCGTGCCGCGTCGTACATGTGGACGCCGCCGGCCCGCCATGGTGCCACGGGGGCGCACGCAATGGAAAAGCCGCCTTACTTCAACCGCTCCACCAACCGCTGCCCCACCTCCAGAGCCGACGCTGGGTTCTGCCCGGTAATCAGCTCACGGTCCACCACCACATGCCCGGTCCAAGGCGTGGCGTTGCTGCTGAATCGCGCACCCGCTCGCTGCAACGCGGTCTGCGGATAGAACTTCATCTCACCGCCGCCCAGCATCGGCTTGGCCTGCGCTTCTTCCTGGTTACTTATCACCGTCATCTGGTAACCGCTGTAGATCCACTTCGGCGTGGCCGGCATCGCGCCCGCCTCCAGCTTTGCCACGAAACCACCCGCATCCGGCAACGTGGACAGCAGCGCGATCGGCCCGTGGCAGACCAGCGCGGTGGTCTTGTTGCGCTGGTGGAAGTCAGCCAGCAGCCGGCCCAGCGCCGGGCTCTTCAGCAGGTCCTGCATCGGCGCATGGCCACCGGGAATGTAGACCGCATCGAAGTGGGCGTAACCCTGCTGCTCGATGCGCGCCAGGCTCACCACCGGCGAGGCCGTCGGCGAGGTCAGCGCCAGTTTCTCCAGCAACTCCTTGTGCAGCGTCAGCTGCGCCGCATCGTTGCCGAAGTACGCCGGCGTCACCGAGGACGCATCCACCGTTGGCGCCCGCCCCTGCGGCGTGGCGAAGATCACCTCGTGGCCCGCGTCCAGCAGCAGCTTGACCGGCTGCATCAGCTCGTTGAGATAGAAGCCGGTGGACAGCACCTTGCCGTCCTTCAAGTCCAGGTGGTTTTCGTCGGACAGCACCACCAGCACGTTGGCGGCATGGGCGCCGGTAGCCGCCAGGGTCAGAGCCAGCGCTGCCGCCAGCCGGGTCATCAGGTTCATGAGGAGCTCCTATCGGGGAATGACCGCCACTTTATTCATCGCTCCAGCGGCGATAAATTGGCGCCATCGCAAAACATCTGTTCCCCGGAGAGCCAAATGAGCCGCAAGTTCGACTATCTGGGCGATGTGGAGGTGTTCCTGGCGGTGGTCGAGCACGGCTCGTTCACCGCCGGCGCGGTGGCGCTGTCCACCACGCCCTCGGTGCTGAGCCGCGCGGTCACCCGCTTGGAAGCGCGGCTGGGCCGGCAGCTGCTGCAGCGGACCACCCGCCGCGTGGGCCTGACCGACGCCGGGCGGCTCTATCTGGAACAGGTGCGCACCGCCTTCGGCCTGCTGGACGACGCCGAGCGCGACGTACTGGCCCAGGACGGTGCGCTGGCCGGCCGCGTGCGCCTGAGCGTGCCCACCACCTATGGCCACTACCGACTGCCGCCCGTGCTGGCGCGCTTTGCGCAGCAGTACCCGCAGGTGCAGGTGGAACTGAACATCACCAACCGCAACGTGGACCTGGTGGCCGAAGGCTTCGACCTGGCCATCCGCCTGGGCCAGCTGCCGGACAGCGGGCTGGTGGGGCGGAAGCTGGAAGACGCGCCGCTGCTGCTGGTGGCCGCGCCGGAGTACCTGCAGCGCCGCGGCACGCCGCAGACGCTGGACGACCTGCAGCAGCACCTGTGCCTGCCCTTCGTGATGCCGCGTACCGGGCGGCTGGCGCCGTGGATCATCCGCGACGGCGGGCGCGACGTGGACTGGCTGCCGCGTTCGTCCATCGAGACCTCCGACGATGTGCTGGGCGTGGTGTCGCTGGCCGAACAGGGCATCGGCATCTGCCAGAGCTATGCATTCATCGTGCGCGAGCGGTTGCAGCGTGGGCAGCTGGTGGAAGTGCTGCCGCAGCTGCGAGGGAGATCGCGGCCGTTCTCGGTGATCTATGCGCCACATCGGCGGCAGTCCGCGGCGGCGCGGGCGATGATTGAGTTGCTGGTGGGGAATGCGGCTGGGTTTGGGGATGGTGCTGGTTGAGGTTGTGATGCTTGCTGGCGGTGTCGCGTTTGAACCGGCTTTCTGGCCGTACGGCTGATTGAGCGCTGTTGAAGCCAGGGGCTGACTAAGAACTGTTGTAAAGAAGACTGTCGCGCTATGCGCTTGCGGCATGGGTGATTACGCCACTTTTATTCGTAATCCGCAGGGCATCTGCGCGAATGCGTCTTGTGGAGTCGCGTGTTGCACGAATGCTGCGTGCAACAATGGATCTTCGCTCTCGAATCCCGCGATTTCTTCGCGAATTTCAATTTGCATTCGGAGAGACGGCGTAAACACCATGGCGCGCCACCGACAACGGGTGGCATCGGGTCTGCAAACCCGAGACGTTAGAAGTGCCTGTTGTTTACGCTTGCCCGTCGGCACCGTCCTTAACCGGTGCCGGCGGGTGATGCGTCGGCCTTTATGGCGGGCGGTGCGTGGGAGTCTTCGGACTCACCGGTCATGGCACTACTTCGTCCCGGTTTGCAGCCACGCATCGTCCGCCACCCCGCTTACGCGGTGGCGCTGTTAAGCATAGCCACGGAAGCCGACGCCATGAACGATTCCGACACCTTCTCTTCGTACACCGTTGTTGAGCCCATCAACGACGACACTCCCCTGCCCGACCTGAACTCCCTGCTCGGCATCCTTAAGCGCATGCGCGGCTGCGAGGGTGCAGATGGGCATCCCTGGCCAGAAACCGATGTGTCACCCGGCCGCCGCGTGAGCTTGGCGAGGACCGAGCGCGCGATGGTGGGGGCGCTGACGGTGCTCGAGCTGCTACACGCGGCAGACCGCTACCGGGTGGCAGCGGATCCAGAGCGGCATTTGGATGAGGGGGTTGTTGATGGGTTGTTTCTAGCTTGTCGGGGGTTGGTTGAGTGGGGTTGTCGGGAGATTAGGCCGGAGTAGGTGTGGCGCTCATCTGCCCCATGCCACGATTACCGACGATATGAGGTTCACTTCATTTGCAATAGCTGTAGGAGTAGGCAAGCGTCCTAGATGCCCCCGACTATGGCAGCTTAGGCCGAGTGATCGCACCATATGCCTGCCCCACTTTGGCTTGGGCACCCAGCTTCCTATTCAGAAGGTTTAACCGTAAGATCGGCCTCGGGGGCAGGCATTTCCTCTCGCCTAGGCGAGGGCGGCACTAATAAGTAACAGCTTCGGCTGTTGGGCTCCGGCCTACTGATCCTTTGGGATGTTCAACGGTAACCAAGACTCCCTGCCCCCTCTTTTCTTTTTCTTGGAGAGGGTCGTGAGGGACAAGATCTGGTTCACCTACAAGGCTCGAATAAAAGCTCACGAACGATTGGAGCGAATGGATTTCCATTCGCAACTCCTTTTGGTCTGGTACGCAATTCTGAGCTCGATCCTAGCCATTCTGAGCATCAGATATCCAACTATACTTGGCGATAACACCGACATATTGGGCGCCATACTTTCAATTGGCCTGCTAGCAATCTCACTATCTGTAACGAACAGGGATTTCAGAGGCCGTGCCATGCTGATGCGAGGGAACTACTTGCATTTGCAGAAACTTTACAACGACATCCAGCCAACCGGTCCAACTCTCGCAGAGCAAGATTTGTACGCCGGACTGCTCAGGGACAGCGAGAATCATACATCAATGGATGACATCTTGGCGCGGGTGTTATCCACTGGTCTGACAAGCAGAATTCCCACTAAAATTGAGTACGCAAGAGGCATCGCATCAATAATACTTAGGTACATATTGATAATCACCCTCTATGCCACCCCTTTAATTGCAGCGTACTGCGCAATGGATACTTGCCGATGAAGGCCCCTGAGAGTTTCAGAGCCAGGTTCTCGAAGGATCACTTGATCGAGATATACGCGGAGCGCATATCAAAGTCTTCAGCCATCGGAATCGACCGAGTAAAGCCTTCGACCCTAGGAGAAAGACTCGGGGATGAAATTTCGTTAATTCATTCAAAGATCATCCAAGGTAAGTACAAATTTACGGCCTATAAAGAGAAGCTCATATCAAAAGGCTACAACTCAAAGCCGCGACAAATTTCAATTCCAACCGTCCGAGACCGTATAACATTGCGCGCACTTTGCGAATGCTTGGGCGACGTCTATCCCGAATCCAAGCTTAAATTGCCCCACATCGCAATCGAGACACTCAAGGGGAAACTATCATCCGGCGAATTCTCCGAGTTCGCGAAGATAGACCTTCAAGGATTTTATCCATCCATTCCGCACAAGCTAATTCTTGGAAGCACTTGGAAGAGAATCAGGAAAATCGAAATTCGATCTCTAATCCGAAGTGCCATCACGACACCGACAGTGCCAGAATCAAAAACATCGAAGGGCCTAAAGCCTACCACAATAGGCGTGCCCCAAGGCCTCGCAGTTTCCAATCTACTGGCCGAGATATCAATGATTGAAGTAGATAAACACTTCAATTCGATTGAAGGAATCTGGTATTGCAGATACGTCGACGACATACTAATTCTGACGTCAAATGATCAGGCAGCGCCGACCGCCAGTGAGATCATCACTAGGCTTAAGAAAATGGGCCTCAAGGCCCATGAGCCAGGAGGAGACTCAAAAACAAAGATAGATAAACTAAGCCAAGAGTTCAGCTTTTTAGGCTACCTCATCAGCAGCAATCGAATTCGAATTCGACGCGAGAGCATACTGAGATTTGAATCTTCAATTGCAAAAATTCTTACAGCCTACAAGCACAAGGCCTCAGCAGCCCGGAGCGATGCCGAGAGATCCAGAGCCCTCGCATACTGCAAGTGGAAAATAAACCTAAGAATTACGGGATGCACCTTCAACAACAAAAGACTCGGATGGGTTTGCTATTTTTCACAGATCACAGAAACATCACAGTTACGCACCGTAAACTGGACAATCTCCAAGCTAATGAATCGCTTTGGGCTAAAGGATAAATTCAAACCCAAGTCCCTTATCAAGACATACTATGAGCTCAGCGGAAAGAGCCTGGAGGCTGGGAGCTACATCCCAAACTTCGACAATCTTAGCGCCGCACAGAAGCGCGAGCGCCTATCAATGTGGCTTGGAGAGCGCGTAGCCGCAATGTCAGACGAGAAAGTAGACCGACTCCTCACTTTAAAAATTACAAAGGCAGTGAGAGACTTGGAGTCCGACATCGTGCACACGTACTAGAATTCCTAAAATCTCATGTAATTGATAATTAATTATCAATTGCTCCTTCAGTCCCTAGACACTAAATCACGCGCGATGAAACCTTGAAACCGCAGAATAAAAGTCATCAAAATGCGCTCCATGCACAAGATAGGAAAAAACCTGACGAAGAATAGATCTTAGATGAATCGCATCACCCCAGATCGCCGGAGGGAATGGACAGTCCCCAAAGCGACTGGCCGGATGTATTGCAGATATCCTGCTCTCATAGAACTCACCAAGATATTTCTCAAAATCACCAGGTGCATCAAAGCCATAGGGTTCGTCAAAAACTCTGTGCAACCATCTAGCGGCGTCGTTCGCGGAGGGATTTGGGTTCCCTGCCTTGATTAGCTCCCTCTGGATCAGGGAGAACGAAGCATCCATCGCGATATAAATGGAGAGGACGGACTCCTCGCCAAACTCCTGATGGCACCCAAGCATGTCAGACTTCACCAGCGCCTGAATGCCGCGCATAAGAACGAGATTTCTCGGATCGATACTACGATATGAGCTTGGAAATCTGCTCATCGCTACGGATTCCGAGCTCAGCAGATCATATCTCGCACAACCAATGGATGCGGGAGTACCTGCAGTTCCGTTCGGATTCAATAGGAAATCCGAAGAATTCAAAATACGAGATCTGATCAACTGGACGACATTAACGTCCGCCAGATCGAGTTCGTCCGGCTCCAAAACCAAATGCCGACCAATTACCGGGTACAGCCGCACCCAGGCTTCGTCAATCACCTGACAGAATAGTAATGACCCCAATATTCGAACTTGCGCGGGAGATGCCCATGCAAATTCAGAAAATGGCAATTTATCGGCAACCGACCTCCATCCGCCGCACTTTACGACAGAAAACGCGATATCTTCATCCGCATGAAAGAAGCCGTTCTCACAGAAAAAAGTACCGAACGGATATGCCCCTCCTTCCGCACGGAAGATCATCAATCGAGCCTTTTTCTGAACGCCTCCTCGAGAATTTGCGATCGCCAATGATAATTCGTGGGGATGCTGCATCCTAAACCCCTTTCTCCTAGCTCGTGTTCGATCCGCAATCCCCGCCAGGACTTGCCCGAAGTTCTGGATCGCCCAAGTCCTTTCCACTTTAGAACATTTTCGAAATGTATCCACGAAGCCATGTAAACAACAAGGGCGCCTCTCGGCGCCCTCGTTCTTTCAACTCATTCCCACTCAATAGTAGCCGGCGGCTTCCCCGAGATGTCATAAACCACCCGCGACACCCCTCGCAACTCATTGATGATCCGGTTGCTCACCGTACCCAGGAACTCATACGGCAGATGCGCCCAATGCGCCGTCATGAAGTCAATCGTCTCCACGGCCCGCAGCGCAATCACCCACTCATAAGCCCGCGCATCGCCCACCACGCCCACCGACTTCACCGGCAGGAACACGGCAAACGCCTGGCTGGTCTTGTCGTACAGGTCCGCCTTGCGCAGCTCATCAATGAAGATGGCATCGGCCTTGGCCAGCAGTTCGGCGTATTCGCGCTTCACTTCGCCCAGGATACGCACGCCCAGGCCCGGGCCCGGGAACGGATGGCGGTAGACCATGGTGCGCGGCAGGCCCAGCTCGACGCCCAGGCGGCGCACTTCGTCCTTGAACAGCTCGCGCAGCGGCTCCACCAGGCCCAGCTTCATGTGCTCCGGCAGGCCGCCCACGTTGTGGTGGCTCTTGATCACATGCGCCTTGCCGGTCTTGCTGCCGGCCGACTCGATCACGTCCGGGTAGATGGTGCCCTGCGCCAGCCACTTGGCGTTCTTCAGCTTGTTCGACTCTTCGTCGAAGATCTCAACGAACAGGTTGCCGATGATCTTGCGCTTGGCTTCCGGGTCGCTCACGCCTTCCAGCGCGGCGAAGTAACGGTCGGCGGCATTCACGCGCACCACCTTTACGCCCATGTGCTCGGCAAACATCGCCATCACCTGGTCGCCTTCCTGCCAGCGCAGCAGGCCGGTATCCACGAACACGCAGGTCAGCTTCTCGCCGATGGCCTTGTGCAGCAGCGCAGCCACCACGGACGAATCGACGCCACCGGACAGGCCCAGGATCACTTCGTCATCGCCCACCTGTTCGCGCACGCGGGCAATCTGGTCGTCGATGATGTTGGCGGCGGTCCACAGGGTCTGGCAGCCGCACACGTCCACCACGAAGCGGCGCAGCAGCGCCTGGCCCTGCAGGGTGTGGGTCACTTCCGGGTGGAACTGCACGCCGTACCAGCGCTTTTCTTCGTTGGCCATGGCGGCCACCGGAATGCGGTCGGTGGTGGCAGTGATGGTGAAGCCCGGCGGTGCAACGGAGACATGGTCGCCGTGGCTCATCCAGACATTCAGCTTCGGCTCGCCGCCGTGGTCGCTCAGGCCCTTGAACAGCGCATCGGGGTTGATCACGTTCACTTCGGCGTGGCCGAACTCGCGCTGGTCAGCGGCTTCGGTGGCACCGCCCAGCTGGGCAGCCAAGGTCTGCATGCCGTAGCAGATGCCGAAAATCGGCAGGCCGCTGTCGAACACTTCCTGCGGCGCGGCCGGGGCGCCCGGCAGCGTGGTCGATTCCGGGCCACCGGACAGGATGATGCCCTTGGCGCCAAACGCCGCGATGTCGGCCGGGTTGTGGTCCCACGCCCAGATTTCGCAGTAGACGCCCAGCTCGCGGATGCGGCGGGCAATCAGCTGCGTGTACTGCGCGCCGAAATCGAGGATGAGGATCTTGTCGTTATGGATGTTGGTCATGGCGCCCTGGCAATGCAGTAGGGAAAACGAAAACTTCGAATACTTTTTCAACAGCGCATAGAGAAAGAGGAACGGGAATCAGCTTCCTCGTTCCTCTTTGCCCGGCCCGCGTCAGGCGCGGTAGTTCGGCGGCTCTTTGGTGATCGTCACGTCGTGGACGTGGCTCTCACGCTGGCCGGCGCCGCTGATCTTGACGAATTTGGGCTTGGTGCGCATGTCGTCGATGGTGGCGCAGCCCACGTAGCCCATGGTGGCGCGCAGGCCGCCCATCAGCTGGTGGATGATGCCACCCACCGGGCCGCGGTACGGCACGCGGCCTTCAATGCCTTCCGGCACCAGCTTGTCGGCGGTGGCGGCGTCCTGGAAGTAGCGGTCCTTGGACCCCTTTTCCATGGCGGCCAGCGAACCCATACCGCGGTAGCTCTTGTACGAACGGCCTTGGTACAGCTCCGTCTCGCCCGGCGATTCCTCGGTACCGGCCAGCAGGCCGCCGACCATGATGGTCGAGGCACCGGCGGCCAGCGCCTTGCCGATATCACCCGAGTAACGGATGCCACCGTCGGCGATGAGCGGGATGCGGTCCTGCAGGGCTTCGGCCACCAGATCGATGGCGGTGACCTGCGGCACGCCGACGCCAGCGACGACGCGGGTGGTGCAGATCGAGCCCGGACCGATGCCGACCTTCACGGCGTCCGCGCCGCTGTCCAGCAGCGCCAGTGCGGCTTCGCCGGTGCAGATGTTGCCACCGATGACCTGCACGTGCGGGAAATTCTTCTTCACCCAAGCAACGCGGTCCAGCACGCCCTGCGAGTGGCCGTGCGCGGTATCGACCACGATCACGTCCACGCCGGCGGCAACCAGCGCTTCCACGCGGCGGTCGGTGTCACCGCCCACGCCGACGGCAGCGCCGACCAGCAGGCGGGTCGACAGATCCTTGGCGGCGTTGGGGAAGTCGGTGTTCTTCTGGATGTCCTTGACGGTGATCAGGCCACGCAGTTCGAACGAATCATTGACCACCAGCACCTTTTCGATGCGGTTGCGGTGCAGCAGCTGCAGCACTTCATCAGACGCGGCGCCTTCCTTGACCGTGATCAGGCGATCCTTCTTGGTCATGATGTGGCGGACCGGATCGTCCAGCTCGGTCTCGAAGCGCATGTCGCGATGGGTCACGATGCCGGCCAGCAGGCCGTCGCTGCCCACCACCGGCACGCCGGAGATGTTGTGCGCCTGGGTCAGGGCCAGCACGTCGCGGATGGTGGTTTCCGGGCCGACGGTGATCGGGTCGCGGATGACACCGGCCTCGAACTTCTTGACCTTGGCCACTTCCGCGGCCTGCTGTTCCAGGCTGAGATTCTTGTGGATGATGCCCATGCCACCCAGCTGTGCCATGGCGATGGCCAGGCGGGCTTCGGTGACGGTATCCATGGCCGCAGACAGGATCGGAAGCTTGAGCTTCAGGTCTCGGGTCAACCGCGTTTCGAGGTTGACGTCCTTGGGCAGGATGGTCGAGTGGGCGGGGACGAGCGAGACGTCGTCGTAAGTGAGTGCTTCAGCCTGGATGCGCAGCATCGGCATACCCGAGATGTGGGGAAGCGCGACATTTTACCCCTTTTCAGGAGCCAAGAACAGCATTTTTGGTAGCCAGAATTGGAACTTCGCGCGACACAGTGTCGCACCCGCTCACCTGTAGAGCCGAGCCCACGCTCGGCTGCTTTCCGCCAGACCGCGATGAGCCGAGCATGGGCTCGGCTCTACAGGTGGCCCGAGGCCCGGTACCACCAAGCGGTGCCGCAGCGTCGCGCGGGGCGGTGATTCATTCAGGGGGGCGGCCCCCGTCCCCGCCAGGTGCCAACCGAGGTTGGCACCCACCAACGGCGGGTCAGCTCAGCGCTTCCGCCGCTTCCAGCGTGTTCTGCATCAACGTGGCCACGGTCATCGGGCCGACGCCACCCGGCACCGGGGTGATCCAGCTCGCCCGCTCAGCCGCAGCCTCGAACCCGACGTCGCCCACCAGGCGGCCGTCTTCCAGCCGGTTGATGCCGACGTCGATCACCACCGCGCCCGGCTTCACCCACTCGCCCGGCACGATGCCCGGACGACCCACCGCCACCACCAGGATGTCGGCGTTGCGCACGGCCTGTTCCAGCACGTCCTTCGGGGTGAACTTGTGGCAGCTGGTGACGGTGCAGCCGGCAATCAGCAGCTCCAGGCCCATCGGCCGGCCGACGTGGTTGCTGACGCCCACGATGGTGGCGTTGCGGCCGCGCACCGGCTGGTCGGTATGGCCCAGCAGCGTGGTGATGCCGCGCGGGGTGCACGGGCGCAGGCCGAATTCACGCAGGGCCAGGTGGCCGACGTTTTCCGGGTGGAAGCCGTCCACGTCCTTGCGCGGGTCGATGCGCTGGATCAGCCGGCGCGCGTCGGGAATGCCCGGCAGCGGCAGCTGGATCAGGATGCCGTTGATCTTCGGGTCTGCATTGAGCTGGTCGATCAGGGCCAGCAGTTCGGCTTCGCTGGTGCCGGCCGGCAGATCGTAGTCGTGCGCTTCGATACCGACCTTTTCGGCCGCGCGGCGCTTGTTGCGCACGTACACGGTGGAGGCCGGGTCGCCACCGACCAGCACCACGGCCAGGCCGGGGCGGCTGCCACCGGCGGCCACGCGGGCGTCGACGCGCACCTTCAGGCTGTCGAGCAGGTCCTCGGCAATACGGCGGCCATCGAGGATGCGGGCAGGAGGCTGGGAGGCGGAGTCAGTCATCGAATGCGGGGGCGGGCGGCGGCGGGGACGCTATTGTCCCTGATTCAGGCCCCCTCGCCCACCGCCACGGCACCGGTCCGCCCGCCCTTGTAGAGCCGAGCCTAATGTCGGCTCACGCGCGCAGCGCGGCTTTATCGCAACCTGACCGAAGAGCAAGCCGAGCATGGGCTCGGCTCTACTCTTCCTCTTCCGGCACCTGGTCCGCGTTCAACGTGCGGGCCTTGCGCTTGGGCGCGGTGAACGGGGTCGGGGTCGGCACGCCCGGCAGCGCGCTGCCGAACACCATGTGCGCGCCGGCACGCAGGCTGCCGCCGGCCATTTCCAGTTCGAAGCGCTCGGCATCACGCTCGCGGATCTGCTCGGCGATCTCCTGCGCATCCTCCTCGTCCGCACCCAGCTCCATCAGCGCGGCCTGGCCGAACATCAGCGCCGATTCAAACGTCTCGCGGATCTGGAAATCGACGCCCGCATGGATCAGGCGCAGCGAGTGCTCGCGGTCGAACGAGCGCACCAGCAGCTTGGCCTGCGGGAACTCGTGCGCGACCAGCTCGACGATGCGGTCGGCATCCTCGGCATTGTTCACGCACACCGCGATCGCCCGCGCGGTACCGGCGCCGGAGGCATGCAGCACGTCAAGACGCGTGCCATCGCCGTAATAGATCTTGAAACCGAAGCGCTCGGCGTTGTGGATCATCTCGACGTCGTTGTCGATGATGGTCACGTCCACGTCGCGGGCCAGCAGCGACTGGCTGGCCACCTGGCCGAAGCGGCCGAAGCCGATCATCAGCACGCTGCCGGACAGGCCGTCGGCGGTGTCCACGCCTTCCAGGCTGACCTCGGGCTTCGGCGCCACGCGCTTGTAGACCAGCACCACCAGCGGGGTCAGCGCCATCGACAGCACCACCACGGCGGTGAAGTTGGCATTGATGTCCATGTTGATGACGCCGGCGCTGGCCGCGGCGGAGAACAGCACGAAGGCGAATTCGCCGCCCTGCGCCATCAGCACGCCACGGTCCATCGCCTGCGCGTGGTCGCTGCCCATCACCCGCGCTACCACGTAGATGCACAACGCCTTGGCCGCCATCAGCGCCAGCACCAGGCCGACGATCATCGGCCAGTTGCCGGCCACCACGCCCAGGTCCAGCGCCATGCCCACGCTGAGGAAGAACAGGCCCAGCAGGATGCCGCGGAACGGCTCGATGTCCGCCTCGATCTGGTGGCGGAAGGTGGATTCGCTCAGCAGCACGCCGGCGAGGAACGCGCCCATCGCCATCGACAGGCCGGACAGCTGCATCAGCAGCGCCGCACCCAGCACGACGAGCAGCGCGGCAGCGGTCATCACTTCGCGTGCTTTCGATTCGGCAAGCAGGCGGAACAGCGGATTGAGCAGGAAGCGGCCGACCAGCACCAGGCCGACGATGGCACCCACGCCGATCGCCACCGACAACCAGCGCGAGCCCTCGCCATCGGCATTGCCGGCGCTCGGCGCCATCCACGCGACCAGGGCCAGCAGCGGCACGATCAGCAGGTCTTCAAACAGCAGGATCGAGACGATCTTCTGCCCCGACGGCAGCGCGATGTCACCGCGCTCGGCCAGCAGCTGCATCACCACCGCTGTGGAGGTGAGCACGAAGCCGGTGGCGCCGATGAAGGCGACCTGCCACGGCAGGCCGAACAGTTTGGCGATGCTGGTCAGCACCAGCGCACAGGTGACGATCTGCAGCGTGCCCAGCCCGAAGATCTCCTTGCGCAGGCTCCACAGGTGCGAGGGGCGCATTTCCAGGCCGATGACGAACAGGAACATCACCACGCCAAGCTCGGCCGTATGCAGGATCGCCTGCGGGTCGGAGAACCAGCCCAGGCCGAACGGTCCGATCGCCAGGCCCGCGGCGAAGTAACCCAGCACCGAACCCAGGCCGAGCCTGCGGAACAGGGGCACCATCACCACTGCCGCGCCCAACAGGGCGACGACCTTGACCAGTTCGCTGGTCGCTGCTTCTACCGCCATGCGGTGTATCCCCGAAAACCGAAATCGGCCTCAACGATAGAGCAAGTTTTCTGACGGCAATAGCATCGACGTTGCGTTTGCTTGTGCCGGAAATGGAACGATGGTGCAATTGATACCCAGCATCGTTCCGAAATCGCGCCCTGTAGAGTCGAGCCATGCTCGACTGCCTTTGGCCAACCGCGCAGGGCAGTCGAGCATGGCTCGACTCTACAGAGATCAGCCCCGGCAGAACGCGGCGTAATCGATATACCCCGGGAACGGCACCCCAGGCGCACACACCGGGCACTGGTGATCAGGCTGGATGCGGGTTTCGCGGAAGCGCATGCCCAGCGCATCGAAGCGCAGCAGACGGCCGACCAGCGGCTCGCCGATGCCCAGCAGCAGCTTCAGCACCTCGGTGGCCTGCAGCACCCCGGCCAGGCCGGGCAGGACGCCCAGCACGCCCGCCTCGGAGCAGTTGGGCGCGAACTCGGGCGCCGGCGGCTCAGGGAACAGGCAGCGGTAGCACGGGGCCACGCCACGCTGGCGGCCGGCATCAAACACGCTTACCTGCCCATCAAAGCGCTCGATGGCGGCATAGACCATGGGCTTGGCGTGCTTGATGCAGGCGTCGTTGAGCAGGTAGCGCAGCGGGAAGTTGTCCGAGCCGTCCAGCACGACGTCCACCCCCTCCAGCACGCGATCGACGTTCTCCGAGGTCACCCGCTCGGACACGGCCTCGACCTCGATGGACGGGTTCAACGCCAGCAGCCGTTCGCGCGCCGAATCCACCTTCAGCTGGCCGACGCTGGCCTCGGTATGCACGATCTGCCGGTGCAGGTTGCTGCGCTCGACCCGGTCATGGTCGGCAAAGCGCAGGTGCCCTACGCCGGCCGCAGCCAGATAGAAGCCAGCCGGTGCACCCAGGCCACCGGCTCCAAGCACCAGCACGCGCGACTGCTGCAGGCGGCGCTGGCCAGCCTCGCCTACCTGCGGCAGCAGCAGATGGCGTGAGTAGCGGTCGTAGAAGTCGCGGTCAGCGGCATCCAGCATCGGCTGCACCAGCGGCAGCCCCTGCTCGCGCCAAGCCACGGTGCCGCCGGCCACGGACGCCACGTTTGAATAGCCTGCGGCCAGCAGCGCCTGCGCGGCGTCGGCGGAGCGCTTGCCACTCTGGCAGATCAGCAGGATGTCCTGGCCCTGGACCGGCAGGTGCGCGGTCGGATCGGCCAGCAGATCATCCTTGGCCACGCCACGCGCGCCCTCGGCCATGCCACCGGCGCGCTCGTGCGCCTGGCGCACATCGATCAGCACCGCACCGCGGGCCACACGCGCCCGCGCCTGCTGCGGGGAAAGCTCTGGAATGCTCATGCGCCCATTGTAGAGCCGACCCCATGCTGAGCCGAGCATGGGCTCGGCTCTACACGGTAGCGCCGGGCCATGCCCGGCGAGCGCAGCGGCACGCAGGGATCCGCCGGGCATGGCCCGGCGCCACCAACGAAAAAGACGGCCCTGCGGCCGCCTTCTTGTGAATCACTTGCCCTTGACGTGCTTCATCAAGCGCCGCTTGGCCTTGACCTGCCGCTCGGTGAGGACGTTCTTCTTGCCCTCGTACGGGTTGGTACCCTCGCGGAAGATGAAGCTCACCGGCGTGCCGATCAGCTTGAAGCGCTTGCGGAAGAAGTTCTCCAGGTAGCGCTTGTACGATTCCTGCAGTTCCTTCAGGCGCGTGCCGTGCACGATGAACGTCGGCGGGTTGGCACCGGCCGGGTGCACGTAACGCAGCTTGGAGACGTGGCCGCGGATGGTCGGCGGCGGGTTGGTCTCGTAAGCCATTTCCAGCGCCTTGTTCACTTCGCTGGTGGTGAAGGTCTTGTTCGCCGATTCGTGCGCGCGGTGCACCGCACGGAACAGCTCACGCAGGCCCGAACCATGCTTGGCCGAAATGCGCACCGACTCGGCCCACGGCACGAAGCCCAGGCGCAGCGACAGCATCGTTTCCGCCTGCTCGCGCTGGTACTCGGTCAGGCCATCCCACTTGTTGATGGCGATGACCAGCGCACGGCCGGCATCCAGCACCGCGCCCAGCACGGTGGCATCCTGGTCGGTCACGCCTTCTGTGGCGTCCAGCATCAGAACGGCCACTTGGCACTGCTCGATGGACTGCATGGTCTTGACCACCGAGAACTTCTCGACGACCTCATCCACGCGCGAACGACGGCGCAGGCCGGCGGTATCGATCAGGCGGTATTCGCGACCGTCACGCTCCAGGTCCACGGCGATCGAGTCGCGCGTGGTGCCCGGCACGTCCGAGGCGATCATGCGCTCTTCGCCGAGGATGCGATTGACCAGCGTCGACTTGCCCACGTTGGGGCGGCCGACGAAGGCGATGCGGATGCGGTTCGGATCGTTGTCCAGCTCTTCGCCGCTGCCTTCTTCGGGCAGGCGCTGGATCACCTCGTCCATCAGGTCATCCAGACCCTGGCGATGGGCGGCAGACACGGTCAGCATTTCGCTGAAGCCGTAACGGGCGAATTCCGAGCGGACGGTGTCCTCGTCGGTGCCGTCGATCTTGTTGATCAGCAGCAGCGTCGGGCGCGACAGCTTGCGCAGCCACGCCAGGATCTCGTCATCCATCGCCGAGGTGCCCTCGCGGGCATCAACGACGAACAGGATCAGATCGGCTTCGGCCGCAGCGGCGCGAGCCTGGCGCGTGGTAGCGCCCGCCAGGCCTTCCTCTTCCTCGGCAATACCGCCGGTGTCCACGACGAGGAAATGGTTGTCCTCGTCCAGACGGCAGACGCCGTAGTTGCGATCACGGGTGACGCCGGGCTGGTCATGGACCAGGGCGTCACGCGTGCGGGTCAACGCATTGAAAATGGTCGACTTGCCGACATTCGGCCGTCCAACCAGGGCGACCAAAGGCAGCATCGCGGTTACTCCGTATTAATTTGCCAACCGGAACGCGGTCAGCTTGCCGTCAACATTCTGCACCAGCAGCACCCCGTCGACGACGATTGGCTGGGCCAGCAGGGCGTCACCGCCGCTCTTGGCCCGCGCCGCCATCGCGCCGTCGGAGGCCTGCAGCCAATGCAGGTATCCCTTGTAGTCACCGACCACCACGTAATCACCCTGCAGCGCAGGGCCGGTCAGCGAACGACGCGCCAGACCGGTCTGCGACCACATCGCGGTGCCGCTGGCCTTGTCCAGGCCGAACACGCCGCCCTTGGGGTCGGTAACGAACACATTGCCCGAAGACACCGCCACGCCGCCGGCACCGCCATGGTCGCGCGCCCACAGCGGGCGACCGGTCGGGCCTTCGATGGCCATGGTCTGGTTCTTGAAGCTGCTCACGAACAGCGTATTGCCTTCCAGCACCGGAGCGCCGTCGACGTCGGCCATGCGGTCCAGCTCGGTACGGCCTTCGGGGCTGCCCACGGTCTGGTCCCACAGGGTGCGGCCGTCCTGCATGGCCAGGGCGGCGACAGCGCCGTCATCCTTGCCGATGAACAGCACGCCCGGACCGGTGACCACCGGCGCGTTGCCACGCACGGTCAGCGCCGGCAGCTCGCTGGGGTTGAACCACTTCTGGGTGCCGTTGGAGGCTTCGAACGCGGTGACGCGGCCATCATTGCTGCGCACGAACACCAGGCCCTGCGACACAGCCGGGGCCGAGATCACTTCGCCCGGCACGCGGGCGCGCCACTTCTCGCTGCCATCGTTGATGTCCAGCGCGATCACCTGGCCATCGAGGGTACCGATGACCACCAGGTTCTCGCCGACACCCGGGCCGCCGGACAGGCGCAGCTTGGCCTTCTTCTTTTCTTTCTGCGGCTCCCAGGTCCAGACCTTCTTGCCGGTCTGCAGGTCGATGGCGTGCACGCCACCGGTGATCGCCGCAGCGAACACGTGGCCGTTGGCCACGGCCGGGCCCTGGCGCACGCCGATGCGGCGCTCACCCTTGCCCAGGTTGACCGACCAGGCCTTGTTGACCTTCAGGGTCGGCTCGAACTTGACCAGTTCGGCCGGCTCCTGTGCCTTCTTGGCGGCGGCATCCTTACCAGCGAACCAGCCCTTCATGGTGCTGCAGCCGGTCAATGCCATGCCCAGCAGCAGGACGGAGGCGACGCGCGTAATCATGACCTTCTGACTCATCAAACCGACTCCGCAGGGGCGGCGACGGTGCCGCCAGCGTCCATAACCTTGGTTTCCAGCACGCGCCGCTGCGGTGCTGCCACGTCCAGCGTCTTAAGCGCCTTCTCATACTGCTCACGGGCCGCGTCACGCTTGCCCTGCGCCAGCAGCGCATCGCCCTGGATTTCCAGGCTGCCGCTGTCGGTGGCGCTGCCAAGCAGCTTGATCGCTTCGTCGCTCTTGCCGGTGGCCACCAGCAGGCGGGCCACGCGCTGGTCGACCACGCGCTGCAGGTCGCCTTCGACCTTCACGGCGCGCAGGGTGGCCAGTGCTTCTTCATTCTTGCCGGCGTCGACCTGGGCCTTGGCCAGCTGCAGGGCCGCCAGATCGCCGTAGATGCTGGACGGACCAGCCTCCAGCGCCTTGACTGCCTTTGCCGCGTCATCCAGCTTGTTGCCCTGCAGGCCAACCAGTGCCTTCTGGTACTCGACATTGGCCGAGGCCAGCTTGCCGCCCTGTTGGGTCTGGTACCACTGCCAGCCGGCAATGGCGCCGATGGCGATCGCTACGCCACCGAGGATGCTGGCGCCATTCTTCCGCAGCCAGCTGCGGACACGTTCACTTTGTTCGTGCTCGTCGAGCAGATCGTCGATCGCCATGCGTACTCTCGCCCCGCCCGTAGGGAGGGACCATTGGGATTATCGAAGGTGGTGAAACCGCGTCTCAGTGCGAAACCGGGACAACGGAGCCTTCAGAGGATACCTGAAAGCGGGCCACGTTGGCTCGCTGGTAGGGGGTCAGATCGACGATAGCGCCGTTCTGCTGAACCTGGACCGCCGAGGCGTTGCCCAAGGTCACGCGGCTCACCTGGCCGGGGGTGAAGCTGCGGGTTTCGCCGGCCTTGATCAGCGCCTTCTCGACCGAGCCGCCATCGGGGCCTGCAATATCGACCCAGCTGTCGCCACTGAACTGCATGTCCAGGTTGGCGGTGGCCGGGGCGGCCGGGGCCGGACGCGGCACCGGGGCCAGCGAGGCCACGTAGGGGGTGGCTGCCGGTTTGGCGGCGGCAACCGCCGGCTCGGCACTGGCGGCCGACGGCTCGTTGCCGACCGAGGACGGGGCCACCGGCACGGCGGCCGGCACCACGTCCAGCGAGGCCGTGTTCGGGGTCGTCGGGGTGTTGTCGAAGTGGCCGCGGGTGGCAAACCACACCGGCACCGCCAGCACTGCGGTGATACCGACATAGAGCATGCGCCTGCCGAGGTTCTCGGCGATGCGGCGGGCACGCGGGGTATGGGTATGGCTGACCAGGGTGGGCGGAACGACCGCACCGACCTGGGCCTGCTCCAACAGCTGGCTGATATCCACGTTCAGCAGGCGCGCATAGCTGCGCAGCTGGCCACGGACGAATACCGGGGCGCCGAGCTTCTGCCACTGTTCCTCTTCAAGCGACTTGACCACCTGGACCGGCATGCGCAGGCGCTGGCCGACATCGTCAAGGGTCAGTCCGGCCGCCTCGCGGGCCTGGCGCAGGCGGGTGCCGCAGCCGGCCGCAGTATCGAGAGCGCTCACAGTCTGGTCATCAATCACAATGCATCAACCCTGGAGGTTAGGAGCCCGCGTCCTGCGGAAATTCCTGTCGAATCCGCTGCAGATAACGATCGGATGCCGCCTGATCGCCCAGTCGCGCCTCGATTTCAGACGCAAGTTGTAACACGGAACGTGTGGCCGGTGCAGCCGCAATCCTACGTTCGGCGAAGGCGCGCGCCTCGAAGAACCGGCCACGCCGGACGTTGAGCTGCGCCATCGCCTCGAGCGCGACCGGGTTGGCCGGCACCGTGACCAGGGCCGCACGCAGGTCGCGCTCGGCGCGTTCCACCTGCCCCGCATCCAGCGCACAGCTGCCGGCATTGGCCAGCGTGCCGCCTGCCGAAGCACTGCCCGGCAGCTGCAGCGCACGGTCGAACCACACCAGCGATTCGGCGGCATTGCCGTGCTGGCACAGCCAGGCACCGTAATTGTTGAGCACGTCACCGCGCTGCGGCGCCAGTTCGGCGGCGCGGCGGAAACCCTCGCCTGCCTGCTGCGTGCGGCCGCGACGGTCGTCGATGCCGGCCAGCAGCATCACCCCGTCCACGCCCTTGGGCTTGAGCTTGATGGCCTGGCGCACCTTGCGCTCGGCCTCGTCCAGGTTGCCCACCTGCATGTCGCGGGCTGCCAGCGCGAGCTGGTCCTGGTAACGGAATTCCTCGCGGACGCCCGGCGCATCGCGCACGTGGCGCTCCGGGGCGATGTCACCACCGCGGCTGTATTCCTCGGGGAGGTGCGACTTGGTGGTCTTGCTGCAGCCACTGGCCGAAACGGCCAGCACCCCTGCGATCAGGACTGGCCAGAGACGGTCACGCGGCCGCATCGCTCCCCTTCCCTGCCTGCAACGTCTTGTTGAATTCCGCCTGGCGGCGGGTGCGGTCCATCACCTGGCCCTTGAGCTGGCCACAGGCGGCGTCGATGTCGTCGCCACGGGTGCGGCGGACCATCGTCAGCACGTTGCTGTCGAGCAGTATCTTCTGGAAGGCGCGGATGTGCGCTTCTTCCGAACGCTCGTAGCGGGTGCCCGGGAACGGGTTGAACGGGATCAGGTTGACCTTGCCCGAATCCTTGGCCTGCACCGCATTGTCGAACTGGCGCATCAGGCGGGCCAGTTCACGGGCATGCTCGGGTTTGTCGTTGATGCCCTTCATCAGGGTGTATTCGAAGGTCACCGATTCGCGGCGCTTGTTGGCGCGCAGGTAGCGTGCGCACGAAGCCATCAGCTCGGCGATCGGATACTTCTTGTTGAGCGGCACCAGCGTTTCGCGCAGCGCATCGTTCGGCGCGTGCAGCGACACCGCCAGCGACACGTCGCTTTCGGTGGACAGGCGGTCGATCTGCGGCACCAGGCCAGAGGTCGACAGGGTCACGCGCTTGTTGGCCAGGCCGTAGCCCAGGTCGTCGCGCATCACGCTCATGGCGCGCACGACGTTGTCGAAATTCATCAGCGGCTCGCCCATGCCCATCATCACCACGTTGGTGAGGCGGCGCATCTGGTGCGGCACGTTGCCCAGGTGGCGTGCGGCAACCCACACCTGCCCGATGATCTCGGCGGTGGTCAGGTTGCGGTTGAAGCCCTGGGTGGCGGTGGAGCAGAACGTGCAGTTCAGGCCGCAACCGACCTGCGAGGACACGCACAGCGTGCCGCGGGTCTTGTCGGGGATGTACACGGTCTCGATGGCGTTCTTGCCATCCACGCCCATCGCCAGCAGCCACTTGTGGGTGCCGTCGGCGGAGGGCTTGTCGAACACGATGTTCGGAACCAGCACCTCGGCATGGGCCTGCAGCTTGGCGCGCAGGACCTTGCCGAGGTCGGTCATTTCATCGAAATCGGTGACGTAGCGATGATGGATCCACTTCATCACCTGATGGGCACGGAACTTCTTTTCGCCGAGAACCTCGACGAAGAACTTCTCCAGGCCCGCGCGATCGAGGTCGAGCAGGTTCTGCTTGCCAGCCGCGGGTGCCGACTTCGGCAGCGGCTGGATGGCGGGGGACTGTACGACCTCGTTCACGGCATTACTCTCAGCGCGAGACGACTTCGGTGGCGGCGAAGAAGTAGGCGATTTCAATCGCTGCATTCTCGACCGAGTCCGAGCCGTGGGCGGCATTGGCATCGATGGATTCAGCGAAGTCGGCGCGGATGGTGCCTGCGGCGGCTTCCTTCGGGTTGGTGGCGCCCAGCAGATCGCGGTGGGCCAGGACGGCGTTCTCGCCTTCCAGGGCCTGGATCATCACCGGGCCGGAGATCATGAACTCGACCAGCGCGTTGAAGAACGGACGCTCGCGGTGCACGGCGTAGAAGCCTTCGGCTTCACGACGCGACAGCTGCTTGTACTTAGCAGCCACGACCTTCAGGCCGGCCTTCTCGAAGCGTGCGTAGATTTCGCCGATGACGTTCTTGGCAACGGCGTCCGGCTTGATGATCGAAAGGGTGCGCTCCAGCGCCATGGGATGTCTCCAATGGAATCGGGCCGCTGATGGCCCGAAGGGTAACATGAAAAAAACCCGCGTCGGGACGCGGGCTTAGCCTGATAAACGTAGGCGAATTGTAAGAGATAACGCGGCCGGGTGGTAGAGGGCCTGCGGCCCTCGTGTAGAGCCGAGCCCATGCTCGGCTGGCCTTTGGGCCGAGAAGCAGCCGAGCGCGGGCTCGGCTCTACAGGTTCACGCCCACCTATTCACCCACCTGAGCGGATTCTGACCGCCGCCGCCATTTTGCTGCACTGCAAAATGCCATACGCCCCCGTCTGGTCCTAGTATCAAACAATCGTTTGATTAAGGTCCGCCACCCCATGGCCAAGCCCGCCCACTTCTCGACCAAGGACCGGATCCTCGGCGCCGCCGAGGAGCTGTTCGCCCTGCATGGCTTCGCTGGCACGTCCCTGCGCCAGGTCACCAGCCAGGCCGACGTCAACATCGCGGCGGTCAACTACCACTTCGGCTCCAAGGAAAACCTGGTCAACGAGGTCTTCCGCCGGCGCATGGACGAGATGACCAGCGTGCGCCTGGCCCAGCTCGAGCGCGCCCGCAGCGAACACCCCGGCCAGCTGCGCCCGGTGCTGGCGGCCTTCGTCGAGCCTGCCCTGGCCATGGCCCAGGACCGGCAGAGCGGCGGCGCCTTCGTGCGGGTGATCGCCCGCGCCTACGCCGAGAAGAACGACAACCTGCGCAAGTTCCTGTCCGACCACTACGGCCACGTGCTGCGCGCGTTCGGCAAGGCCATTGCCGAGTGCGTGCCGGGACTGAGCAAAGAAGAGCTGTACTGGCGCTTGGATTTCCTGGCCGGTTCGCTCACCTACGCCATGGCAGATTTCGGCCTGATCAAGCGACCCGCAGGCGTCACCGAAGCGGCGCATCGTGCCCATGCCGCCCATGAACTGATCCATTTCGCCGAAGCCGGGTTCCGCGCCGCCGCACGCGGCAGCGCCCTGCCCGCTTCCCCGTGATTCCACCGGGTGTGACCCACCCAGTAACTGCTGACCAACAAAGGCCCTACACCATGTCCAATTCCCTGCTAGTCCGCCGCGCCGCCGTGCTGGGTGCCGGCGTCATGGGTGCCCAGATCGCCGCCCACCTCACCAACGCTGGCGTCGACACCGTGCTGTTCGACCTGCCTGCCAAGGAAGGTCCGGCCGACGGCATCGTGCTGAAGGCGATCGCCAACCTGGGCAAGCTGAGCCCGGCGCCGCTGGCCAGCAAGTCGCTGGCTGAAGCCATCACCCCGGCCAACTACGAGTCGGGCCTGGACCAGCTGAAGGGCTGCGACCTGATCATCGAGGCCATCGCCGAGCGCATGGACTGGAAGCAGGACCTGTACAAGAAGATCGCCCCGTTCGTGGCCGACCACGCGGTGCTGGCTTCCAACACCTCGGGCCTGGGCATCAACAAGCTAGCCGACGTGCTGCCGGAGCAGCTGCGCCACCGCTTCTGCGGCGTGCATTTCTTCAACCCGCCGCGTTACATGCACCTGGCCGAGCTGATCCCGGCCACCACCACCGACGCCGCCGTACTGGAAGGCCTGGAAGCATTCCTGGTCACCACCCTGGGCAAGGGCGTGGTGTACGCCAAGGACACCCCGAACTTCATCGGCAACCGCATTGGCGTGTTCTCGATCCTGTCCACCATCCACCACACCCAGGAATTCGGCCTGGGCTTCGATGAAGTGGACGGCCTGACCGGCCCGCTGGTCGGCCGCCCGAAGTCGGCCACCTACCGCACCTCCGACGTGGTCGGCCTGGACACCATGGCCCACGTCATCAAGACCATGGGCGACACCCTGCCGAATGACCCGTGGCATGAGTACTTCAAGTCGCCGAAGTGGCTGGACGCGCTGATTTCCAAGGGCGCGCTGGGCCAGAAGACCGGCGCCGGCATCTTCCGCAAGGTCGGCAAGGACATCGTGGTTCTCGACCTGGAAAAGCAGGACTACCGCCCGGCCGACCGCACCGCCGCACCGGAAGTGGTCGAGATCCTGAAGATCAAGAACCCGGCCGAGAAGTTCGCCAAGCTGCGCGAAAGCCAGCACCCGCAGGCGCAGTTCCTGTGGGCGACCTTCCGCGACCTGTTCCACTACAGCGCCTACCACCTGGCGGACATCGCCGAGACCGCGCGCGATGTCGACCTGGCCATCCGCTGGGGCTACGGCTGGTCGCTGGGACCGTTCGAAACCTGGCAGGCCGCCGGCTGGAAGCAGGTCGCACAGTGGATCGCCGATGACATCGTCGCCGGCAAGAGCATGAGCAGCGCCCCGCTGCCGGACTGGGTGTTCGATGGCCGCGACGGCGTGCACGCTGCCGAAGGCAGCTACAGCCCGTCGCGCAACGCCAAGCTGCCGCGTTCGGCGCTGCCGGTGTACCAGCGCCAGCGCTTCCCGGATCCGTTGCTGGGCGAGAAGTTCGCGCCGGGCGAGACCGTGTTCGAGAACGACGGCCTGCGCATGTGGCACGACGGCGACGGCATCGCCGTGGTCAGCTTCAAGACCAAGATGAACACCGTCTCCGACCAGGTGCTCGATGGCCTGCAGGAATGCGTCAGCCGCGCCGAGAAGGATTTCCAGGGACTGGTGATCTGGCAGCAGAAGGAACCCTTCTCCGCCGGTGCCGACCTGGCCGGTGCGCTCGGCCTGCTGCAGGCCGGCAAGGTCGACCAGTTCGAAGAGATGGTCGCCAACTTCCAGCGCACCAGCCAACGCATCAAGTACTCGCTGGTGCCGGTGGTGGCCGCTGTGCGTGGCCTGGCCCTGGGTGGCGGCTGCGAGTTCCAGATGCACAGCGCCAAGACCGTGGCCTTCCTGGAAAGCTACATCGGCCTGGTCGAGGCCGGCGTTGGCCTGCTGCCGGCTGGTGGCGGCCTGAAGGAACTGGCCGTGCGTGCCTCGCAGGCGGCCGGCCCGGGCGGTGACGTGTTCGCCGAACTGAAGAAGACCTTCGAGACCGTGGCGATGGCCAAGGTGTCCAACTCGGCGGTCAACGCCCAGGAACTGGGCCTGCTGCGCAGCACCGACAAGGTGGTGTTCAACAGCTACGAGGCGCTGTACATCGCCAAGGCCGAAGCACGTGCACTGGCCGAAGCCGGTTACCGCCCGCCGCTGCCGGCACGCCGCATCCAGGTGGCCGGTGACGTGGGCATCGCCACTTTCAAGATGATGCTGGTCAACATGCTGGAAGGCCGTTTCATCAGCCCGTACGACTACGAGATCGCCGAGCGCATCGCCACCGTGCTGTGCGGCGGCAAGGTCGACCGCGGCACCCTGGTGGACGAAGAGTGGCTGCTGACCCTGGAGCGCAAGCACTTCGTCGAACTGGCCCAGCAGGAAAAGACCCAGGCCCGCATCGCGCACATGCTGAAGACCGGCAAGCCGCTGCGTAACTGATTGATGGCGGGTGCCGGCTGCGGCCGGCACCACCTGCTGTGGCAGTCGAGCATGGCTCGACTCTACAAAACCTATTCGAGAGATCACCGCAATGACCAAGCAAATCCAGGACGCCTACATCGTCGCCGCCACCCGCACCCCGGTTGGCAAGGCGCCCAAGGGCATGTTCCGCAACACCCGCCCCGACGACATGCTTGCGCACGTGCTGCGCAGCGTCGTCGCCCAGGCCCCGGGCGTGGACGTCAACCGCATCGATGACGCGATCATCGGCTGCGCCATGCCGGAAGCCGAGCAGGGCATGAACGTGGCGCGCATCGGCGTGCTGCTGGCCGGCCTGCCGAACACGATTGCCGCGCAGACCGTGAACCGCTTCTGCTCCTCCGGCCTGCAGGCCGTGGCGCAGGCCGCCGACGCGATCCGCCTGGGTAACGCCGACCTGATGCTGGCCGGCGGCACCGAATCGATGTCGATGGTGCCGATGATGGGCAACAAGATCGCGATGGCACCGAGCGTGTTCGACAACGACCACGTGGCCATCGCCTACGGCATGGGCATCACCGCCGAGAAGGTGGCCGAAGAGTGGAAGGTCTCGCGCGAAGACCAGGACGCCTTTGCACTCGCCTCGCACCAGAAGGCCATGGCCGCCATCCAGAACGGCGAGTTCAAGGATGAGATCAGCCCGTACGAGATCGTCTCGCACCTGCCGGACCTGGCCGACGGCCAGCGCATCATCACCCGCAACAAGGTTGCCGACACCGACGAAGGCCCGCGTCCGGACTCCTCGGCCGAAGGCCTGGCCAAGCTGCGCCCCGTGTTCCGCAACGGCCAGTTCGGCGGCACGGTTACCGCCGGCAACTCCTCGCAGATGAGCGACGGCGCCGGCGCGGTGCTGCTGGCCTCGGAACAGGCGATCAAGGATTACGGCCTGACCCCGCTGGCCCGTTTCGTCAGCTTCTCGGTGGCCGGCGTGCGCCCGGAAGTGATGGGCATCGGCCCGATCGCCGCGATCCCGAAGGCACTGAAGCAGGCCGGCCTGACCCAGGACCAGCTGGACTGGATCGAGCTCAACGAAGCGTTCGCCGCGCAGTCGCTGGCGGTGATCCGCGATTGCGGCCTGGACCCGAGCAAGGTCAACCCGCTGGGCGGCGCGATCGCCCTGGGTCATCCACTGGGTGCGACCGGCGCGATCCGTACCGCGACCCTGCTGCACGGCCTGCGTCGTCGCCAGCAGAAGTACGGCATGGTGACGATGTGCATCGGCACGGGCATGGGCGCGGCGGGTATTTTCGAGGCGCTGTAAGGTTCAAAGCGTTGCCGGTCGGTATGTCGGTGTGCTGCAGCGCACGGGCGGGTGAGGCTGCCCGGGACACGCCGTAAACCCCTTCCCTGGGGGCTCGATGGCGCCTTGCTCGTGTGCGCTGTCCTGCGCACACGGCAAGACCGGGGTTGGGCGTCCTGCCCAACCCGCC
>NZ_JAMOKY010000013.1:0-87485 GCF_024499815.1 Stenotrophomonas testudinis | reverse complement strand
GGGGGGGGGGGGGGGGGGGGGGGGGGGGGGGGGGGGGGTGGGGGGGGGGGGGGGGCGGGGGGGGGGGGGGGGGGGCGGGGGGGCCCCCCCCCCCCCCACGGAGGTGAGGACCAACGGTCCGCACCCACCCATCAACGGCTCAGATGCAGGAACTGCAGGTGCCGTTCGTACTGGCTGATGATGTCGTTGATGATCTGCTTGCGGCTGTAGCCCACCAGGTCGTAATCCTGGCTGCCTTCGAACAGATGCACCTCTGCGCGGTAGTAGCGCTGGTTGCGCAGCTGCTGGGCGGCGAAGGACGGGGTCAGGTAGCCGCTGAGGATCACCCGGTACTGGAAGTCCTGCTGCTCGCCGTGGTTGACCGACAGCTCCATGTCACCGGCCTCGAAGCGCGTGACCACTTCCCAGCCCTGCCCTTGTAGCTGCTCGGCCACCGCTTCCATCGCCGGCTTCACCGTGTCATCCATGAAGCGGTAGACCTGGTCGCGCACCGGGAAGTGCATGGCCTGGCTCAGGCGCTGGCGCCAGCCCTGGTGGTGGCGGTCATCCCCAATCAGCGGTGATGGCCGGAACTGCTGCGCCCGCTCGCGGTGCGATTCATCGCTGAAGGCGCGGGTCAGGCCCCACATCATCAGCAGCAGCACCGCCGAGAATGGCAGCGAGGCCAGCACCACCGCCGACTTCAATGCGTCGATGCTGCCGGCCAGCAGCAGGCCGGCGGTCAGCACCGCGATCACCGTGCCCCAGAACACGCGCAGCCAGCGCGGGCCATCGTCCTCGGGCGCACCACCGTGCGAGGACAACGTGGACAGCACCACCGCCCCCGAATCGGCTGACGTCACGAAGAAGATGAAGCTGACCAGCACGGTCAACGCGATCACCGCCTTGCTCCACGGGTAACCATCCAGCAGCGCGTACAGCACCGTGGGCGGATCATCCACCGCCAGCTGTGCCAGCTGCTGCTGGCCATGGTGCAGCACCTGGTCCAGCGCGCTGTTGCCGAAGATCGACAGCCACGCCAGGGTGAAACCGAGCGGAATCAGCAGCACGCCGAATACGAATTCGCGGATGGTGCGGCCGCGCGAGATGCGCGCGATGAACAGGCCCACGAACGGCGCCCAGCCGATCCACCAGGCCCAGTAGAACACCGTCCAGCCGCCCAGCCATTCCGGGCGGCCGCCGTAGGCGTAGACATCGAAACTCTTGCCGACCACGCTGCCCAGGTAATCGCCCAGGTTCTGCATGAGCGTACTGAGCAGGTACTGGGTGGGGCCGGCGCACAGCATGAACAGCACCAGCGCGATGGCCAGCAGCATGTTGATGTTGGCCATCCAGCGCACGCCCTTTTCCACGCCGGACACCGCCACCGCCACCGCGGCGCCCATCATGCTGGCCACCAGGATGATCTGCACCAGGTTGGAGTGCGGCACGTTGAACAGGTGGGTCAGGCCGGCGTTGAGGTGCAGCACGCCAAAGCCCATGTCGGCACCGATGCCGAACACGGTGGCGACGATGCCCAGTGCATCCACTGTGTAGCCGATGGGCCCGTTGATGCGCTTGCCGATGAGCGGGTACAGCGCCGAGCGCAGCGCCAGCGGCAGGTTGTGGCGGTAAGCGAAGTAGGCCATCGCCATCGCCGCCAGCGCGAACACGCCCCAGCCATGCAGGCCCCAGTGCAGGAACAGCAGCTGCATGGCCTGGCGCGCACCCGCCTCGCCGGCGGCCGCATCGCCCTGTGGTGGCTGCAGGTAATGGGTCAGCGGTTCGGAGACGCAGAAGAAGAACAGGGTGATGCTGATGCCGGCGGCAAACAGCATGCCGGCCCACGACAGATAGCTGAATTCCGGTTCGTCATGGTCGGCCCCCAGCTTGATGCCGCCGTACTTGGACAGCGCGACGCCGACCACGAACACCAGGTACAGGGTCATCGCCAGCAGGTAGTACCAGCCCACGTTGAGCGCGGCCCAGTCCTGCGCCTTGACCAGCAGGCGGCCGGCGCCCAGCGGGAACAGGCTGACGAACAGTGCGAAGGCAACGACGACGATCGCCGCGAAGGCGAAAACGGGCCGGAGGGTGCGCACCGGCGTGTGTTGAGGCTCCAGTGCTTCCATCGGCAGCCATCTCCGGTCGATCAGGGATTAGCCCACCGAGTCTGCATGAATGGCAGTGGACGCAGGATGAAGTGCGGGGTGGTGATGACAGCCCGGGGACAGGCAACGCGTGTTACGCGCGCGACCGGGGCCTGCACTTCTATAGAGCCGAGCCCATGCTCGGCTGCATTCTCCCAGCCGAGCACAGGCTCGGCTCTACAGATCAGCGGTGGGCCAGCGCGTACTCGAGAGCCGAGCGCACCGCTGCCACCTGTGCGTCGTTGCACTGCGCCGGCGTCGCGCGCGGGCTGTCCGGGTAGACCTCGGTGGTGGTGGTGTACTTCGCGCCGGTGATGCCCGCGCACAGCGCCAGCTTCACCAGCGGGTACTCGATGACGCCGTGGGCGACCACCGGCGAGCCGATGATCTCGTTCTTCTCATCCGCCGGGGCGATATGGGTCACCTGCTCGACCGCGGCGATCACCGCCTGCTGGAATGCCGGCTGCGGGTTCTCGCTGTCATCGACCAGGTAAAAGCCATCGGGGATCAGCCCCGGTTCGAACGGCTTGCCATCGCGCGCGGCCAGCGCCGGGCGGAACTCGCTCTCGTCGCTGTCGGTGGTCTCGTGCAGGTCGATGTGCAGCACGAACTGGCCCTGGTACGGGGCGATCAGCTCGATGACCGCCGTCGATTCGCGGGCCGGGCCATCGGCGCGGAAGTTGCGGTTCGGGTCGATGGCTTCGTAGTTCCAGCGGTTGATGCGCTCGAAGCCCCAGGGGTTCACGCACGGCACCACCAGCAGGTTGGCCTTGCCGGCGTAGTCGGCGGCGTGGTTTTCAAGGAAGTCCAGCGCGCCCATCACGCCACTGGTTTCATAGCCATGCACGCCACCGGTGACCAGCGCCGCCGGCAGCGCCGGGTTCCAGTCGCGGCTGCGCAGGGCGTACAGAGGGTAGGTTTCGCCAGCGTAGTCCAGCTGGCCATAGGCCACCTTGTCGAAGCGGTCGGCCAGGGCCTCGATGCGCGGCAACACTTCCTCGTCATAGCGGCGAAGGCGCTGCTGGCGGCCGCGCCACTGCTCCCGTTCCGCCGCGCCCCACGGCTGGCCAGGGGTTCCGACGGGGTAGAAAGCGGCAGTGGACATGGCAGATCTCGGCAGTCAGGAAGCAATCGCCCACTCTAGCACCGCCCTCCGCCGCCGTTCATCCGCACGCCTCCAAAGGTGCATTCCATTGGCGAATGGAATCAGCAATAATTCTCATTTAGCACCCTTCCGCGCCCGCCTCCATGCCCTTCCGAATCCTGCCCCCGGCCCGCCTGCCCCTGGCCGCCGCCCTCACCCTGTGCCTGTCCGCCACTGCCTTCGCGCAGGACAGCGCCACCACCCTGGACAGCATCCAGGTCTCCGGCAGCTGGCTGGGCACCGGCCTGCATGACAGCGTGAAGAGCTTTGCCGGCGCACGCACCGTGGTCGACCGCCAGCGGATCGACGCCAGCGGCGCGGCCAGCATCGGCGATGCCATGCGCCGCATCCCGGGCGTGCAGGTCACCGACAACTCGGGCACCGCCGGCAGCTCGGTCTCGCTGAACATCGGCGTGCGTGGCCTGACCGGCCGCTACTCGCCGCGCTCGACCGTGCTGCTGGACGGCGTTCCGCTGGCGGTGGCGCCGTACGGCCAGCCGCAGCTGTCGTTCGCCCCGACCAGCCTGTCCAACATCGAATCGATCGACGTGGTGCGCGGCGGCGGTGCGGTGCGCTACGGGCCGCAGAACGTCGGCGGCATCATCAACTTCAGCACCCGCGCCATTCCCACCGAGGCCGGCCTGCATGGTGAAGCCGGCGTGCGCTACAGCGCCAACGACCACGGCGGCGGTGACAGCACCCAGTACAACGCCTTCCTCGGCGGCACCGCCGACAACGGCCTGAGCATGGCTCTGCTGTACTCCGGCCAGGACGGCCGCGGCTGGCGCCAGGGCAGCGACGACCGCTTCGACGACCTGGCCCTGAAGTTCGCCTATGCCATCGACGCGCAGCAGGAGCTGCGCGCCAAGCTGTCCTACTACGATGTGCGCTCGCTGACCCCGGGCGGCCTGACCCGCGCCCAGTACGAGGCCGATCCGTTCCAGAACACCCGCCCCACCGATTTCTGGAAGGGCCACCGCACCGGCATCGACCTGGGCTACACCAACACCCTGTCGGCCGACAGCGAATTCGAGGTGGTGGCCTATTACAACGAGAGCAACCGCGCCAGCTCGCTGATCAACGCCGCCAACACCCAGCTGACCGTGCAGCCGCGCGACTACCGCGTGCTCGGCATCGAGCCGCGCTACACCCAGCGCCTGCGCTGGGGCAGCACCGTGCATGACATCACCGCCGGCTACCGCTTCCTGCGCGAGCGCGGCAACGACCGCAGCTACACCGTGGTCCGCCGCACCGGCGTGGAAAGCGCCATCACCCGCTTCGACAACGCCACCGACGCGCATGCGTTCTACGTGGACGACCGCATCGCCGTCGGCCAGTGGCGCATCACCCCGGGCGTGCGCATGGAGTGGATCGACATGGACCGCCGCCAGGCCGGTGGCGGCGCCACCTTCAGCAGCCGCAACGACAAGGCGCTGCCGTCGATCAACATCGCCTACCTGCTGACCCCGCAGCTGACCGTGTTCGGCAACTACACCACCTCGTTCGGGCCGGTGCAGAACATCCAGCTGAACTCGCAGACCGCCAGCAACCCGCTGAACCCGGAAGTGGCCAAGACCACCGAACTGGGTGCGCGCTGGCAGGATGGCGCCCTGCGCGCGGAAGTGACCGTGTTCAAGATGCGCTTCGACAACCAGATCCAGCAGGTGCCGGGCATCACCCCGCCGACCTTCCAGAACATCGGCGCCACCGACCACAAGGGCGTGGAAAGCGCGCTGGAGTACCGCTTTGCCGAGGACAGCGCGCTGGCCGGCCTGGAGCTGTACGCCAACTACACCTGGACCAAGGCGATCCAGCAGTCCGGCGACAACCGCGGCCTGGACGTGCCGTTCTACTCGCGTGACACCGACAGCATCGGCGCCCGCTACGCCATTTCCGCATGGACCTTCAACGTCTCCAGCACCCACCAGAGCGGGCAGTTCTCCGATGCCGCCAACACCTGGGCCGAGAGCGCCGACGCGCGCGTGGGCCGGGTGCCGGGCGTGCGCCTGTTGAACGCGCAGGTGGCCTGGCAGGTGCCGGGCCTGGGTGACAGCGAGATCGCGCTGGGCGTGAACAACCTGGCCGACAAGCGCTGGTACACCCGCAATGTCGACGGCAACGCCGGGCGCATGGTGGCCGCGCCGCGCACCTTCTACGTGCAGGGCCGCTACCGCTTCTAAGCCCCCCAGCCGCCCGATGCGGTGAGGGCAGCGATCACGGTGGCGGCGTATCATGCCGCCACCATGTCCTCCCACGCTTCGCCATCACGCCTGCATCTGGCGTTCCAGGGCCTGCGGCTGCGCCTGCGCGGCAGCGACCTGTGGTTCATCGCCCTCGCCCTGGTGGTCGGGCTGCTCGCCGGCGGCCTGACCCTGCTGCAATCGGGCATCGCGCGCTGGCTGCAGGCCGCGCTGTACGGCCTGGATGAAGGCATCCGCCTGAGCTCCCTGCCCTCGCTGCCGTGGACCGCCCTGCTGGTGCTGCCGCTGGGCGGCCTGCTGGTCGGCCTGGTCGCGCTGGCCGCCACCCGCCTCAAGCGCCCCCTGCTCGATGCGGTGGAAGCCAACGCCCTGCACGGCGGCCGCATGTCGATGCGCGACAACCTGATCGTGCTGACCCAGACCCTGATCTCCAACGGCTGCGGTGCCTCGGTGGGCCTGGAGGCGTCGTACACGCAGATGGGCGCTGGCAGCGGCTCGCAGCTGGGCCGGGTGATGCGCCTGCGCCGCAACGACGTGCGCATCCTGGTCGGTGCCGGCTCGGCCGGCGCCATCGCCGCCGCCTTCGGCGCACCGCTGGCCGGTGCCTTCTATGCCTTCGAGATCGTCATCGGCGCCTACACTCCGGCCGCGCTGGCCCCGGTGGCCGTGGCCGCGCTGGCCGGCGCGTTCGTCGCCGACCAGGCCGGCATCGACGCCTACCTGCTGCCGGCCGCGTCCACCATCGACGTGCGCGCCGCCGACTACGCCATCTACGGCCTGCTCGGCTGCTGCTGCGCGATGGTCGGCATCCTGGTGATGCGCCTGATCGCCTCGATCGAGGGCACGGTCAAGCGCAGCCCGCTGCCGCTGTGGGGCCGGCCGGTGCTCGGCGGCCTGCTGCTGATTCCGCTGGCGATGGCCAGCCCGCAGGTGCTGTCCTCCGGCCATGGCGCCCTGCACCTGGACCTGACCACCCACCTGCCGCTGATCTGGATCGGCGCCCTGCTGACCCTCAAGTGCCTGGCCTCCGGCATCTCGCTGGGTTTCGGCTTCCGTGGCGGCCTGTTCTTCGCCTCGCTGTTCATGGGCACGCTGGTGGGTGCGCTGTTTGCCGGCCTGCTGGCGATGGCCACCGGTGTGCCGGTGATCGATGCCACCTCGGCCGCGCTGGCCGGCATGGCCGCCCTGGCCGCCGCCGTGGTCGGCGCGCCGATGACCATGGCCATGCTGGTGCTGGAAGGCACCCACGACTTCCTGTTGACCAGCGTGGTGATGAGCGCGGTGCTGGTGTCCAGCACCCTGGTGCGGCAGTGGTTCGGCTATTCGTTCTCGACCTGGCGCATGCACCTGCGCGGCGAGACCATCAAGAGCGCACGCGACGTGGGCTGGGTGCAGAACCTCAATGCCGGGCGGATGATGCGCAAGGGCGTGGCCACCGCACCGGCCGATCTGGACACGGCCTCGTTCCGCCAGCGCTTCCCGCTGGGCTCCGGCGGCCGCGTGATCCTGGTGGACAGCGAGGGACACTACGCCGGCATCGTGCAGATCCCGCGCATGTACGGCGACGGCGTGAAGCCGGATGCGGTGGTGGGCGACTACGCTGAGAACCGTGACGTCGCGCTGGCTGCCAACGCCAACGTGGTGGCGGTGATGCAGCGCTTCGACCAGACCCAGGCCGACGAACTGGCGGTGGTGGCCAGCGATGGCCAGGTGCTGGGCGTGGTCTCCGAAGCCTTCGTGCGCAAGCGCTACGCCGAAGAGCTGGACAAGCGCCAGCGCGAACTGATGGGCGAGCGCGTCGAGGACAGCGACTGACCTTCATCCACGCATGGCGTGGATGGCAGAAACCGCGACCGCTACAGGGCTTCGCCGGCGTCGGCCAGGCGTGATTCGATCAATGCATACCACTGCTGCAGCGTGTCGATCAGCATGTCCAACTCTGCGTCGGCACGTTGCGCGCGCCCGCTGCGCAGGCAGGCCTGGGCGTCCTGCAGCTGGGTGAGGAACCCGGCCACGGTGTCGGCCTGCAGGATCAGGCCCGGCAGGCGCCGGCCGGGAATGCGCACCACCGAATGATTGCCGAGCTGGCCATACACGCTGACTGTGGTTTCCGTCTTCATGGACAAGGGCAGGAATTGGGCATTCATCGCGTGCACCATGGAAAAACCTGGCCCGCCGGCGGACGGAGATGACGGGGGAGACGCATCCACGCCAGCCGGCGGATCAGGGGGGAAACACGGGCGCCGGCAGGGCCGGCGAGGCGCTCAGTCGAGCCGGGCGGTACCGGCGATCTGCACGCGCCGGTTCGGCGCCAGGCACGCGATCAGCTCGCGCTGGTTCTGCTGCGTGCACTGCACGAGGGGGTCGGCGGCGCCGCGTCCTTCCGCGCTGATGGTCTGTGCAGGTACCCCGCCCTGCACCAGCGCCACCCGCACCGACTCGGCACGTCGCTGCGACAGCCGCTGGTTGTAGTCGGTGCCGCCGATACGATCGGTGTAGCCGACCACCTGGATCGACTGCACTTGGCTGGCTTCACGCACCTGTGCAAGTACGCCCTGCACTGCCGACTGGCCGGCCTGGCTGAGTACGTCGCTGTCGAAGCCGAACAGCGCATCGGCCGAAAGGCGCAGCGGCTGGGCCGGCAACGGTGCCGGCGCCGCGGCCACCGGCGGCGGCGCGGGTGGATCCAGCACGGCCGCACAGGCCTGCGGCTTCCAGTGCCCGGCTTGGGCGATACCCTTCCCGTCGAACTGCACCTGGAACTGGCAGGTGAAGTACTCCGCGCCCTGGGCGGTGCGGAAGTTGAACAGGTAATTCCAGCGGCGCACGCCCCACATGCCTTCGTTGAAATGCGGCGTGCCGAGCAGCGCGTACAGCTGGCGCTTGCTCATGCCGGGGGCGAAACGGCGCAGGTCGGCCACGTCGGGATAGGTGCCTTCCTTCAGCGAAGCCTTGCTGGCTTCCGGGAAGCTGACCAGCGTGTCGGCGGCCGGTGCGTCGCCGGCGGGTGCAGTGCTGCGGCACCCGGCCAACAGCACGGCGGCCAGGAGCAGGACGAGCGACGCGGCGAACGGGCCGGGGCGCGAAGTGAGTTGGAACGTCATTGGGATTCCCCCTGTCGATGTGGTGGGCGCGGCCGGGCTGACGGGCAGCCCGGCCCGGGCACTTACCACTGGATGCCGGCGCCGACGGCTACGCCGGCTTCGCCGCGGGTGTTGGTGGAACCGCTGAACTTGTAGATCCAGCGGCCGCCTTCGGAGACACCGGAAATGCCCAGGGCCATGCCGGATTCGCCGTTGTAGCTGCCCGCCGCGAACGAGGCCATGCTGCGGCCCGCTTCACTGGGCTGCGGCAGCGCTGCGGTGGCCATCGCCGAGGCAATGCCGGCCGAGGCGCGGTTGTCGGTCTTGCGCAGTTCGCGCTCGAAGCCGCCCATGCGCTCGTCGGTGTAGGCCTTGGACCAGTCCAGGGTCTGCGACATGCCGGCGCGCAGCTGGTCGACGTTGACCGCGTCGGTGCCCGCCGTACCGGCCGCAACGTTGCGCACCGTGGTCGGCCCGCTGGTGCTGCTGCCGAGGGTGACGCTGTTGTAGTTGGTATCGCCGTTGGTGGTGGTGTCATAGCGCAGCGTGCCCTGCTGCGAGGCCTGCAGCTGGCGCACGTTGACTGCGTCTGTGGCCTGGGTACCGTCAGCCACGTTGACCATCTGGCGCTCGGCACCGGCGGCGCCCACCGACACGGTGTTGGCCCGGTCGGCGACGGAGCCGGCGCCCAGTGCCACCGAGTTGTCGGCCTGCGCCTGCGCGCCGTTGCCCAGTGCGGTGGAGTTGGCCCCGGCGGCGGTGGAACCGGCACCACCGGCGGCGGAGTTGGCACCGGTCGCGGCCGGGTCGGCCAGGTTGTTGCTGTTGTTGGCGCGGAAGCTGCCGGCCACGTTGGTGATGTTCTGGATCTTCTGGTCGGTGTAGGCCTTGGACTGGTCGATGGCGTAGTTCACGCCGTTGTTCAGCTGGCCCACGTTGGTTGCATCGTGGTCATCGGAGCCGTCGGCCACGTTGGTGATCTTGCGCTCGGCCCCGCTGCTGCCCACCGACACTTCACCGGCCGAGTTGCTGCCACCGGCCTCGCCGTAGGCACCGGTGTAGCCGGTCTGTGCGCCGACGCTGGCGACCGAACCGCTGCCCAGGGCCACGCTGTTGTCGGCGCTGGCGCTGGCGCCGTTGCCGACCGCCACGCTCGAAGCACCGGCCGCGCTGGCCTGCGGGCCGACCGCCACGGCTTCATCGCCGGTCGCGGTGGCCTGCGGGCCGACCGCCACGGCTTCATCGCCGGTCGCGGTGGCGGCGGCCGCCGCCGAGTTGACCGCCAGGTAGGGACTGGCGCTGCCGTTGAGGATGCGCTGGTTGAGGGTGCGCAGCGAACCATCGACCGCCGAGAACGCGGCAGTGACGTTGCTGTAGTCGTTGAGCGAGATGCTGCCGTCGGTGGCGATGCTGGAAATGCTGAAGGACGGGGCGGTCCATTGCGAGGTCGTGCCGTCGTAGGTGGTACTGCCGCCGAAGTAGTTGGCGATGGTGGCATGGGTGGCGAACAGCTGGTCGCCGGTGATGGCATCGCTGCTGCCCGCCTGGATGCTGCCGGCCGCCACGTTGGTCAGCCGCACCGCTGCGCCGCCGGTACCGCTGAGGGTGACCGAATCCATCATGTCGCCGTTTGCATCCACATCGTATTTCACTGCGCGCATGTCCAATTCGTCGGTCTGGTCGACCACGTTGGCCAGCGAGTTGCTCACCGCATCGAAGGCACTGCCCACGTCGTTGTAGCTGCCCTGGCTAATGGTCCCGTTGGCGGCCACGTTGTTGATGTTGTAGGTGGGCGCGGTGACCACGCCGTTGGCATCGACCGCTGCGCCGCCGCCCAGATGGGCGGCCACGGTCTGGTTGGCGGCGAACAGCTGCGCACCGTTGATGGCCTCGCTGCTGAGCGCACTGACCTCGCCCGGGCCCAGGTTGCGCAGGGTGGTGGCGGTACCGCCCTGGCCCAGCGTGGCGCTGGCGTAGTCCACGCTGCCATCGGCATTGAGGTCGTAGCGCAGGGCGCCCTCCTCCGATGCCTGCAGCTGGCCCAGGTTGACCGCATCGGTCGCCTCGGTAGCCGCGGCCACGTGGCTGATCTGCCGTTCCGCACCGGCGGCGCCGACGGAGACGGTGTTGTCACGGTCGGCCAGACTGCCTGCGCCCACAGCGATGCTGTTGGCGGCGGTGGCCTGCGCGTTGCTGCCCACGGCGATGGAATCGGCGCCGGTGGCCAGCGCTTCCACGCCGGTGGAATTCACCCGCAGGTACTTGGTGCCGCCGTTGCGGATGTCGTTGATCTGCGTGTTGAGGTTGACCAGCGAGCCATCGACCGCATCGAAGGCATCGGTGGCGTTCTCGTACGCGCCCTGCGCGATGGCGCCGTCATCGGAGATGGTGCTGATCTCGAACAGCGGCGCGGTGAAGGCGCCGGTGGCCGGATCGAAGGCGGTGCGGCCGCCGAAGAAGCGCGTGATCGCATCGTTGCTGGTGAACAGCTGGCTGCCGTTGACCGCTTCGGTGCTGCTGGCGCTGATCGCGCCCGCCGCCAGGTTGGACAGCGTGGTGGTGCCGGTGCCGTTGCCCAGGGTGACGCGGCGATAGTCGGGGTCGCCGGCTTCGTCGAGGTCGTAGGTGACGGCAACGTCGCCCAGCGCATCGATCTGGCTGATCGCGCCCCGCAGCTGCGCGACGTTGACCGCATCGGTGCTGGCACTACCAGCCGCCAGGTTGGTGATCTGACGTTCGCCACCGTCGGCACTGCCCACCGACACTTCACCGGCGGATACCTGCGCAGCGGTCAGGCCGAAGGCGGTGTAGCTGGCCTGCGCGCCGCGCAGTGCGGCCGAGCGGTAGCCCAGGGCCACCGAGTTGGCCTGGTTGGAGGTGGCCTCGGCACCGAGCAGGGTTTGCCCGTTGGCGGTGCCCACGGCGCTGTCGCCGACGATCACCGAGTGGCCCATGCGCGCGGCGTAGTCGGCGGTGGGCACGCCGGTGGGATTGGTCGGATCGTTGGTGCCGTTGCCGGGGAAGGCAACGCTGGCATCGACCTTGGGCAGTTCGTGGCGCGCGTTGGCGCCGATCACCACTTCCCGCGAGCCATTGGCATAAGCGCCGTCACCCATCAGCACCTGGTAGTCCTGTGCCGGGTTGACCGCCCAGCAGGAGATGTTGGCCAGGCCGATGTCCAGGCACTTGGCCGCCCAGTCCGGCGCCTGGTCCGGCAGCAGCAGGCCGAGCAAGCCGCCCGGGTTGCCGTTGTTGATGTTGTAGATGTAGCTGTCCGACGTCACGCCACCGATCAGGGTGAGATGCGAGTTGCCGCCGGTGACCGCACCGCCCAGGCCATTCAGCGTGGTGCCGACCGGCGTGGCGTTGACCAGCGGAATGCCCAGCAGGTTGACCGTCGAATACGTCTGCATGACGTTGGCGGTGCTGACATTGAGGTTGCCGTTGGTCAGGTAGCCGGTGCCACCGAACAGGCTGGCGGTGGTCGGGCCGATCAATGCGCTGAGGCCACCGACCAGCCCACCGGTGCCGACGATGACACCGGCATTGCGGTCGACGGCCACGGGGGCCTTCGGGCTTTCCGTCGGGATCGGCGACGGCTGGGTCAGGCCGAGTCCGCCCAGGGTGTTGCCGAGCAGGCCACCCACCGCACCGCCGAGGTTGCCGACCGTGCCGTTGAGATCGCCGTTGACCAGGCTGCCGACTGCGCCGCCGACACCGTCCAGCGCACTGCCGACGCCGGTGAGCAGGCCGCCCAGGCCCAGCGAACTGGTCTGTGCGCCCACCACCGAGGTGCCGGCCAGCTTCAGGTTGCGGTCTGCGATGACGGCTTCGCCATCGGGGCCGAGCACGCGCACCTTGCCCGCGACGGAGCCATCGAGCCCGGCGGTCAGTGCACGATCCTCGGTCTCGCCCGGCAGCTCTTCCTTGGCCGGCAGCGTGACAGCCGCCGTCGCGCCGACCTGGCCCTGGCCTTGGATGGCCTGGCCGGCCAGCGCCAGCTTCGCATCGACCTGGCCATCCACCGCGGCCTTCAGGCCGGACAGCGAAGCGGTCTGCGTCGCCGCAACATTGGCGGCAATGTCAGCCTTGGTATCAGGACTGGCGACCTGCCTGCCGGCCACGCCCACCTGCGCCTTGGCGGCGGCGGTGGTGGCCAGGGCGAGCGGTGCCTGTGCCTGTGGCGCCAGCTGCGCACCGAGCGCGGCGTCGACGCGGGTGCTGCTGCCCAGCCCGACCGAAGCGCGCACATCGGCGGCCACGGCCGGTGCGGCCACCTGCTGCGGCGGGTTGCCCGCACCCAGCGACACCTTGACGGTGGCCGGCAGCACATCACGTACGACCGGCAGGCCGGTGGTGCTCAGCTGCAGGCCGATGCGTGCATCGGTACTGATGGCCGGGCTGGTCTGTGCCTGGCGCGCAGCGGCGGCGAGGGCCACTTCCGCATCCACCTTGACCGGCATGGTCTGGGTGTACTTGGCCGCCAGAGCCTGCAGGTCGCGCAGCGACTGGTTGGCTTCACTGGCGGCAGCGGTGCCGCTGGCAAGAACGCTCAGCAGCGCCAGGGCCAATGCACTGGGCACCAGCAGTTTCGATTGCGGATCGCGGAGCGTGGTCGCTCCACCATCGCCGGTGGCCAGTTCCGAGGCCACAACAAGAGCATTGAGCTGGCGGTTCCATACACGCCGGTAAATGCGGTTCATGAGCACTTCCCCCGTTGACGAACGACTTGAAATCCAGTGGGCATGCCGGTTGGCATGTGACTGATATTTCAGCGTCTTCAACGTGGGCGGGGCACTTCATTCCGGCAGGGCAATCGCGCATTCCGGCAAAGCCACGGGCGGATTCGGCAGGCGGATATGCAGATTCGGCAGCGCGCCTGTTTCAGGCCGGCTGGCCCATCTGTGCCGGCGAGCGCATCAACGTGTCGCGCGGCAGTTCGCCGAACACCTTGCGGTAGTTGTCGGCAAAGCGCGAGAGATCCCACAGGCCGCAACTGAGTGCAATGGCCTTGACCGAGCGGCGGCTGGAGTCGGCCATCGACAGGCTGCGGCATGCGGCGCACAGCCGAAGCATCGACAGGTAACGGTTGGGCGACACGCCGAACAGATCTTCGAACGCGTAGCGCAGGCCACGTTCGCTGACGCCGGCCGCATCACAGATTTCATTCATATAGATGTTGCGCCGCAGGTTGAGGCGCATGAAGTTCTCGGCGCGCTGCGCGATGAGGTAGTGCGTCCGCCGCGCGCGGGTGAAGCCGGGGCGATCGCCAGGCCCGGCCGCCAGCAGCGCCTGGATGTGTTCGTGCAGCAGCCGGTCGGTCTCTTCCGGCAGCAGTGCCGCACCCTGCCCCAGCTGCGCATGCAGCTGCAGGTAATGGTTGGCCAGCGCCTGGCTGTCGACGGGCAGCTGCACCAGGCTCAGGGCCTGGCCGGCCGGTGGCGTGCTGCGCAGGCTCAGCTCGGTGAGTTTGCGCTGCACCCGCGCTACGGGCAGCAGCATGACGGTGATCTGGGTGCCGGCGCTGAGCGTGAACTCACTGATGCCTTCGGGCAGCACCGTGAACGACATGCCTGCCACCATCGGCACGCCGTGGCACCAGCTCTGCAGTTCATCGGTGGCATGCACGAAGCCGAGCATCGCCCAGTCCGGCGGCAGCATGAAGCGCCCACGGCAATGGAAGCCGCAGGTGATGCTGCAGAACAGCGCTTCATCGTGCACACGCGAAGAAAAGGCAGCCTTGGGCCCGTTGCCGTCGAGCAGCAGCAGTTCCACATCGCAGACGCGAAGCACACCGCTCAGCGTCGCCAGGTCGATCGACCGGAGTTCGCCGTCGTCGAGCTGGCCGCCTTCGATATCGCCCACCCCACCTTCCATGACAGTGTCGTCCCCCCATGAGTCCGTATCCGCCGCCCCCACTGCCTGACAGGGCGCGCGCCGCAATCCATTCATCGTGCCGTAGCGAGCACTGCCTGCAATGCGGCCGGCTGCCTCGGGTACGTTTCGATTACGTTGGAGTATTGCGTGTAAATGAGCGTCCGTAAACAGTGATGCATTACGCAAACCATTAATGTTCAGCCTTTCGAAATGTATCCGCGAATGGCACGGAATTCGCATGCGGCAAGGCTTCCCAGAGATTTTCTCGATCTAAATGAACGGATTTGTCGGGTAACGTTTTTTCTTCACCTGAACGGCCGTTTTTCTTCACGCAAAAATGGCTTTCTGCCGAATTTGCATATTGATTTGGCTTGCGGCACCACGCCATTCGGGCAAGAGTCGATGCCATGGTGATCCGGCCACGCGGCATCGGCCTCAGCCAGGGGGAAACATGCAAATGCACGCCACCCGCACACAGCCGACCCGCGGCAGGACGCCGCGCGATGGCGCTCGTGTGCAGGCTGTTCCTGCGGACAGGGATCACGTTGATTGACCATGGCGGGACTGTCCCGCCATGTCCCCCTGCCAGGATGGCGGGGGTCCATGGATGGACCCGGCGGAGCCGGGCGCCCATTCAACCCGGGTAATACACGAAAATCTGACTGGTATAGGGAGACAACCGTCATGAACGCATCGATCCGCAAGTTCCTCAACGAAGAAGACGGCGTGACCGCGCTGGAATATGGCCTGCTGGCAGCGGTTATTGCCGGGCTCCTGATCGCCGTGGGCAAGGATCAGATCGCCGGTTTCTTCAAAACGCTGTTCGACAAGTTGGAAGCAACTGCAACGGAAGCCACCGGAGCTGCTTGAGCGACCGCTGCGCCATCGAGGATCGCGTAGGTGCAACCTCGATGGCGGCTTCTGTTTCACGCAATTGTCCATTGATGGACGCTGAGGGTGTGGGATGACGTTACTGGGGCTGTTGGCCATGGGTTTGAGCCTGCGCATCGCGATCAGCGATCTGTATGCCCGCCGTGTCCCCAATGCCTGGCTGGTCGGAGCGTGCGCGCTTGCCCTCCCGTTGATTGTCGCCGGTCAGTTTTCCGGCCCGCACCTGCCATGGTGGGGGCACCTGCTGGGCGCCGCGCTGGGGCTGGCATCGCTGCTGCCTTTCTACGCGCTCGGCTGGATGGGTGCCGGTGACGTCAAGTTCTTCGCCGTGCTGGGGTTGCTGCTGGGCTGGAACGCCCTGCTGCCGATCTGGATCGCCGCAAGCCTGGTGGCAGGCCTGCACGCGGTGCTGGTGATCAGCACACGACGGGTGATGCCCTGGGTATCGCCACGCCTGCAACTGCACTGCGCGCGATGGAGCGCGCACTGGCAGGCGCGCCCGGCCATCAAGGACATGCACCTCGCCCGCCAGGGACGCCGGGGCATCCCCTATGCCGCCTATCTCGCCTTCGCCGCCATCGGCTGGGTCGCGGCCTCGACCCTGGGAGTACCGCCATGAAGACGATCCGATCCCAACGCGGCGTCATCACCGTCGAGTACGCACTGATGATGATGCTCGGCTTCCTTCCGCTGCTGATGCTCACCTTTTCCGGCGTGATGATCATGGCCGCACAGCAGACGCTGGCGACCGCATCGGCCGAAGGCGCGCGTGCATCGCTGCGCTTCGGCAGCACCGCCGAACGTCGCGTCGCCGCATGCTCGGCCGCACGCCGCTCGATGCAATGGCTGCTGCGCTTCTCGGGCCAGGAGCCTGACTGCAGCGCGGCCAGCAGCAGCGGCGCCATCGTGGTCTCGCCGCCGGCGGCGTGCAGCGGCCTGGCCAGCGCGCAGTGCGTGACCGTCACGGTCAGCTACGACTATTCCAGCCACCCCTTCCTTCCCGGCACCGGCACGCTGTACGGCTGGGTGATGAAGGCCCCGATCCGCAGCGTTGCGGTCGCCCAGCTCGATCTCGGCAGCAACTGACGATCGGTTTCAGGAGATGGTTCCATGCTCAAGTTGACCCGCATCGCTGCTGTCGCACTGATCGCCCTGGCCGCGCTGCTTGCGGTGGTGGCGTTCATGGTGGGGCGGAAGCCCGCCACCACGGCGACCGCGCCCATAGCGGCTTCGACCACCGACGCACGCACCATCACCGTGGTGGAAGCAGTGGCACGACTGCCGGCCGGCGAACCGATCCGCGCCGATGGCGTACGCCTGGCGCAACGCACCAGCGCCGAACCGGGCGCGTCGTCCGACCTGGCCTCGGTACTCGGCAAGGTGCCGGTGCAGGACATCGCCGAGGGCACCACGGTCAGCCGCGGGCTGCTGGCGCAGGGCTTTTCGCTGCAGCTTCGCCCCGGCGAGCGAGCGTTGGCGGTGCCGGTCGATGAGCTGGTGGGTGCGGGCAACCGCATCCTGCCGGGCGATTTCGTCGATGTCTTCCTCAACCTGCGCAGCGCCAACAACAGCGCGAACGGCCAGCCGGAGCCGGCGCAGACGCGCCTGCTGCTGTCCCGCCTGCGCGTGCTCAGCTATGGGCAGCAGGACATCGCCGTGGACACGGCCCAGGCGGGCACTGAAAACAGCGGCAGCGCGCAGGGCGACGACCCGCGTGCCGCCGACATCACCGGCAGCGCCAGCACGGGCAGCCGCAGCGACACCGCCCAGCCTGCACGCAGCGCGGTGCTGGCGGTGCCGGTGGACGAAGCCAACCGCCTGCTGCTCGGTGCACAGCAGGGCAAGCTGTTCCTGGCACTGCGCAACCCGGCCGATGCCGGCCTGCCCGACATTGCCCTGTTCCCGCAGGCACGCGGCGTGCTGGATCCGCTGCGCGGCCTCGACAGCGAACAACAGGAAGCGCTGCAGCGCCCCGAGAACAGCGCCTACGCCGGCATCGACGGCGATGGCCTGGCCGGCGGCGCAGCCCGACCGCGGCCGGTGGCCGAGGCGACGCCGCGCCCGGCCGCACCGCGCCGCGCCGCCGCGCGCCCGGCCGGCATCGAGATCATCCGTGGCGACAGTGCAGCCCCCCGCGGTTCCCTTTGACCTGCCCCGAGACCTTCCATGACCGTACATCGCCCGCATCCCCGCCCGACCGCCCGCCAACGCTGGCTGGCCCTGCTGCTGGTGCTGCTGGCGCCCGGCACGGGCGTGGCGGCAGATGAGCTGGTGCTGCAGGCCCGCGAACAGCGTCCGTGGACGCTGCCGGCCGATCTCGAACGGGTGGCGATCGCCGATCCGGGCGTGGCCGACGTGGTGATGCTGCGCGGCCAGCGCCAGGCACTGCTGGTCGGCAAGGCGCCCGGCACCACCACCTTGCTGCTGTGGCACAAGAAGCAGGGCGAGCCGCAGCGCCTGCAGGTGCGCGTACAGAGCGCCGTGCAGGGCGCCGCGGATGCCGGCCGCAACGGCCTGGTGTTCACCCAGCAGGACCAGCAGGGACTGCTGCAGGGAAGCAGCGACAGCATGCTGACCCACATGCAGGAGCAGAAGACTGCGGCCATGGCCCTGGGCAAGGACGGCATGCTGGCCGACGCCTCCACCATCGCCAGTGGCGGCGTGGTGCAGGTGGAAGTGAAGGTGGTCGAGTTCAACAAGACCGCACTGAAGCAGATCGGCATCAGCTTCCAGAACCGCAACGGTGGCTTCGCCTATGGCTTCGCCCGCCCCGGCGGCATTCTGCCGGGCAACACCGGCGTGCTGCCGGGAATGACGGAAGGCGGCAGCAGCAACGAAGCAGAGTCGCCGATCTCCTCCGCATTCCGGCTGGTGTTCGGCTCGACCAAGGGCCTGTGGAATGCCGACGTCGACCTGCTGCAGAGCAACGGCATGGCCCGCGTCCTGGCCGAGCCGACGCTGGTCGCACTGTCAGGCCAGAGTGCGAGCTTCCTGGCCGGCGGCGAGCTGCCGATCCTCGAGCCGCAGGGCCTCGGCACCACCACCGTCACCTACAAGCCCTTCGGCATCGGCCTGACCGTCACCCCCACCGTGCTGTCGCCCAACCGCATCGCACTGAAGGTGGCGCCGGAAGCCAGCGACCTGGACTACACCAATTCCATCGCCCTCAATGGCGTGCAGATCCCCTCGATCAGCACGCGCCGCGCCGACACCACGGTCGAGCTGGGCGACGGCGAGAGCTTTGTCATCGGCGGCCTGGTCAGTTCAACGGTGGCGTCCACGGTGAACAAGATTCCGATGCTGGGCGACCTGCCGATCATCGGCTCGTTCTTCCGCAATCTCGACTACAAGCGCCAGGACAAGGAGCTGGTGATCATCGTCACCCCGCGCCTGGTGCAGCCGCTGGCCCGCAACACCGAGCTGCCGCTGCCCGGCGATCGCGAGTCGCGCCCGCACATGCCCGAATGGGGTGCATGGCTGCTGGGCCCGGTCAGCCAGGACCCGGTGCCAGGCTTCTCGCGCTGACCCGATGCTGCCGAGCCCACGCCCATGCCCTACGCCACTGCCCAGCCACTGCATGCCACGGGACCAGCGATGAACCTGGTCCTGTACGGCATTGATCGTGAACTGCTGCAGCGGCTGGCGCTGCGGCTGCCGGCATCGGCGGTGCTGCACTGGCAGGACAGCACGCAGCCGACCTCGGCGCAGGACCTGCAGCGGGGTGCCAACAGCCTGGTGCTGCTCGACTTCCGCCCGGAATACGCGGCGTCTTCAACCGTGCTGGCTGAGCAGCTGCAGCAGACCCAGCCCGATCTGAACCTGATGGCCGTGGGGGCCACCGGCACCGGCCAGGTGGAAGGCGTGGTGATGGCCCTGCGCGCCGGCCTGCGCGATGTGCTCGACCTGGACAGCGACAACGGCGCAATCGAGATCGCCCTGCGCCGCGCGCTCTCCCCGCGCACCGCCGCCGCCCCGCAGCCGTCGCACCGCGCGCGGTTCGTGCTGCTGCTTGGCGTACGCGCCGGCGTTGGCACCAGCACCCTGGCCGCACATCTGGCCGTGCTCGCCCAGCAGCAGCGCAGCCATGCGGGCGACGATGCCACGGGAACCGACGGCCTGCTGATGGAGCTGGCGCAGCCGGCGGGCGATCTCGCGCTGTACCTCAACCTAGACAGCCGATTCCACTATGAAGATGCGCTGCGCAACGCCAGCCGCATCGACGCCACCCTCGCGCGCACCGCAATGGCCCGGCACACCAGCGGCCTGGTCCTGCTCGACCGTGCCAGCGGCAGCGATGCGGTGCCGCCCTCCGATCCCGGCGCGCTGCTGCAGCGCCTGCGCGGGGTCTTCACCAGCGTGCTGTGCGATGCCGGCGGTTGCCCGCTGCGCCAGCTGCCGCCGCTGCTGCTGGAACAGGCCGACGAGATCTGGCTGGTGGCCGACACCGCCATCGCCACCCTGGTCTCGCTTGATCATGCCCTCAAGCACCTGAGCGGGCAGCGTGAACGCGAGAGCCGGCTGCAGCTGGTGGTCAACCGTCATGATGAACACAGCGGCCTGAGCCCCGAACAGATCGCACGCCGCTTCGAGCTGCCGCTGCTGGCCACCCTGCCCGAGCGCCCGCGCGTGCGGGCCGCGGCCAGCCACGGCCATCTGCTGCTGCAGGATGCCCCGCGCGATCGGTACCTGCGCGCCCTAGCCCCGCTGGTGGCGCGACTGGACCCGGCCGCCGGCCCGGCCCTGCCGCTTGGCCTGCGGGAAAGACTTGCCCTTGCCCTGGGTGGAACGCCATGGAAGACAAAGTGACCCTGTTTCCCAATGCCATGGCGCGCGCCGGGCTGCCTGACAACGCACCGGCCAGTCCGCCGTTCGCGCAGACCGAGCAGTACCAGAAGGTGCTGTCGGCCGCGCATGAGCACCTGCTCAACAGCATCGAAGACGAGCGGATCGACATCGACTCCTGGGCGCCGGATACCATCGCGCGCTGGGTGCAGGTGCAGACCGTCAGCTTCATCCAGGAATGGCGCATCCCGATCAACGAGGAGGAGATGCAGACCGTCGCCCAGGGACTGGTGAAGGAGCTCACCGGTTTCGGTCCGCTGGATGACCTGCTGCACGACCCGACGATCGAGGACATCCTGATCAACGGCTTCAAGGACGTGCATGTCTCGCAGGGCGGCGTGCTGCGGCGCGCGACCCAGCGCTTCACCGACGACACCCACCTGCTGCGCATCCTGCGCCGCATCCTGGCCCCGATCGGCCGCCGCCTGGACGATTCCAATCCGATGGTGGATGCGCGCCTGCCCAACGGCGGCCGCCTCAACGCCATCATCTCGCCGTTGGCCGTGGACGGTCCGATGGTGTCCATCCGCAAGTTCCGCAAGGACCCCTTCACCCCGGACGAACTGCTGGCCAAGGGCACCTTCGACGCACCGATGCAGGCGCTGATCAAGGCCATGGTGCTGGGCCGCTGCAACATCCTGGTCTCCGGCGGCACCAGCTCGGGCAAGACCTCGCTGCTTAACGCGCTGACCAGCTACGTGCCGGAAACCGAGCGCGTCATCACCGTGGAAGATACCGCCGAGCTATCGCTGAACCACCCGCACGTGGTGCGCCTGGAGAGCCGCGTGGGCGGTGCCGATGGTCATGGTGCGGTCGGCATCCGCGACCTGGTGCGCAACAGCCTGCGCATGCGCCCGGACCGCATCGTGGTCGGCGAGGTGCGCGGCGCCGAAGTACTGGAAATGCTGCAGGCGATGAATACCGGCCATGACGGTTCGATGGCCACCATCCATGCCAACTCGCCGCGCGACTGCCTGTACCGCATCGAGATGCTGGCTGGCTTTGCCGGCTTCCAGGGCAGCGAGGACAGCCTGCGCCGGCAGATCGCGAGCGCGATTGACTTCATCGTGCAGATTTCGCGACTGCCCAGTGGCCGCCGCGTGCTGGTGTCGATCACCGAGATCACCGGCGTCAGCGACAACCTGATCACTACCCAGGAGATGTTCCGCCACGAAGTGCAGGTGGATGCGAACGGGGCGGAGGTCAACCGCTGGATCGGCCTCGGCTTCCAGCCCCATTCGCGCAAGCTGGAGCCGTTCCGCCAGCAGCTGCGCGAGTCGCTGTACGGAGACTTCTGAAATGGGCACCGCCGCGCTCCTGCTGCTGAGCATCGTGGCCGTGCTGCTGGCTGCGGCCGTGTGGCTGTGGGGCGCCGCGCACGGCCGCGAGCAGCGCCAGAGCTCGCTGCAGCACGCCGAGCAGCAGCTCGGCCGCGGTGGCAGCACGCCGCTGCCAGCGACCGATCCCGCGCGTGCCGCGCCCGCAGCAGCCAAGCGCGCCCTGCCCTGGGACGCCTTCCTGCAGCGTGCGGGCCTGGAGCCGGGCTGGAAGCTGCCGCTGCTGCTGCTCGTGCCGGGCATCGCGCTTTCCGTCGTCGCCGTGATGCGCCTGGGTACGCTGTGGATGTTCCCGCTCACGCTGGGCCTTTACCTGCTCGGCTGTGGGCTGTGGATCGTCCGCCGCACCACCCGCCTGCGTGCGCGCCTGCTGCACCAGTTGCCGGATTTCCTCGACAACCTGGTGCGCCTGACCGCGCTCGGCAACAGCCTGCAGATGGCCTTCCAGACCGCATCGGTGCAGACCACCGCGCCGCTGCGCGGCATGCTCGACACCACCGTGCGCTACGCGCGCAGCGGCATGGACCTTGACCGTGCGCTGGGCCTGGCCGCGCAGCCCTACCAGATGGACGTGCTCAAGGTGCTTGCCGTGGTGATCGGTGTCAGCGTGCGCATCGGCGGACGTTCCGACCAGATCCTGCAGCGCATGGGCGATTTCATGCGCGACCTCGAGCAGGCGCAGCAGGAACTGGCGGCGACCACCTCGGAAACGCGGATGTCGGCCTGGGTGCTGGGCCTGCTGCCGCCGGCCTGCGCCGTGCTGATGGCGATCAGCAGTCCCGATTTCTTCCAGCCCGTGCTGCACGACCCGCTGGGCCACAAGGTGTTGTTGATGGCCCTCGGCCTGGAGCTGGTCGGTGGATTCCTGCTGTATCGACTGGCGCGCTCGCTATGACCAAGCATCTGTGCCCGGGAGACCTGCGATGAGCGCCGCCACCTGGTGGATGCTGGCCCTGCTGGTGCTGGCCGCTGGCGTGGCATTGCTCGGCCTCGGCGGGTGGGTACGTGGCAGCCGTGAAGCGCGCACCTCCGCGACCCTGCAGACCGCACTGCGCCCGCGTGATGCCGCACCGCCGGAGCCCGCGCCTGCGCGCGACTCCTTTGGATGGCTGCAGCAGCTCGGCCAGCTATTCGCCGGTGGCCGCCTGGAAGCGGCGCTGTTGGCCAACGAAGACCGGCTGCTGCTCGACCTCGCCGGCTGGAACACGCGACGTGGCACCGCCATCTACCTCGCCCTGCGGCTGATGCTGGCTGTACTGGTGCTGGTGGCCGCACTGGCAATGAGTGATGCCACCGGCGTGTCACGCCTGATGGTGGTCATCGCTGCGCTGGCGGCGGGACTGCTGTTGCCGAAGTTCGCACTGTCCAGCTGGGTGAAGCGCCGGCGCCGCGCGGTGTCCAACGAACTGCCGCTGCTGATCGACCTGCTGCGCCTGCTGCAGGGCGTGGGTTTCAGCATGGACCAGAGCCTGCAGACGCTGGGTGACAAGCTGCGTGATGCGCTGCCCGTGCTGGGTCGCGAGATCCAGGAAGCAAATGCCGCCTACTCGCTCGGCCGCACGCGCGCTCAGTCGCTGCGTCGCCTCAGCGAGGTCTACGGCGATGACGACCTGTCCAGCCTGGTGCAGCTCATCCTGCAGGTGCATGCGCATGGCGGCGCGGTGCAGGAACCGCTGCGGCAGTTCAGCGTGCGCCTGCGCGAACAGCGCCGCAATGCGCTGAAGGAAAAGGTCGGAAAGCTCTCGGTGAAGATGACCGTGGTGATGATGCTGACCCTGCTGCCGGCGCTGATGCTGGTGCTTGCCGGCCCTGCGCTGGTGGCGCTGGCCAATACCTTGACCAAGATGGGATGAACCTCATGCCTGCGCTTCGCCCCGCCTACCTGCTGTGCGCCCTGGCCGCGCTGTCCGGCTGCGCCTCCACCGCCCCGGCCTATCGCAAGGGGCCGAGTCTGGCCGAGCCGACACCGGCGCCGCAGGACAGCCGCAACACCTATCTGGAGCTGATCGCGCGCATGCAGCAGCAGGGCGCGTGGTTTGCTTCGCTGGCCCACGTCGACGCCTACCGGCAGCGCTTCGGCGATGCGCCCGCGTTGCGCCTGCTGCAGGCCGACGCCCTGCGCGAGACCGGCCAGGTCGACGCGGCCGCCGATATCTATCGCAGTCTCGATTCCGGCGCCCAGGCCGCCGCTGCCGCGCACGGCCTGGGCCTGATCGCAGCGCGCCGAAACGATGATGCCGCCAGCGAACTGGCGCTGGCGCGCGCTACCCGCCTGCAGCCGTTGAACACCGACTACCTCGGCGACCTGGGCTATGCGCGCCTGCGTGCCGGCCAGCTGGAGCAGGCACGCGAACCGCTGGCCAAGGCGCTGGAGCTGCAGCCGGGCAATGCCAAGGCCACCGCCAACCTGGCACTGTGGGCCGTGCTGCGCGGTGATGCGGCAACGGCCGAGCGGCTGGCGGCGCAGGCCCAACTCAGCCCGGACGTACAGCGCAGCATCAGCGAGCAGGCCCAGCAGATCCGCGCACGCTGGCAGCAGCGTGACGCCGCACGCAGCACGCCGGCCACCGCCCCGGTCGCAGCGGCGCGCACCGCCATGCCCACCCGCGTGGCCGTGCCCGGCCGCATTGCCGCCGAAACCCAACGCGCCGAGCGCGACGACCGCCTCGTCCCGCGCCTGCCGCCGTCCATGCTTGAACGCTTCGGCAGTGCCGACCACCCCACCGGGAACACGCCATGACCGCTTCCATTTTCCTGTTCCACCCCCGCATGGCCCTGGCCGCCACATGCCTGCTGTGGGCGTCGGCCAGCGCCGCACAGTCTCCGCAACCGCCACTCACCGGCCAGATGATGGGCGGCCCCCTGCCCGCAGTGCCGGCCCCCGTGCACGCGCCGCCGTCGGCACCGGCCCAGCAGCTGCCCACCGTGGATCTCACCGCACCTGCGGTGGCGACGACCGCCTCCGCCGTCAGCACGCAGGCCGCACCGCCGGCCGCCCAGAGCACGGTCGCGCCGGTGCCGACCGGCAACGGCGCGACCGTGCGCCACCTGTTCCAGCTGCAGGCCTCGGGCACCCAGGCCGGCGCCCGCCTGCCGATCCTCGGCGACCAGGCCACGGCCAGCTACGCGCGCTACCTGAAGAGCTTCGAGCACGAGATTCCGGAGTTCTTCGAAACCGACGTCACGCCCGCTTCCGGCGCGTCCGGCTCCGGCCGCTGAGGATGCGACGATGAGCCGTGCGCCGCGCACCCTTGCCTTCCACCAACGCGGTGGCATGTCGGTCACCATGATGCTGGTGCTGGTCTCGCTGGTGACGATGCTCGGCCTGGTGGAAGTGGGCTACCTGCTCTGGGCCAAGCGCGATGCGCAGAAGGTGGCCGACCTGGCCGCGCTGGCCGGCGCGCAGCGCCTGGACCTGTGTACGTCGGGCAACAGCGACAATGCTGCCGCCCGCCACAACGCACTGCAGGAAAATGGATTTGGCGGCCAGCTGGAGGTGAGCTGCGGCAACTGGAACGCCAACCACGCCAGTGCCGATCACTTCCTCGCCGCCGTCAGCGCGGATAATCCGCGCAATGCGGTGAAGGTCGTGGCGCATCGCAGCGTGCTGCCGTTCTTAGGCATCAATGCGCAGCTGCCGACGGTCAGCGCCCAAGCCGTGGCCAAGCGCACCGCGCCGTCCGCGGCGTTCAGCGTGGGCTCGCAGCTGCTGCGCACCAATGGCAACTCGCCGCTGATGTCCACCCTGCGCCTGGTCGGCCTGGATGTAAGCAACGCCACCGTGCTGTCCTACGACGGCCTGGCCCAGGCCAGCGTGACCCCGTCGGGCCTGCTGAAGGCGCTGGGTATCCCGGTGGAGGCCAACCTGAGTGTGGCCGATTTCAACCGGCTGCTGTCGGTCAACAGGATCTCGCTGGCGCAGCTGGTCGATGCCACCGCCGTCGTGCTCGGGCGGGACAGCGTAGCCGCCGCGCAGCTGCGTGCGCTGGGCAGCCTGGTGTCGACCGGCCTGGACATCAACCAGGCCAACATCACCCTTGGCAGCCAGACAGGCGGTGGCGGCCTGTTCGCCGAAGTGATCGCTCCGGATGGAACCATCGGCAGCGCGCTGGAATCGAAGATCAACGTGCTGGACCTGCTCAATACCGGCATTTCCATCGCCAATGACAACAATGGCCTGCAGGTCCGCGGCCTCAACCTGCTCGGCATCGAAGCCAAGGCCGGCGTGATCGAGCCGCCGTCCATCGCCATCGGCGGCATCGGTGCGCGCGCCTACAACGCGCAGGTACGGTTGATGGTGGACGTCGACAGCAACCGCGTGCCCGCCATCGGCGCACTGCTTTCGCTGCTGGGTACGCGCCTGCACCTGCCGCTGCACATCGATGTCACCAATGCGATGGGCACGCTGACCTCGATCCAGTGCGGCGCCACACCGCCCACTGCCACGGTCAAAGTGGATTCGTCGGTGCTGCGGGCGTGCGTCGGCAACGTCAATACCGCCGATGTGTTTTCGAAGAACAACGTCTGCGACGCAACGCTGCAGAACGCCCAGCTGCTGACCCTGCTCGGCCAGCCGCTGATCAACAACAAGATTACCCTGCCCGCGTTGACCGACAGCCAGAGCCTGACCCTGGCTGCGGGACAGACCGGCTCCACCCGCATCAACCCGCTGGCGCTGGGTGATACGGTGTCAGGGCTGGTCAATGAGCTGCTACGCGTACTGTCCGGCATGCTGAGCGGGCCGGCAGGCGATCCCAAGCAGGCCGCCACTGCCCTGGCCGACCGCTACCTGACCGCCGCGCACGCCCCCGGTGCCCGCTACAACGTCGACAATGTCATTCCGCTGCTGATCAACGGAAACCCTTCCATTGAACTGAAGGGACTGGGAGAGTGGGCCGCGCCGAACGGCGTGCCTTACGCCTGCGGCCTGCTCCTGCTGGGCACCTGCTACGAGCCGGGCTCGGTCTGGGCGGCGTACCGGGTCACCGTCACCGGCCAGGGCCTGGGTGCCCTGGACGGACTGATCGGCGGTCTCACCGGGCAGCTGCTGGTGCGGCGCTGCGACAGCCTGCTGGGCAACCTGCTCAACTACAACAACTGCGTGCGTGACAACCTGGCGTCCTACATCCAGACCAAGCCCGGCGGGTTCAATGACCCCAGTGCCGGTGGCGGCATCACCGCCCCCGGTAACAACGTCAGCTGCTCGGGCCTGCTGTGCACGGTGCTCACGCCGATCCTGGAGATCCTCAAGCCAGTGCTCAAGAGCGTCGGCAAACTGCTGACCGACCTGCTGGCCAATCTGCTGGGCCTGGAACTGGGCCGGACCGACGTCAGCATGCAGTCGATCCAGTGCAATGCCGCCCAGCTGGTGTATTGAGTGCCGTCCAGTGCGGTTGGCGTCTGCTGCACCCATGCTAGACTCGCGGCGGGGAACCACATTCATTTCAACCACACTTCATTCGTGGATGGTCTAGACATGCGAGAAACTTCAGGGGGCACCGTCTTCGCCCGGTATCCGCGCGGCGCGGCACTGCTGGCCATGGCCATGATCCTGGTGGCACCGTCGGCACTGGCAGCACGCGGCGATCGCGAAGCGGCGGCCGAACCGGTCCGCAGCGGGCCGGTGGTGCGCAATACGGTGGACGAACTCAAGCAGTTGATGGATGGCAACCAGCTCACCGAGCTGCGTACCACCTACAACGGCAACTACGGCGCCAGCCTGCTGTTCAACGCCAGCACCCTGACCTACTACGTGGCGCTGTTCCAGGAAAAGAACTTCTGGCGCGTCATCAAGACCGATGCCGTCGACAACGCCGAGCGCGTCTACCGCACCTTCGTGCAGCAGACCGAGCAGCTGGCCCAGGTCTACATCGACACCACCCGCCTGGAAGCAGGCAAGCGCTACACCGAGCGCCTGGTGTCGTACAACGAAGAGCGCCTGCGCACCCTGCAGCAGGAAATGGAGCAGCAGCAGGCACAGTCGGCCCAGGTCAGCGCGTCCCTGCAGCAGGCGCAGCAGCAGGCGGTCAGCCTGAGCACCGATGTGCAGAGCACCAACAACCAGCTGGACGCCCTGCAGCGCCGCATCCAGATCCTGCAGGCCGAACAGGGCAATCCGGAGCTCAGCCTGCCGAAGGCGGAAGCTTCCGGTGCGCCGGCGGCGGCCAGCGACGGCAACTGAGGTCCTGGCACTGCACTACACGCGACGGCACCTTCGGGTGCCGTCGCTGTTTCAGGGGGATTGGCAGGCCAGGCGCAGGGCGTCATCCAGCTGCCGCCGCTGCTGGTAGTCCAGCCGACGCGCACGCGCCATCTTCCGCGCCTGCTCGCGGCGCACCTGCTCGCAACCGGCTGGATCACGCGCGAGGGTGATCAGTGCGCCCTTGGCGCTACCACGGCGGCCACGCCGGACAGTGCCTGCCGCCCTGCCCGCCTGCGCTGGGCGCACGGGCTTCGACTCACCCTTGCCTCGTGCCTGCACCGCCTCGGCCGGCACGTCCCAGCGCCATTCCGCCCGGCCCTGGCACGGCGTCTGCTGGTAGACCGGGTGCGGCCCGTCCACGCACTTGTAGACATGGGTCTGGGCCAGCGCGGTACCGGCCAGCAGCAAACCCATGATCGCCCCCGACAGCATCCTCTTCATGCGGCGTCCTCCCTGGCAGAGCGGGCATCGTGGCCAGCGTCGACCGCACGCCGCCAGAGCCAGACGCGTCGCCCCCACCTGCGACGGCCTGCCATCCATCGGACACAGGCGTGCAAGCCACGGGGGGGATCCTGCGCTGTACTGCCGGTACGCCGGCAGCGTCACCGCCGGTTGTCTTTCCCCTACCGCCAAAGGAACCCGCAATGAGCAACTTCGTAACCGTCAAAGATGGCGCCCGCATCTTCTACAAGGATTGGGGCACCGGCCAGCCGATCGTGTTCGCCCATGGCTGGCCGCTGTCGTCCGACGCGTGGGATCCGCAGATGCTGTTCATGGGCCAGAACGGCTACCGCGTCATCGCCCATGACCGCCGCAGCCACGGCCGCTCCAGCCAGACCTGGGACGGCAACAACATGGACACCTACGCCGACGACCTGGCCGCGGTGCTCGATGCCCTCGACCTGAAGGACGCGATCCTGGTCGGCCACTCCACCGGTGGTGGCGAAGTGGCCCACTACATCGGCCGCCATGGCAGCAAGCGCGTGGCCAAGGTGGTGCTGGTCGGCGCCGTGCCGCCGCTGATGCTGAAGACCGAGGCCAACCCGGCCGGCACCCCGCTGGAAGTGTTCGATGGAATCCGCAAGGGCACCGGCGGTGATCGCTCGCAGTTCTTCAAGGACCTGACCGCACCGTTCTTCGGCGCCAACCGTGATGGCAACAGCGTCACCCAGGGCATGCGCGATTCGTTCTGGCTGCAGGGCATGCTGGGCGGCGTCAAGGGCCAGTACGACTGCGTGCACGAGTTCTCGGAAGTGGACTACACCGAAGACCTGAAGAAGATCGACGTGCCAGCCCTGGTCGTGCATGGCGATGACGACCAGATCGTGCCGTTCGATGCGTCGGCCAAGCTGTCCTCGCAGATCATCAAGGACGCCGAACTGAAGGTCTACGCCGGTGCCCCGCACGGCCTGACCATCACCCACGCCGACCAGTTCAACGCCGACCTGCTGGCGTTCGCACGCAAGTGATTTAAAACGACGGCGCCCCAAAGCGCCGCCGCCCCTCCGGTAGTGCCGGCCGCTGGCCGGCTCTACCCGGGATCCCGCTCAGAACGCGAAGCAGGCACAGCCCATCGCGCCCCAGAACGCGGTCAGATCGTCGGTCGGTGCCGCGTGCTGCGCGGCATGGCCGTGGGCGCCGTGGGTGCCGCAGGCCACACCGTGGTGGTGATGGTGCGCAGCAGCCAGGCCGGTGGCGGTGCCGCCAACGTGGTAACCACCGAACGTGTTCACCGGCGACCAGTCCGGCATCGCCGGCGGCAGCTGCGGTGCCAGGCCGGCATAGTCGCCATCGGCGTGCACGATGCGGCCACCGACCACGGTCAGCAGGCTGGTGATGTCGGCGATCTGCGCATCATCAACGCCGAAGAAATCGGACGACAGCACGATGAAGTCGGCCAGCTGGCCCTGCTTCAGCGTGCCCTTCACCGCTTCATCGCCGGAGAACCACGCACTGCCCTGGGTCCACAGGCGCAGTGCCTGTTCGCGTTCCAGCAGGTTCTCGTCGCCATACAGGGCCAGGCCACCAACGGTGCGCCCGGTCACCAGCCACGACAGCGCCACCCACGGGTTGTAGCTGGCCACGCGGGTGGCATCGGTACCGGCGCCGACCGGCACGCCCTCGGCCAGCATGCGCTTGACCGGCGGCGTATGCCGCGCGGCCTGCACGCCATAGCGCTCGACGAAGGCTTCACCCTGGTAGGCCATCCGGTGCTGCACGGCGATGCCGCCGCCGAGTGCACGGATGCGCTCGATGTTGCGCGGGGTGATGGTTTCGGCGTGGTCGATGAACCAGTGCAAGCCATCGAACGGCACCTCGCGGTTCACCTGCTCGTACACATCCAGGATGCGGGTGATGCTCTCGTCGTAGGTGGCGTGGATGCGGAACGGCCAACGCTTTTCCACCAGCAGCTTCACCACGTCGTGCAGCTCAGGCTCCAGCTCCGGCGGCAGTTCCGGCCGCGGCTCGTTGAACAGCTCGAAGTCGGCGGCGGAGAACACCAGCATTTCGCCGGCGCCGTTGTGGCGCAGCAGGTCGTCGCCCTGGCGCGGCTGCAGGATCTCGCTCCAGCCACGGAAATCGTTGACCTCGTTGCCCTTGTTCTGGGTGAACAGGTTGTAGGCGATGCGCACGGTCAGCTGCTCGTCGCGGTGTAGCTGCTCGATGACCTGGTAGTCCTCCGGGTAGTTCTGGAAGCCGCCACCGGCATCGATCACCGAAGTGATGCCCAAGCGGTTCAACTCACGCATGAAGTGACGCGTGGAATTGGCCTGGTACTCGATCGGCAGGCGCGGGCCCTTGGCCAGCGTCGCGTACAGGATCAGCGCGTTGGGCTTGGCCAGCAGCAGGCCGGTCGGGTTGCCCAGCGAGTCGCGCACGATCTGCCCGCCGGGCGGATCCGGCGTTTCCTTGGTGTAGCCACAGGCCCGCAGCGCGGCGCGGTTCAGCAGCGCCCGGTCGTACAGGTGCAGCAGGAACACCGGTGTGTCCGGCGCGATGTCGTTGAGCTCCTGCAGGGTGGGCAGGCGCTTTTCGGTGAACTGCGTTGCGGTGAAGCCACCGACCACGCGCACCCACTGCGGTGCCGGGGTACGGTCGACCTGCGCCTTCAGCATGGCCATCGCATCGGCCAGCGAGCGCAGGCCATCCCAGCGCAGTTCCAGGTTGTAGTTCAGGCCACCACGGATCAGGTGGGTGTGGCTGTCGTTGAGGCCGGGCACGATGCGGCGGCCCTGTGCGTCGATGATGATGGCCTCGTTGCCCCATTCGCGCATGATCTGCTCGTCGCTGCCGACCGCGGCGATGCGGCCGTTCTGCACGGCCAGTGCCTGCGCGTGTGGCTGCTGCGGATCAAGGGTGGTGACGCGGGCGTTTCTGATGACCAGCGTGCTCATGCGACGCTCCTTCGGAAGGGTTTCGATGGCCGCGGCGGCACCGCCGGCCAGCCCCAGCGCCATCGCGGCGCCGCTGGCCAGCACGACGTTGCGTCGGCCGTGGTCGAGAGGGGAGGAACTCATGCGATGTCTCCAGGCAGGGCCAGGCCATCCAGCGCCCAGGCGCCTGGCCCGGCCAGGGCGATCGCCAGCAGGGCCAGCGTCCACATCAGCGGGTATTCGGTGCCACCGCGCATCCAGAACCAACCCTTGGGCAGGGCCAGCAGCGCGGTGAAGGCAATGAACGCGGCCGCGGCAAGTGCGGCAATGCGGGTCTGCCAGCCCAGCAGCACGGCCAGCCCGGAGGCCACCTGCAACAGGGCCAGCAGCAGCGGCAGCGGCGCCGCCGCCGGCAGGCCGAAGCCGCGCAGTTCACCGGCAAAGCCGGCCAGGCCCGGGCCGCCGAACCAGCCAAACAGCTTGCCCAGCGCGTGTGGCAGCAGGAAACCTCCCGCTGCCACGCGCAGGATCAGCAGGGCCAGGTCGAGGCCATGCCCGTTGCCCATGCTCAGTGGCCGCCTTCCTGCGCGCCGAACATGGTCTTGGCGTACTGGATGCCGATGCCGTAGCCGCCAGCGTGGTCGCGGGCGATGCCGGTGGTCAGGCCGTAGGTCTCGCCACGGGCCCAGTCGCGCTGCAGTTCCAGCAGGTACTGCACGCTGGTGATCGGGCGCGCACCGGCCTGCACCATGCGGGTGACCGCACGTTCGTGCGCCTCATCGCTGACATCGCCGCAGGCATCGGTGATCACATAGACCTCGAAGCCCTGTTCCAGCGCCGACAGGGTCGGGCCGACGATGCACACGCTCGTCCACAGGCCTGCCAGCACCAGGCGCTGCTTGCCGATGCGGTTGATCTCATCGATCACCGGCTGGTCTTCCCAAGTGTTCATCGAGGTGCGGTCGAACACGGTCTGGCCGGCGAAGATCTCCGGCAGTTCCGGGAACATCGGGCCAGAGAACGACTTCTCGGCAACGGTGGTCAGTATCACCGGCACGTTGAAGCCCTTGGCACCCTTGCTGATCAGCGAGACGTTGTTGCGCAGCGCGGAGATGTCGATGGTGTGGGTGGCAAATGCCATCTGCGACTGGAAGTCGATCAGCACCAGGGCGTGGTCGGTCGGGGAAAGCAGGCCCTTGGCAGGCGTGGCGGTAGCAGTGGTCATGGGTAAGTTCCAGTAGTGGGCGGGACAGCAGTTGAAGGAAGGGAAGACGGGAGGCGCAGGGCGGCATCACCGGCCAGGTACTGGCCCGGGCTGCAGCCGGTCTCGGCACGGAAACTGCGGACGAAATGGCTCTGGTCGAAGAAGCCCAGGTGCTGGGCCAGGCGGGACATCGGCTGGTCGCCGGCCGGCAGCAGTTGCCGCGCGCGTTCGATGCGGCGACGGCGCAGGTAGCGCAGCGGGCTGGCACCGGTGCCGGTGCGGAACAGCCGCACCAGATGGAAACGGCTCACGCAGGCCACCTGGGCCAGCTCCGTCACCCGCAGCGGCTGCGACAGATGCGCATCGATATAGTGCAATGCGCGCTGCAGTGCGGCAGCCTGGTGTGGCGCCAACGCGGTGGCTGGGGCGACGGGCGGTGAAGCTTCGGCCATGACAGAGCACCGCGACGGGGTTCCCCATGGTGGGCCGCCAGGTGCCGATGCCCTACCCCCGTCCGTCGAGGCCACCGCTCACCCGTTCGGGGGAGGTCGACGTGCCAGCAGGCGTCGTCCGAACTGCCGTGCATCCAGCGAGTACGCGCCCGGACCGAGCAGCAGCAACGCCAGCGGCAGCGCCAGCAGCGGCACGGCCGCGCCCTGCAGCCACAATCCCGCGCAGGCCAGCATCGCCGACAACGGGGTCAGCCACCCCAGTACCAGCAGCGCGACGCCAAGAGCGCATAGCACCACCAGGACGCCTGAATGCAGGCCCGGCGCACACAGGGCAGCGGCCAGGCACAGCCGCAGCCAGAGCAGGCCCAAGCCGGGCCCACGATCGGGAAACATCACGAACAGACGCTGCATCCTCGGCCTCCACCACTCCATTGCCGGCGTGATAGCCGATCCCGCCGCCACCGCGCCTACCCCGTTCGGGTCACCCTCGGCTGCCCCGCACCTGCCAGAATGCTGCCCATGCGTGGCCGCCCCTTTCCCTTGCTGCGTCGCCTGCCGGCGCTGCTGTCGTGCCTGCTGCTGATCGCCCTGCCCGCCTTCGCCGAGCAGCGGCCGGTCGTGGCCGATGGCATGCCCGGCTACCAGCACACCGCGTGGCGGGTCGGACAGGGCGCGCCCGGCGACATCTGGGACATCGCCCAGGACGCGCAGGGCATGCTGTGGCTGGCGACGGGCTCGGGCCTGTACCGCTTTGACGGCCGCCGTTTCGAACGCCAGGCCGCGCCGCCCGGCAGCACGTTTCCCTCGACCAACATGGTCACCCTGGCGCTCGATGCGGATGAAAGCGTGTGGATCGGCTATTTCCAGGCGGGCATCAGCCATTTCTCCGCCAGCCACCTGCGCAGCTTCGGCCGCGCAGAGGGTGTGCCGATCGGCGTGGTGCCACACTTCAGCCGTGATCGCGACGGTCGCCTGTGGGCGGCCATCAACGGTGGCCTGCGCTGGTTCGATGGGCAGCAGTGGCGCGCGTTGCCCACCGGCAACGGCGTGCCGGAGCGGCGCGTGCAGTGGCTGCTGCATGATCGCCAAGGCACGTTCTGGGTGCTGGCCGACCTGAAGATCTGGCGACGGCCCGCCGGTGCCAGCACTTTCGACGACACCGGCATCGCCGTCTCGCAGATGGCCTCGTTGGCCGAAAGTCCGCGCGGCGAAATCTGGCTGGCCGACCGCATTCGCGGCACCTCGCCGCTGGCCAACGCGCACGGCCTGCTGCCTGCGGCCGAGCGCGAGGCACGGCGCCTGCCCGAGCTGGTCGCCGCGCGCCTGCAGTTCGCCGCCGATGGCGCGCTGTGGGCCACGATGAGCCCGCATGGCGGCGTGGCAAGGGTCACCTTCGAGGGCGACCAGGCCACGCGCCTGGAGCGCTTCGATACGCCGCAGGGACTGACCGCGACCTCGGCGGTGCCGGTCCTGCTGGATCGCGAGGGGAATCTCTGGGTCGGCACCAACCTCGGCCTCAACCGCTTCCGCGCGCGCAGCGTGCAGACCCTGGCGGCCGGCCCGACCGATCCCTATCGTTCGCTGGTACGCGCCAGCGACGGTCGCGTATATGGCTATGGCGAGGACCTGAGACCCTACGACCTGCGCCGCAGATTGGTGGGCGAAAACGCCGCACAGCTGCAGGATGCCGCACGCCAGGCGCCGACACCGTTGTGGCAGTTCGACTGGATCAATCTGGTCCGCACCGTCGGCGGCCACGCCACACGCATTCCACTGCCGGCCCCGTACGCCGGTCAGTCCCTGCAGGCGCTGCTGTTCCACAACGACGATGACGCCTGGATGTGTGTCGGCGAGCGCGGCGTTCTGCGCTACCAGCACGCGCGGTGGTACCGCCAGCCGCGGCTGCCCGAACAGGCCTGTTCGTCGATGGCGATGGCCAGCGATGGCGCCGTGCTGCTGGGCTATGCCGATGGTCGGCTGCGACGCATGGATGACCGCGGCGTGGCGACCTTCGATACCCGCCAGGGGCTGGCCGTCGGACCGGTGACGGCCCTGCTGCAGGACCAGGACATGCTGCTGGTGGCCGGCGAAGCCGGGCTGGCCGCGCGCATCGGCGACGGCCACTTCAGCGAGGTGCGCACCGACATGGCGGGCGTGCTGGAAGGCATCACCGGCATGGTCGCCGACGCACACGGGCGGCTCTGGCTCAATGGCAGCCGCGGGCTGGTGCGGCTGGACCGCACTGCCCTGCGTACCGCCGTGCTCACCCATCAACCGGTGGCACCGCGCCTGTTCGATGCCGTCGACGGCATGCCCGGCATCGCCCTGCAGAGCGGCCCTATTCCCACCGCCGCACTGGCCGCCGACGGCCTGCTGTGGCTGGCCACCAACCAGGGTCTGGCGTGGCTGGACACCAACGCTGCGCACACCAACACCCAGGCACCGGGCGTGCGCATCGGTGATGTGCTGTACGGCGCCACCCAGGCACCGCTGCAGGAAGGGCTGCGCCTGCCGGCCGGCACCACCCAGCTGCAGATCGACTACGTGGCGCTGTCACTGGCCCGGCCGGAACGCAACCGTTACCGCTATCGGCTGTCCGGCGTGGACGAGGGCTGGCAGGATGCCGGCAGCAGCACGCGCGCCTACTACACCAACCTCGCCCCGGGCACGTACCGCTTCGAGGTGGAAGCGGCCAACGAGGACGGCATCTGGAGCACGGCGCCGGCCAGCCGCAGCTTCAGCATCGCCTCCACCTTCGTGCAGACGATCTGGTTCAAGCTGCTGTGCGCGGCGCTGGTGCTGGTGGCGCTGATGGTGGCCGTGCGCATCCGCAGTGGCCAGCTGGCCGCACTGTTCCGCGCGCGCCTGCAGGAACGCCATGGCGAGCGCGAGCGCATTGCCCGCGATCTGCACGACACCCTGCTGCAGGGCAGCCAGGGACTGATCCTGCGCCTGCATGCGATCAGCCAGTCGGCGCAGACGCCGGACAACGTGCGCACCCAGCTGGAATCGGCGATGCAGCTGGCCGAACGCAACCTCGCCGAGGGCCGCGAGCGGGTCAATGCGCTGCGCGATGGTCCCTTCGCCGGCCGCGACCTGGCCACCGCCCTGGCCGACGTGCATGCCGAGTACGCCGGCCAGGGGACCAACCCGCTGCGCCTGACCGTCGAAGGCACGCCACCGCCACTGCGGCCCGATGCCGTGGAGGAAGTGTTCCTGATCGGCCGCGAAGCGATCCGCAATGCCCTGCGCCACGCCCAGGCCAGCGCCATCGAAGTGGAGCTGTCCTACGGCAGCCGATGCTTCCTGCTGCATGTGCGCGACGACGGCGTCGGCATTGCCGACGACGATGCCGGCCATGGCCACTGGGGCCTGCAGGGCATGCGCGAACGCACACAGCGGCTGGGCGCGGAACTGCAGCTGTGGACCCGCCCGGGGCTGGGCACCGAAGTCGCGCTGGCGGTTCCCGCACGGCGCCTGTATCACCGCCGGCCGCCACGTTGGCGCTGGCCCTGGAGTGCAAAGCACCATGACTGAGTCTTCTACCCCGATCGGCGTGCTGGTGGTCGACGACCATCCCCTGCTGCGCGACGGCCTGGCCGCCCTGCTCGGCGCGCAACAGGACCTGCGCCTGCTGGGTGAAGCCGCCGATGGCGAAGAAGCCATCGCGCGCTACCAGGAACTGCAGCCGGACGTGGTGCTGATGGACCTGCAGATGCCGCGCCTGGATGGCGTGGAAGCGATCGCGCGGATCCGTGCGCTGGATCCACGCGCGCGCATCATCGTGCTGACCACCTACCGTGGCGACGTGCGTGCGGTACGTGCGCTGCAGGCCGGCGCCAGCGCCTACCTGCTGAAGGACATGCTGCGCCACGAACTGGTGGACACGATCCGCACGGTGGCCGGCGGCCGCCGCGCCGCGATCCCACCGGCGGTGGCCGCGAGCATCGCCGCCCACGTGGTGGAAGACCGGCTGTCGCCGCGCGAGACGGAAGTGCTGCGGCACGTTGCTGGTGGCCTGTCGAACAAACGCATCGGTGAGCGGATGCAGATTTCCGAGCAGACGGTGAAGGCACACATGAAGAGCCTGATGGACAAGCTGGGCGTGGGTGACCGTACCCATGCCGTGACGCAGGCGCTGCGACGCGGGATCATCAGCCTGGATGACAGCGGTCACGACTAAGGGTGGGGTTTTCTGCAGGGCTTGCAGCCCTGCACCTGCAGAAGCAACGTCAACGTCACCGTCAACGTCAAAAGCCTGCATTCCGTGGGATGGCGGGGCGGTGTGGGTGGTCAGGACACGCCGTGAACCCGTCCATGGGGGCTCGATGGCGCCATCCATGGCGCCAACGGTCCTGCCCCACCCACACCGCCCCTCCTCTGACAGTAGGCCGACGGCTGTTGGCAAATGCAGCTGTTGGTCGGCACATCTGTCAGATATCGAATGAATTCATCCACGCATGGCGTGGTTCTACTGCGACTGTGCGGCTGTTGGTGGGTGTCGACCGTTGGTCGACACATCTGTCAGACAACGAATGAATTCATCCACGCATGGCGTGGCTCTACTGCGACTGTGCAGCTGTTGGTGGGTGCCGACCGTTGGTCGACACATCTGTCAGACAACGAATGAATTCATCCACGCATGGCGTGGCTCTACTGCGACAGGCGGTTGGTTGGTGTCGACCTTGGTCGACACGATTTTTCCATCAGATATCGAATGAATTCATCCGTGCCGCCCAACGGTCGGCACCCACCAGAGCAGAATGCCGTTCCGACAGATCGCGGAAAACTGTCGAAGGCGGGGTGGGGCCGGTTGAGGGGGCGTGAGCCGCATGGATGCGGCGACCGAGCTTACATGGACGTACTTGCAGCGTCCCCCTCAACCGGACCCAACCCGCCTAACCTCAGGAAACCAGCCTTTGACGTTGCTTCGGGCGTTGCGTTTGCATTGAGCAGGTGCAGGGCTGCAAGCCCTGCAGAACAACACTCACCTCAACCGCACCAGCAGGCTGCTGCCCGCACACACCACTGCCAGCCACGCCACGCCGTGCCACCCCCACTGGGCAAGTGCGAGGCTGCCCAGCGCACCACCCGCCGCCATGCCGATGAACATGCCCGTGAACAGCAGCGCGTTGAGGCGGCTGCGCGCCGGCGGCACCAGGCCGTAGACCAGCGTCTGGTGCGCCACCAGCGCCGACTGGAAACCGAAGTCGAACAGCAGCGCACTCACCACCAGCAGCGGCAGCAGCGCCGCCGCCGGCAGCCAGCTGTCGGCCAGCAGCAGGCCGAAGCCCACCAGCGCCACCGCAATCGCCAGGCGTGCCACCGTGTGGCTGCCCAGACGGTCGGCGTAGCGGCCCGCAAATGGTGCCGCCAGCGCGCCGGCCGCACCGGCAATGCCGAACGCACCCGCGGCGGCACTGCCCAACCCGAGCTTGGTGTGCAGCATCAGTGCCAGGGTCGACCAGAACGCGCTGAAGCCCACCGCCAGCAGCGACTGGCTGGCGACCGCGCGGCGCAGCTGCGGCTGCTCACGCCACAACTGCAGCAGCGAGGCCAGCAACGCCGGATAGCGCAGCGTGCTGGTCGGAGCGAAGCGCGGCAGCGCCTTGGCCATCAGCGCGCCCATCGCCGCCACCGAAACCGCCGCCAGCACGAACTGCGTGCGCCAGCCCCAGGCTTCGGCGACCACGCCGCTGACCACGCGCGAGAGCAGGACGCCCAGCAACAGGCCGGTCATCACCCGGCCAACGATCTGCCCGCGGTGTGCGTCCGGGGCCAGTACCGCGGCCGCGGGCACGATGTCCTGCGCGAGGGTGGCCATCAGGCCCACCAGCAGGCTGGCCATCAGCAGGCCCGGCAGCTGGCCAGCCAGCGCCGCGCCCGCCAGGGCCAGCGACAACAGGACCGACTTCAGCAGGATCAGGTGGCGACGGTCGAAACGGTCACCCAGCGGGGCCAGCAGCAGGATGCCCAGCGCGTAGCCCAGCTGGGTCAGGGTCGGCACCAGGCCGACGCCACGCTCGCTGGCGCCGAGGTCCTGCGCGATCAGGCCCAGCATCGGCTGGCTGTAGTACAGCGAGGCCACCGAAAAGCCGGCGCCGGCCGCCATCGCCAGGACCAGCTGGGCCGAGGGGGCGGCCATGGGCGTGGCGCTAACGGAAACAGAGGGGGCGGACATGGATGAACTCCGGGGAGGAATGGTGCATAGCCTGACGATATTCGCTACACGTCTGTAGTAGGATCAGGCACATATCCTTCATACGCCCAACGCATGACCGACCTGCCCGCTGGCGCGGACCGCCTCGACCTGCTGCGTACCTTCCTGCGCATCGTCGATGCCGGCAGCCTTTCCGCCGCCGCCACCCAGCTGGGCACTACCCAGCCCACGGTCAGCCGGCGGCTGCAGGCGCTGGAGCGACAGCTGGGCCTGCGCCTGCTGCAGCGCTCCACCCACGGCCTGCAGCTGACCGAGGACGGCCAGCGCTGCCAGCGCCACGCGCAGCGGGTCATCGACGAGTGGGAGTCACTGCAGGCCGAACTGCATGGCGAGGCGCAGGTGCTGCGCGGACGCCTGCGGGTGATGGTGCCGCACGCGTTCGGCCAGGCGCAGCTGCTGCCGACCATGCTGGATTTCCTGGCATGGCACCCGCATCTGAGCCTGGAATGGATCCTCGAAGACCATCGCCCGGATTTCGTTGCCGAGGGCATCGACTGCGCCGTGCGCGTGGGCCCGGTGGACGAGCCGCGCATGGTCGCCCTGCCGCTGGCCGAGGTGCCGCGCATCGTGGTGGCCTCGCCCAGCCTGGCTGACCCGGCAAAGGTGCGAACGCCCGAGCAGGCGCAGGCACTGCCGTGGATCGCACTGGCCACCTACTACCGCGAGCGCCTGCTGCTGCACGATGCGCACGGGCGCGCGCACACGCTGTCGATCGCCCCGCGCCTGCTCACCGACAACCTGTTCGTGGTTCAGCGTGCCGCTGTGGCCGGTCTGGGCGCGGCGGTGGTCTCGGCGTGGCTGGTGGCCGACGATCTCGCCGAAGGCCGCCTGGTGCAGCTGTTGCCACAGTGGCAGGCGCCACCGCTACCGGTGCACCTGGTGTTCCCCGCCGCGCGCCAGCAGCCGCTGCGGCTGCGCGCGTTCATCGATGCGATGAAGGAAGCACTGCCGCAGCTGCATGGGATGCGGCCGGCGGTGCGCTGAACCGCTGGAAGGGTCAGAGCCCCTCCCTGTGGAAAAGCAACCGACCCTGGGCTGGAGGGTCAGCGCCCTTTCCATCGGAAAGGGCGCTGACCCCGCAGCCGATCACTTCGCCTTGGCCGCCTCGGCATTCCACGCTGCCACCTTGGCCTTGGTGTCGGCCAGCATCTTGTCCAGCGCCGCACGGTCATACAGGGTGCCGCGCAGGATCACGCTGTCGATCTTTTCGGTCGCGGCGATGTCCTGCAGCGGGTTGGCGGTCAGCAGCACCAGGTCGGCCGCCTTGCCGCTGGCCACGCCACCATAGCGATCCATCTGGCCGAACCACGCCGGGCCCGAACGCGTGGCCGCCGACAGCGCCTGCGGCGCGCTCAGGCCTTCCTTCACGAACAGCTGCAGTTCCTGGTGCAACGCAATGCCCGGAAAGTTGTACGAGTTGAGGAAGCCGGCATCGGTGCCCGCGATGATCGTTACCCCCGCTTCCTGCAGCATCGGCAGCACCGAAGCCACCTGATGGTACTGCGCGTGGCGCGCTTCGATCTGCGCCGGGGTCGCCTTGGCCGCGCGATCCACGCGCCACTGGTAGGTCGCACGCAGGCCCGGGCCGATGTAGGCCAGGTACGGATCGTTGGCGTGGTCATCCTGGTCGAGGAAATCGAGGATGCGGCCGCCATTGAGGGTCGGGGTCACGAACACGCCGCGCTTGGCGAAGTCGCGGTAGGCGTGCATCGCCGTATCGTGGTCGAAGCTGGCATCCAGGCGGCGGTTGGCCTCGGCGCGGTCGATGCGACCGGCACCGAAATCGGCGGCGATCTGCGCTTCATCCTTGCTGCCGGCCTTGAAGGCGTAGTCGAGATGCTCGATCGAAGCCAGGCCGGCATCGACCGCCTGTTCGACGGTCAGCGCCATCGGGATATGGCCCGACGCCTTCAAGCCAGCCTTGCGCGCGGCGCTGGCCGAATACAGGAACAGCTCCGGCTTCAGCGTGCTGTCGGTGATCTTCACGAAATCGACCTTGTCGTGCTGCAGGCGGGTGATCGCCTTGTCGACGTCAGCCTCGCTGCCCACTTCGATGGTGCCCTTCCAGACCGGCTTGATGCCTTCGATCTTGGCGCCGGAGCTGAGCAGGCGCGGACCGAACAGCGTGCCGTTGGCGATCTCGCCACGCCACTGCAGCACCTGCTCCGGCAGGTCGCCCGAGCAGTCGCGCACGGTGGTGATGCCATGGGCGATGTACAGCGGCAGCAGCGCCTTGTTCTCTTCGATGAGGGCCGGGCCGCCGCCGAAGTGCACGTGCATGTCCCACAGGCCCGGGATCAGGTACTTGCCCTTGGCGTCGATCTGGCGGCTGGCGCTCCACTGGCTGCGCAGCTGCGCATCGGGGCCGACGGCGACGATGTCATCGCCACGGATCACCACGCTCTGCCCCGGCAGGCTGCGTGCGTGTTCGACATCGACCACGGTGGCGTTGCGGATCAGCAGGTCGGCACGCTCGGCAGCGGACGCCGACAGCGGTGCGACGGCAAGGAGGATCGCAAGGGACAACGGACGGGACTGGAACATGGACGGCATCCTGGTGGGCGCGCGTAACGCGCAGGTTGGAAGGGGTCGGGATTCAGCGCTGGGCGCCGGCCTGGCGCAGCAGGGTTTCAATGTGGGTGTAGCCACGCTGGCGTGCGTGCATCAGCGGCGTCACGCCATCGCCATCGGCCAGTTCGGGATTGGCGCCGGCGTCGAGCAGCAGCTGCACGATCTGCACATGGCGCGGGCCGCCATCGCCGAGCAGGATCGCTTCCAGCAGTGCGGTCCAGTGCAGGCGGTTGACATGGTCCACCCCCACACCCGCGCGCAGCAGTGTGCGCACGGTGGCCACATGGCCGCGTTCGGCCGCGGGAATCAGGGCGGTGCCGCCGTAGCGGTTGGTGCTGCGCAGGTCGGCGCCGTGGGCCAGGGTCAGCGCGAGGATGTCATCGAGGCCGCGCGCGCCGGCATACAGGTAAGCACTGTCCTGCATCGCATCCTTGGCGTTGACGTCGGCACCGGCCTCGATCAGTTCGCGTGCGGCATCGACGTGGTTGCCGTGGGTCGCCAGCAGCAGTGCGGTGCGACCTTCACCATCGCGCGATTCCAGATCGGCATCGTCTTCCAGCGCCGCACGCACGGCGGCGGCATCGCCTCGCGCGGCGGCATCGCGCAGGCGCGCATCGGCCGGACCGGCCGTGGCCGAACACCCCGGCACCACCATTGCCAACAGGCACAGCAGCAACAGGCGACCCAGCGGGCCGGGCAAACGAGGGCGACGAGCGATGCGCATCTGCGGTTCTCCGGTGCAGCGGGGCGCCGTGCTTGCCGCCCCCTGCCCTGCATGGTAGAAGTCGCCACGTGCATCCAGAAGTGAAATGTTCAAATGCAAGACAGTGCCAAATCGAATAGAACGCTGTTCGAACTGGACCTGCTGCGTGCGCTGGTGATGGTGGCCGACTGCGGCAGTTTCACCACTGCGGCCACGCGCCTGCATTCCACCCAGTCCACGGTGAGCCAGAAGGTGCGGCGGCTGGAGGAACTGGCCGGGCACCGCCTGCTCGAGCGCGGCCACCGCGACGTGCACCCCACCGATGCCGGCCACACGCTGCTGGGCTACGCGCGGCGCATGCTCGACCTGAACGAGGAAATGGCCCAGGCGCTGGCCGGCGCCACGGTGGAGACCGCGGTGCGCATCGGCGTGCCGGAGGATTTCGTCAACGCGCAGACCACGCGCATGCTGGCTGCCTTCAGCCGCCGCCACCCTCAGGTGAAGCTGGAAATCAGCAGCGGCCTGAGCCGGGACCTGGCGCATGGCTTCGACCATGGCGAGCTGGACCTGGTGCTGGTCAAGCAGCGCCGCAACACGCGCCAGGCGGTGCACTGCCGGCGCGAGCCGATGCACTGGATCGACGGCCAGCGAAGCAGCAGCCTGCAGCTGGATCCGCTGCCGCTGGTGACCTTTCCGCCACGCGGACTGTACCGCGACGAGATGATCCAGGCGGTGGAGGCGCTGGGCCTGCGCTGGCGCATCGCATTCACCAGTTCGTCGCTGAGCGGCATCCAGGGAGCGGTAGCCGATGGCATCGGCATCAGCCTGCTGCCGCGTCGCGCGGTATGCCGCGAGCACCGCGTGATCGATGGCGAGCGTGGCCTGCCGGTGGTGGAGAACTATGAGATCGGGCTGCTGCATCGGCCGGATGCTGATGATGCGGTGCGCGCGCTCGCCGCCGAACTCTGGCGGCAGGTCCAGCGCGAGGCGGAGTAGTGTTCGGCAGGGCTGCGCCCTGCACCTGCTCAACGTCAACGTCAACGTCAAAAGCTGGCTTTCCGTGGGTTGGCGGGGTGGGTCCGGTTGAGGGGGACGCTGCAAGTAGGTCCCTGTAAGCTCGGTCGCCGCTTGCTCGTGTGCGCTGTCCTGCGCACACGGCAAGACCGGGGTTGGGCGTCCTGCCCAACCCGCCCGAGGCATGCCTCGGGCCCATGTGGCTCACGCCCCCTCAACCGGACCCACCCCGCCTTCGACGGTTTTCCGCGATCTGTCGGAACGGCGTTCTGCTTCGGTGGGTGCCGACCGTTGGTCGGCACGGATGAATTCAGTCGATATCCGACAGATGTGCCGACCAACGGTCGGCACCCACCAACAGCACACGGGAACTGTCAGAGGCGGGGGTGTAGGTGGGCAGGACCCCGGAGGGGCATTTACGGCGTGTCCTGACCACTTACACCGCACCGCCATCCCACGGAATGCCGCTCTGGCTCTTGACGTTGAATTTGATTCGGCAGGTGCAGGGCTGCAAGCCCTGCCGACAACACCCACCTTCCCTGGACAACCACGCGCCGCTCGACCGGCACACCTGCCACCGCCGCCGGACCGTGATCCGCCCGCACCGCCACGAACGTCGCCGGCAGCCCCTCGCCCATCCCGTAGTCCGGCAACCCGATCACCGCCGCCGCATGCGTGGTGACCATGTTCAACGCCAGCATCAGGTCCGCATCCGTGTAGAACCCCGAACGGTAGCCCAGCAGCATCGCCCGCTGCAGCAGATCGCCATTACCGTAGGGCCACCAGCAGTCACGGATGTTGTCGTTGCCCGCGAACACCCGCACCCCGGCATCATGCAGCGCCCGCAGCAGCGGGAACGGATGATCGCCCGGCGCGTTGCTCATGATCGCCACGCCGGCGGCCGCCAAGGCCTCGCCCACCGGCAGTGCGCGCGCCAGCGGCACCTCGCCCAGTGCGTAGGCGTGACTGACCGCCACCCTGCCCTGCAGCCCGGCAGCACGCGTACGCGCGGCGATGCGCAGCAGCTGGGCCAGGCCGGCTTCGCCCGGTTCGTGCAGGTGGATGTCCAGGCGCACGCCGTAGCGCTCGGCCAGGCCGAACAGCAGGGCCAGCTGCCCCTCGGCATCGCCATCCAGCGTGGTCGGGTCGATGCCACCCAGCACCTCCACGCCCTCGGCCAGGGCCTGCTCCAGCACCACGGCCGTGCCCGCGCAGGACATCACCCCCGCCTGCGGGAACGCCACCAGCTGGATCTGCATGATGTCTGCGCAGCGCTGCGCAGCCTCGCGCACGGCCTGCAGGTGCCGCAGGCCGGTGCTGGCGTCGATATCGACGTGGCAGCGCATCGCCACGGTACCGAAGCCGCTGCACTGGCGGATCAGCGCCTCGGCGCGGTCCACCATCGGCGCGGCGTCGGCCACGGCGGCCTTTTCCACCGCCAGGCGCTCGCGCAGGCTGGCCACCGGCTGGTGCGGATGCCAGCGGTCGCCGACGAAACTCTTGTCCAGGTGGATGTGCCCATCCACCAGGCCCGGCAGCAGGGTAAAACCCTGCAGGTCGATGACCTCGGCACCTTCAGCCGGGCCCGCTGTGCGGTTGAAACCCTCGAAACGCCCGTCGCGGATGTGGAAATGCACCGGCGCACCCTCGCGGTCGACGCCGCCGTGGATGAACTGCAGGGTCATGGGGGCAACTCCCGGAAAGCCAGACAAGGGCCCCATCGTGCGCCGCGCCCGGCCCATCGGCCAACGAAATATCTGCATGCCTCGTATTTGGCAACGCGATGAATGCCCGAAGGGTCGCGACGCTTTCGGCACGCCGGGGACACGCCTGAACGGGTAACATGGGCGCCTGTTTCCGCTGTGATGCCGCATGGGCCCGTCCGACCGCCACGATCGTCTCCGCCGCTGGCAGGCCGCATCCCTGCTGGCCGCTGCCCCGATCGCCAGCCTGTCCGCCGCCGATGCCGGTGCCACCGCGCCGCTGCAGGCGCCGCCCGGACAGCAGCGCGTCGCGCCCGCCGCCCTGGTCGAGCAGCTGCACCAGCGCGTGCTGGCCGGCCCCAGTGCAACCGGTACGCTGGAAAGCTGGTGCGCCGAGCATGGCCTGGCCGAGCAGGCCCGCGTGCGCGCCGTGCGCGTGCACGGCCAAGACAAGGCGGCACCGGCCGACGTGCTGAAGGCGCTCGGTGCGGGCGCCGATACGGCACTGCGCTATCGCCGTGTGCAACTGTTCTGCGGCAGCCGCGTGCTCTCCGAAGCCGACAACTGGTACCTGCCGGGCCGTCTCAGCGCGGCGATGAACCAGGTGCTGGACAGCAGCGACGAACCGTTCGGCCGCGTGGTCGGCCCCCTCGGCTTCCAGCGCCAGACCCTTGCCGACCAGACCTTCTGGCCACCGCGCGGCGATGGCGACCATGGCGTCATCCTGGAAGTGCGTGCCCTGCTGCGCGACCGCCAGCAGCAGGCCTTCAGCTACGTCATCGAGTCGTACAGCTTGCAGGCGCTGCCCTGACGGCGAGCGTGCGGTAGTCGAGCAGGCTCGGCGCTACTGGCTGATGCCGTTGGCAGTGGGATTGATCGAGAACACGAACCGCCCCGAAGACTGCCCGTTTCCCAGCGGATACTCGGCCGTCATCAACGCGTAATGCGGTGCGCCGCGGTCCTTGCCGAACACGCCAACCCAGTCACGGAATCCACCTTGGCTGCGGCTGCGCACCTCGCCCATGCACAGGGTGTAGCCACACGACAGCGAGGCCAGCGCCACGTCCGCGCCCAGCGCACGGGTCGCCGCGGCGTGGTACAACCGGGTCAGATCCTGCGCATCCGGACTTAGCGACGCATCCGCTTCGAACTGTTGCAGGGCTGCTTTGAAGCTTCTGCTGGAAAGGAGAGTGGCCTCGGCCTGGTCGCCCGACAATTCACCGCCGTTCAGCAGTCGCGACTCTCCTACGAGATAGGCCGCATTCGATGGCATGGCGTGTTGTGCCAGCGGTCCAGCTGCGGCGGCACGTGGACGCGCAGGCGCAGGCACGGGCGCCCGCTCATCATCGGGAGAGGCGGCGTGACCGGTCGCCTGCGCCTCCGATACGTCCGCCTTGACGGGGCGCTGCGCGATCTCATTGCGCGCGGTTCCGGTTTCGCCCGGATGGCAGCCTGGCAACACGCCCAGCAGCATCCCGGCGATCAACAGCATCCTTGCATCCATCCGTGCACTCCCTGCGTGGAAAGGCCACAGCATCGGCCGTTCGCACACGTTGCGCCATCTGCATCGCACGAGCAAGCGCCCTGCAACCGCGCCTTCATCCCTGAACGGCCATGAACCATCGCGCAGTACGCTCCGCACTTTGCAACAAATTTCATGGGCATCGCCCCGCACAGACGGGATCGTGGCCGGATGTGCATCGAACCGAACCCCACGTCCCTTCCTGCCCTGCACCCGGTACTGCGCCGCCACCTGCTGCTGCTGGGCCATGGTTCCATCAACCTGCGCTCGCTGCAGCGCACCGACCTGTCCGGCTGGCGCACGCTGTGCGGGCAGCGCCGCACCCGCTGCAACCTGAACTGCCGCAACGAGGCCGAGGTGCAGCTGTTCATCGGCATCCAGCGCTCGCGCCTGCAGGAGGACAATGACCGCCTGCTGCTGGGCGTGTTCGACCAGCCCAGCCATACCCTGATCGACCAGCTGACCGTGCGGCTGCAGTCCGCGCGCGACCGCAGCGCCGAGCTGCAGCGCTTCTGCCAGGCCGACTGGACCGATGCGCAACGCTTCGCCGACACGCTGCAGGCGCTGTGCCCGTTCCTGTTCGAACAGGTCGGACTGCACCGTGTGTATGTGATGCTTCCACCCGACGACAGCGCCGGGCTTGCAGACGTGCTGCGCGCCGCCGGCTTCGAGAACGAAGGCCTGCTTCGCGACCATCACCTGGGCCCTGACGGCTGGGAAGACCGCAGCCTGCATGCGCTGACCGCGCCGACCTGGCGCCGCCAGCATCCCGCGCGGGGCTAGCGCACCCGCTCCAGCGCGGAACCGGCGCCGGTCAGCACGCTGCACGCGTGGTCCTGCAGCTCCTCGGCACTGGCGTCGTTGCCGGTGGCGGTGTCGAGCCGGGTCGCCAAGAGCACGAACCCGGGAGCGCCGTGCGCATCGCGGTGACCGGCCACCAGCAGGCTCCAGCTGCCGACGTCGGCCGGGCCGCTCAGGTCGAAGGCCAGCAGGTTCAGCGGGTTGGCGGTCAGCTCCGCGCCCGGCAGCACGCGCGCCTGGTACGGGTGGCCACGCAGCGGCACCGGCAGCGGCGCCCACTGCTGCCCCAGCGCTGCACGCTGCGCGTCCAGCGCCTGCACCACCTCGGCACGCAGGCAGTCCACGTGGATGTGCAGCTGGTGCTGCGAGCGACCATGCGGCGAGTTCAACGCCAGGCTGGCCACTTCGCGCGGCAGCGGCTGGCCAAGCGCCTGCTGGGTATGCGAGCGCGCCTGCCATGCGGCGGCGAAGTAGTTCGGCACGCCCTTGCGGTACAGGCCGGGGCTTTCAATGCCACTGACCTTGTCCAGCGGCATCAGCAGGAACTGGTAATCCCCATGCGAATCCTTGACCAGTACGTCGCGGCGGTCGGCGCCGGGCTGCACCTGCAGGCAGGCACCTCGCGGGCCATCGCTCCCTCCGCAGTCGCGCTCGATCAGGCGCCACAGCGCATCGGAATGGGCCGGCGGCGGCGGCGGCGGCGGCGGCGGCGCGCTGGCACAGGCAGCCAGGGTGGTCAGGGACAACAGCAGCATGGGACGCAGGGACACGGTGGAAACTCACGTAAACAGGGCACGACAGGCAGCGCCGCGCGCCTATTGTAGAGGGCCGCCTACCCGCTCAGTACGTCCCGAACGGCACTTCCACGACCTTCGCCGGGCCATGGCCCGGGGCCTGCAGGGTGTAGCGGTCAAGCGCACCGTCGTCATCGGCAAAGGGCTGGCGCTGGAACTGCACCCGGTACTGCACCTCCCCCAGGCGCACCGTGGTCGCCTCCGAGTCCAGCGCGGCCGCTTCCGGCAGCAGCAGGCCGCCCAGGTCACTGTAGGCACCGGCAACATCGGCGAAGGTGTAATCGGCCAGCTCATCCACCCGCTGCATCGCATAGACATGCGGCACATAGGGCCGGGACGGGCTGCGCACGTTGCCGAGGTCATCCACCCCGGCCTGTGCGAGATGGTACTGCTCGCGCAGCGCGGCCACGCCCAGCGACGGACTGGCCACCTGCAGGCAGCACACCGCGCGGCGGCCTTCGCGATCAAGGATGACGAAGCGGTCGCCGCGGGTCGCTTCCTGCGGCAGCATGCCGAACGCCAGGTTGCGCTGCGCCGGCTCATGGCCGGCCTCGGTCTGCAGGTTTCGCCAGCCACCGAACACGGGGGCAGCATCGGCTGTTGCGGCCGCCACTGCCGGGTCGATGGTCGCGGCGTTGGCCGTCGCCGTTGCCAGCAGCAACGGCAGCACTGCCATCGAGGTCAGCCAGCCCTGTCCGTGCGCACTGCCTGCCTTCATACCCTGTTCCGTACCTGCGCCGGAATGGCCCGACCTGCCCGTCGGCGCGATGCCGCACGTTCGCGCACTATGCATCGACGGTCGGCCATCGGCAATGATGCGATCGCTGTCGGGGCCGCGTCAGACAGTGCTATGGTGCGGCCATTCCCCTGCAATGGAGCGCCCGCATGACTGCCCACCGCCTGTACCTGCTGCTTCCTGCCACTGCACTGCTGCTGTCGGCCTGCGTCAGCACGCCCGGCCCGCAGGTCAAGGGCAGCGGCCGCTGCGATGCCAGCACGCTGGGCTGGGCCGTGGGCCAGCCGGCCAACGAAGCCAACATGCGGCGCCTGTCCAGCGAAAGCGGTGCCGGCCTGGTCAACCCGATCGGACCGACCACCATCACCACCAAGGACATCCGCCCGGACCGCCTGCGCGTGTACGTGGACAAGAACAACGTCATCACCGCCGCACGCTGCGAGTGACCCTTCTGTAGAGCCGAGCCCATGCTCGGCTGCTCTGGCCTTCTGTAGAGCCGAGCCATGCTTGGCTGCTCTGGCCTTCTGTAGAGCCGAGCCATGCTTGGCTGCCCCCGCAAACGCAGTCGAGCAAGCTCGACGCTACCGCGCTCAGGGCTCGGTATAGCCCGCGCAGTCCGGCAGCGCCTGGTCCGGCTGATAAGCACCACCACTGAAGCGGAACGTGCGCACATAGGTGCACGCAGGGTCCTGCTCGGTGCGCAAGTCCTTCTTCCTCAGCGGGCCCTTGGCCAGCGAATCCTCGTTGCGTGACACACCGGCCGGGAAGCGCGTGGCCACCGTCCGGTAGCGCAGCACCGGCATCGCCGTGGCGGTGGAATCCAGCGAGAGCCTGGCCGAGAACCCGTAGCTGTCATGGCAGGCGCCAGCGCGCTGCTTCATATCCTGCTCGCTGAAGCAGGCACGGATCTCCGCATGTCCCGCCCAGGCCACACCGAGCACGTCATTGTCGACCTGGATGCCGTCGTCCAGGTGCCGCACCCGTGCCAGCTGCAGGCGCGACGCATCGGCACCGCCGCCGGAATACATGTTGCCGACCTTGCTGATGCCGCCGACCAGCACGTTCTGCCGCACACGCTGCTGCGGATCGGCCACGGCCTGGTCGGCACCCACGCCCGGTGCCAGGCGCACGATCCATGGCCACAGTGACAGCTCACCTTCAGACGGCACATCCATCGTCACGTGCCACGACTGCGGCTGGCCCGTGCCCTGTGCACGTTCGGTCACCACCAGCGTGGTGGATGCCTCACCTTCGGTGTCGCTGGGCTGCAGGGCCACGCACCAGGCACGGTCGGCCGTGCAGCTCTGCAGGCGGTCCCGGCCATCGTCGCCGGGCAACACCACCTGGCCCAGCGGTTCCATCACATTGCCTGCAGCGTCGCGCTGCTGCGGCAGGATCGATCCCTGCGCAGATGCCAGTGCCGGCGCGGACAGCAGCAGCGCAAGCCACGCGGCTCGCGAAATCATCGTGTGCATCGTCACTCCTGCGCCTCGGCGCGTCTCTCCGGAATGCCGATGATAGTCAATGCCCGCTGCAATCGCAGCCGCCCCACCCCGCCACCTTGGACGTGTGGCCGATACCGGGATTGAACGTGTTGCTCGGGTCCAGCTGCCGATAGAAACCAGCCAGCGCCGGCTTGGCCGGGTACAGGTGGCCGACGTTGTGTTCGGCCGGATACTCCGCGCCACGCTGGTCCAGCAGCGCCCACATCGCATGTTCGATGGCCACCGGGTCTTCGCCTTTGCGCGCGATGTAATCCTGGTGGAACACATGGCAGAGGAAGTGCCCGTAGTACAGCTTGTGCAGCAGGCGCCCATCGATGTCGGCGGGCAGCGTCTCGAACCAGTCCGCATCGTCGCGGCGCAGGGCGATGTCCAGCGCCACGATGTCCTGCACCTGCGCGCGATGGACTTCCCGGTAGCGCACGGCCGCGCCAGCCACGGCGAAACGATGCAGGAACGCCTTGCGCCCTTCCTCGGCGCTGCAGCGGAAGAAACCACCCTCATTGTTGGCGAAGCACTCGCGCAGCCAGCGCTCGGTCTCCGCGGCATCCTGCGCCGACACCTTCAGCAGCAGGTGATGTTCGTAGCGCTGGCGGAACTCGCCCATGCGTGGCGGCAGGTGCGACGGGAGCAGGCCGACCAGCGCCTGCATCACCCGGTCGGTCACCCCGCGCAGGCCCAGCCGCTCGAACCAGCCATCCACGCGGCTCTTCAGCGCGAACGCCGCCGGCACGCGCGCCGTGCCGAGGCGATCGATCAGCAGGAAGGTGTCCTTGCCGTAGCGCTCGCCGATGTCGTACGCATCGCGGTGGATGTACTCACCGGCAATCGGCAGGCGCTCGAAGCCAGTCAGCAACTGGCGGCGGATGGCGGTGAGCGTGGCGGTGCGGTTGCTGCCGATGTAGAACACCTCGGCGGCTTCCTTCTCGAACGTATCCAGGCGCACGGCGAACACCGCCAGTTTTCCCGCCGAACCGGAGGCCTCGTAATGGCGACCGGGATCGGCGTTGAAACGCGCGGGCGTATCCGCATCGACACGTCGCACATCCTCGGCATAACGCGCATCGGAGGCAGCGCGGCCATCGCCGTCGCCAATGTCGGAGGGGCTATAGTCGCCCGCCTGCAGGCGCTGCAGGATCTGCTCAGGCGCATCGCCGAGGGCAATGCCGAGGTGGTTGACCAGCTGCAGCTGGCCTTGTGCATCGACCTGCGCGAACAGTGCCAGCTCGGTATAGGCCGGGCCACGGCGCACCAGTGCGCCGCCGGAATTGTTGCAGATGCCGCCCAGCACCGAGGCACCGATGCACGACGAGCCGATCACCGAATGCGGCTCGCGCCCCAGCGGTGCCAGCATCTGCTCCAGACGATCCAGCGTCGCCCCGGGCAGGCACAGTACCTGGCGGCCCTCGTTCAACAGCTGGATGCCGGTCAGGCGCGGCGTGCTGACCAGTACGATCGGCCGATCGTAGTCGCCGCCATCGGGAGTGGAACCGCCGGTCAGGCCGGTATTGGCCGCCTGCAGGATGATCGCCGCCCCACCCTGCACCGCCGCCTGCAGCACCCGCCAGAGTTCCAGCAGCGTGCCCGGGCGCACCACGGCAAGCACCGGGCCTTCGCCGAACCGATAGCCGCGGCGGAAACGACGGGTCGCCTTGTCACCGGTCAGCACATGGCGGCTGCCGACGGCGGCACGCAGCTGCGCCAGCACGCTCGCGTGGTCGCTCATGGCAGGCTGGCCAGCGAGTCGCGGCCGATGTCGGCGATGCGGCGCGCGCCGGTCAGCGTCATCGCAACGCGCATTTCCTTGGCGATCAGGTCCAGCAGGTTGTCCACGCCGGCCTCACCCTGTGCGGCCAGTGCATAGACGAAGGCGCGGCCCAGCAGCACCGTGTCGGCACCCAGCGCCAGCATGCGCACCACGTCCAGGCCGTTGCGGATGCCCGAATCGGCAAGGATCTTCAGGTCGCCCTGCACGGCATCGGCGATGGCCGGCAGTGCGCGTGCGGTGGACAGCACGCCATCCAGCTGGCGGCCACCGTGGTTGGAGACCACGATGCCATCGGCGCCGAACTTAACCGCGTCGCGCGCGTCGTCCGGGTCGAGGATGCCCTTGATCACCATCGGCCCCTTCCAGAACTCGCGGATCCACTCCAGGTCCTTCCAGGAAATGGACGGGTCGAAGTTGCTGCCCAGCCAGCCGATGTAGTCCGCCAGTCCGGTCGGGTTGCCGCGGTAGGCGGAAATGTTGCCGAGGTCGTGCGGGCGCCCGAGCAGGCCCACGTCCCACGCCCAGCGCGGGTGGGTGATGGCCTGGCCGATGCGGCGCAGCGAGGCCTTGGGACCGCTCATGCCCGAATGCGCGTCACGATAGCGCGCGCCGGGCACCGGCATGTCCACGGTGAACACCAGGGTGGTCACACCAGCCGCCTGCGCACGCTCCAGCGCGTTGCGCATGAAGCCGCGGTCGCGCAACACGTACAGCTGGAACCACATCGGCCGCTGGATGGCCGGCGCGACTTCCTCGATCGGGCACACCGAGACGGTCGACAGGGTGAACGGAATGCCACGGCTGTCAGCCGCACGCGCGGCCTGTACCTCACCGCGCCGGGCGTACATGCCGGTCAGGCCGACCGGCGCCAGCGCCACCGGCATCGCCAGCGTTTCGCCGAACAGCTCGGTTTCCAGGCTGAGGTCGGACATGTTGCGCAGGATGCGCTGGCGCAGCGCGATGTCGGACAGGTCGGAAACGTTGCGCTTCAGCGTGTGCTCGGCATACGCGCCGCCATCGATGTAGTGGAACAGGAACGGCGGCAGTCGCCGCTCGGCTGCGGCACGGTAGTCGGTGGAAGCGGAAATGATCATGGGGTCAGCCGGAAGTCATCAGCCATGCGGGGAAGGGAGACGCGAGGCCCGCGCACGCCGGGCTTCGTTGTCATCGAGCGTGCGCAGCGTGGTGTGCACGAACTCAAGGTGGGCATGGGCCGCGGCGCGCGCGCGTTCGGGCTCGCCCGCCAGCACCGCATCCATCATCTCGCGATGCTGGTCGGACAGCGGCGAGAAGGTTGCTGCCGAGGTGTAGAGCTTCTCGCGGCTCTGCGAGATGTTGGTCTGCAGCAGCTCGAACAGGCCGCGCATCACCTGCAGCAGCACCAGGTTGTGCGAGGCCTCGGCGATGGACAGGTGGAAGGCCGCATCGGCTGCGGCCTCGCCGGCCGGGTCATTCTTGCCGTGCGCGTCCAGCATGGTCTGGAAGGCCCGACTGATGCGCGCGCGATCCTCCTCGGTGGCACGCAGCGCGGCATGCCACGCCGTGGCACCTTCCAGCGCGTGGCGGATCTCCAGCACATCGAAACGGTATTCCGGATCGCCCTGGAACACCGGCAGGTAGGGCACCAGGGGTTCCTGCAGCGCCTGCCGGGCGAGTGCCGCCGGGTCGGCCACGTAGGTGCCGCCGCCGACGCGCGCGGTCAGCAGCCCCTGGCTGGCCAGCTGCGCGATAGCCTCGCGCAGCGCGGTGCGCGAGACGCCCAGCTCCAGCGCCAGAGTGCGCTCGGCCGGCAGCCGGTCGCCGGGCTGCAGCTGCTGTTCCTGCACCAGCAGGCGCAGCTGCGCGGCCACCTTGTCGGAGACACGCGTCGAGGTCATGAAGTCCACCTGGCGGCAGACCCATATTGGTATGACCATTTATTGAAGGATAGGCACAAACGATTCAAGGCAGGCGATCAAAGCAGGCGAGAATCCTATTTAATCACAGCTTTCGCCTTTACATTGGTCCGACCATTTGGCTGCCATTGGGGTCAGAGCCCCTGCGGGGATCCGATCAGAGCTTCCTCTCCACCCGCCGGATCACCGCCAGCACCAGCACGCACAGCACGCTCACCCCGATGGCGATCACGTACTTGCCGATGCCCACCGCGATGCCGATGGCCGCAGCCATCACCAGCGAACTTGCCGTGGTCAATCCGCTGACCTGGTCCTCGCGGTTGCCGCGAAGGATGGTGCCCGCCGCCACGAAACCAACGCAGGCCACCACCGCCTCGATCAGGCGCACCGGATCGACCTGCAGCAGGTCGCGGTAGCGCTCCTGCTGGAAATGTTCGGCCACCGAATCACCGAGGCCGACGATCAGCGCCGCCGCCCCGGCAATCAACATGTGCGTGCGCAGGCCCGCAGCGTGCTTGCCCATCTCGCGTTCGACGCCCAGCACGCCGCCGAACAGCATCGCCGCGGCCACGCGCAGCAGGATCGATACATCCTGGGTCAGTTCCATCGGCAGGCTCCGGGAGTTTCCCCGGAGCGTCGCGCGAGGGCCGTAGCACCACGGTGAAGGTGCCACCACGGCCGGTTCAGCCGGCAGCGCCGGGCTTCAGTGCATCACTGCGCCAGGTAGCCACCGTCGATCGCGTAGTAGGTGCCGGTCGCGAACGAGGCATCATCACTGGCCAGCCAAGCCACCAGCGCCGCCACTTCTTCCGGCGTGCCCAGGCGCTTGAGTGCATGGCGCCCTTCCAGCGTTGCGCGCACCTTGGCATCCATCTTCTCCAGCAGCGGCGTGGCGATGAAGCCCGGGCCGACCGCGTTGATGCGGATGCCGTCGCCGGCGTGTTCCCACGCGGCGGTCTGGGTCAGGCCCACCACGCCGTGCTTGGCCGCCACGTAGGCGGTCGAACCGGCATAGCCCACCTGGCCCAGGATCGAGGCCATGTTGATGATGCTGCCGCCCTTGCCCGCCGCGCGCATCGCCTGGATCTGCGCACGCTGGCACAGGAACACGCTGGTCAGGTTCACATCGACCACGCGCTTCCAGCCATCGACCGGATAGTCGCCACTGCTCGCGGCCGGGCCGCCGATGCCGGCGTTGTTCACCGCCACGTCGATGCCCCCCAACTCCTTCACCGTGCGCTGTACCGCTGCCTCTACCGCCGTTTCATCAGTTACGTCCAATGCGACGCCCATGGCCTGCACGCCCTTCGCCTTCAGGCGCTGCACGGTGGCATCCACGGCGTCCTGTTTCAGGTCCCACACCGAGAGGCTGGCACCGGATGCAGCAAGCAGTTCCGCCACGGCCAGGCCGATGCCGGACACACCTCCGGTCACGATCGCGGTCTTGCCCTTGAGCTGATAGTCGATCATCTGTGTTCTCCACGTGTTGGTCATCGATGCGGAGCGTGTCCGCCTGTTGATGACGTTACGCCCGCGCGTGTTACGGACGTGCCATCTGCAGCGACATTCGACGCCCATTGCCTGCAACGAACCTTCTCATCGCTGCAACGCATTCGCGCTTATGCTCCAAGCCACACCTCTCCCCCCAGTGGAACCTTCAATGAGCCCTGCCGCCGATCTGCTGTTCACGCCCACCCACCTTGGCGATATCGCCGTGGCCAACCGCATCGCCATGGCACCGCTGACGCGCAACCGTGCGCTGCCCGACCGCGTGCCCTCACCGCTGGCAATCACTTACTACCAGCAGCGTGCCAGCGCCGGCTTGATCATTGCCGAGGCAACGCAGATCAGCCCGCTCGGCCAGGGCTACCTCGACACCCCGGGCATCTACAGCGACGCGCAGGTGGCTGGATGGAAGCCGGTAACCGACGCGGTGCACGCCGCCGGTGGCCGCATCGTGCTGCAGCTCTGGCACGTTGGCCGCATCTCCCACACCAGCCTGCTGCCGGAAGGCGAAGTGCCGGTGGCACCGAGCGCGATCCGTGCCAATGGCAAGACCTTCACCGCCAATGGCTTCGAGGATGTGTCGGCGCCACGTGCACTGGACATCGAGGAAATCCCGGCGCTGATCGAGGACTACCGCACCGCCGCGCGCAACGCGATTGCCGCGGGCTTCGATGGCGTGGAAGTGCACGCCGCCAATGGCTACCTGATCGACCAGTTCCTGCGCGATGGCAGCAACCACCGCAGCGATGCCTATGGTGGCAGCATCGAGAACCGCACGCGCCTGCTGTTTGAAGTGGTCAGCGCGGTGGCCGAAGCCATTGGCCCGGCCCGCACCGGCGTGCGCCTGTCGCCGGTCACGCCGGTCAACGATGCGCACGACAGCAATCCGCAGCCGCTGTTCGACCGCGCGGTGGAGCGCCTGGACACCATCGAGGGCCTGGCCTTCATCCATGTCATTGAAGGGGCCACTGGCGGCGACCGTGACAACCTCGCCTTCGACTACGCCGGCCTGCGTGCGCGTTTCCGTGGCCCGTGGATTGCCAACAACGGCTACGACGCCGTGCGTGCCGAGCAGGCCGTTGCCAGCGGCTACGCCGACATGGTGGCCTTCGGCCGACCGTTCATCGCCAACCCCGATCTGGTGGCACGCCTGCGCAGCGGCGCCGCTCTGGCCGACCTCGACCCCAACACCCTGTATGGCGGCGGCGAACACGGCTACACCGACTACCCTGCACTGGGCGCATAATCCATTGTCACCGGCCCGTCGCTGCGGCGGCGGGCCCGCGCTAGTATGGCTGTTCGGTGTTCGATTACCTGCAGGAACAGCGCATGCACCACGCCGAGCAGGGCCTGCGCGAACGTGGCTGGAGCGTCGAGCAGGCGGCGGCCGCGACCGGCTACCGCCACCCGAGCAACTTCGCAGCGGCCTTCCGCAAACGCTTCGGCCTGGTACCCATCCGCTGGCGTACCGGGCCCTCGAAGGTGGGGTGACCTGCGCTCTGGCGGATTGGCCTCCGCTCTGGTGGGTGTCGACCGTTGGTCGACACGCTGTTGCATGCACCGCCGGGCAGAGCCCGGCGCGCTCACCAACCTCAATACACCGGCAGATCGATGTAACTGGCCTGTGCGGCGCTGTGCCAGACCCGCTGCGTGGCCTTCTGGTAATCCCCCGGCTTTGCCAGGTAGATGTTCGGCACATAGGTCTGCGGGTTGCGGTCGTACAGCGGGAACAGGCTGGACTGCACCTGCACCATCACCCGGTGCCCCTTCTGGAACACGTGGTTGGCATTGGGCAGGTCGAAGCGGTACGGCTGCACCTGGTTGGCCACCAGCGCCTTGGGCTCACTGAAGCTCTCGCGATAGCGGCCGCGGAAGATCGCCAGCGAGACCGGCAGCTCATAACCACCCATTTCCGGCGACGAGGCATCCTGGTCCGGGTATACGTCGATCAGCTTCACCACCCAGTCACTGTCGGTGCCACTGGTCGACGCCTGCAGGTGCACCGCCGGCGCGCCACCGATGCGCAGCGGTTCGCTCAGCGGCTCGGTGATGAAGGTCAGCACGTCCGGTCGACCATCGACGAAGCGCTGGTCCTTCACCAGCCAGGTGGTCCACATGTCACGATCGCCGAAGCGCACCGGACGCGGCACGAACGGCACCGGCTTGGCCGGGTCGGACACGTATTCCTCGAAGTCACCCTCGCCCGCCGCCGGCGCCTGGAAGGCCAGCTTGCCACCGGCACGCAGGTACAGCGGCTTGCTGGCTGCGGCGCACTCCTTCTGGCAGCTGCGCGGCCAGCCCTGCAGGCGGTCCCAATGGTTTTCACCGGTGTTGTAGATCAATACCGGCGGCGTATCGGCCTTCGGTGCGCCGTCCACCAGGTACTGGTCGAAGAACGGCTTGAGCACGTCGCGGCGGAACTGCAGCGCAGTATCACCGTCGAACTTCAGCGCGCCCAGCGAGTCACCGGTGTAGTTCACCTGGCTGTGCCGCCACGGGCCCATCACCAGATAGTTGAGGGTGTTGCCGGAGTCGCGGCCCTCCATCGCCTGGTAGGCATGGTTGGCGCCCCACATGTCTTCCTGGTCCCACAGGCCCTGCAGCCACATGGTCGGCACTTTCAGCGGCGTCTTCGCCATCACCGCGTCCAGCGCCTGGCCCTGCCAGAAGGCATCGTAGGACGGGTGCTGTACCAGCTTCTTCCACCAGGTCAGCTGGTCCACGCCGGTGAAGTGCGCATAGTCGCCAGCCGAACCGATACGCAGGAAAGTGCTGTAATCGTCGTAGCCGAGGCTGGGCAGCGGCGTGCCCTTGCCGCGCTTCTCGGTCTGCATCGCGAAGTAATTGAAATTGACCTGGCGGAACGCGCCGTAGTTGAGCCAGTCGTCGCCCATCCAGCCGTCGACCATCGGACTTTCCGGTGCGGCAACCTTCAGCGCCGGGTGCGGGTCGGTCAAGGCCATCACCACCGTGAAGCCCTCATACGACGAGCCCAGCATGCCGACCTTGCCGTTGGTCTCCGGCACGTGCTTGACCAGCCAGTCGATGGTATCCCACGCATCGGTGGAATGGTCGACCTTGGTGTTGTTCAGCGGACCGCGCAACGGCCGGGTCATCACGTAATCGCCTTCGGAACCGTACTTGCCGCGGATGTCCTGGAAGACGCGGATGTAGCCGCCATCGACGAACACCTCATCGCCCTGCGGCAGCATGTCGCGCATGCGCGGCGAATCGGTGCGGCTGGCGCGGCCGGCCGCGTCGTACGGCGTGCGGGTCAGCAGGATCGGCGCGTTGTGCGCGCCCTTGGGCACCACGATGACGGTGTACAGCTTGGTGCCATCGCGCATCGGCACCATCACCACGCGCTTGTCATAGTCACGGCCAACATCGGGGACCACGAAGGGCTTGCCGCTGATGTCCGGGGTCATCGGCGGGGTATCGGCGGCCAGCACGGTGCTGGACAGGCCAAGGGCGATCGCTACAGCAACGGCACGCACACGCATGGAAACCCCTCCCGACAGGAAAGTCCCAAGCCTACTCCTGCCCTGCCCGGTGAAGTGTGTGCAGGCTTTGCGTTCTGCGCTCTTTGGGGGCAGGACTGATGGCACATGTGCCGTGTGGCATCGGAGCGCTCGCCGGGCAGGGCCCGGCGCTACCGACCCGCGGCCCCGAGGGGCGGCGTCCCATGCCCGGCGGATCCGATCCGCGCCCCGAGGTAGCGCCGGGCCATGCCCGGCGGATCCGTCAGCCCGATTGAACCTCATGCAGCGCCAACCAGCGCCAACGCCCCTGTTCCTGCCGCAGCACCGCCAGCGACTCCCGCCACGCGACGGCCCCATCGCCCACTGCATGCCCCTCGCGATAGCGCAGCACGGCCAGCGGTGACGGCGCTTCAATCACCTGCACGGCGTCGACGGCGATGCGCAGGCCCGGGCGCGCACCATGCCCGCCCACGAACAAGGCCTGCACCGCCTGCCGATCCAGCCGCCTCCCGGCAATGCCGACCATGCTGAAGTCCGCGCAGAAATGCGCCATCAGCTCGTCGAGTGCGGCGGCGCCCACCTCGGCGCGGAACCACGCCTGCAGCGTGTCGTGCAGTTCGTGGATTTCATGTTCGGCTGTTTGTTGCATCAGGCATGCTCCGGTTGCGCAAGTTTCAGGGGCTGCGAGCGGCGCAACAGCGCCATCGGCAGCAGGGTAAGGAAAGCGGCCAGGCCCAGCGCCCCACCGGTGGCCCGCGCCGGCAGCCACTGCATGGCCAGCGCCAGCAGCAGCGCGATGGCGGCGGTGCCAAGACAGAAGCTGAGCTGTCGGTTGAGATTCCACAGCGCGCTGGCATCACCCAGCGCCTCGGCCTCCACACCATGGAAGGCCAGCGTCTGCGCGGTACTGCTGCACAGGCTGCCGCCCGCCCCCATCAGCGCGAACAGCAGCGCCGCCAGCGCGAAGGACGGCTGCGGCAGCAGGGCCATCAGCAGCAGGCCCGACGCCTGCAGCAACATCCCGCCACGCAGCGCTGCCGCAGGCCCGAACCGCGCCAGCAGGCGATGGCTGCCGGTGATGGCCAGCGCCGAGGCCAGCGCCCACGGCAGCATCAGCGCACCGATGCGTGCGGCGCTGTAACCGGCCTGGTGCAGCTGCAACGTGCTGGCCAGCTGGCTGCCGATGAAAACGCCAGGCACGGCCAGATAGACCAGCATCGCCAGCCGCAGCCCGCGATGCGACAGCAGCGACCAGCGCAGCAGCGGCTGTGCCTGCCGGCGCGCGTGCCGCAGGTGGGCGGTCGCCAGCATCAGTGCCAGCAGCAACAGCATGGCCCCGGCAATCCGGTGGCGGGGTTCACCCAGCCAGGTCAGCGCCAACAGCATCACGCCCAGCGCGCTCATTGCCGTGGCCAGCGCATAGGCCTGCAGGCGCGGCACAGTGCGTTCACCATCGGCCGGCATCCACGCCAGCACCAGGCCCATCGCCGCCAGTGCCAGCGGCAGGCTGGCCCACAGCACGCCGCGCCAGGACAGCCACTGCACCAGCAGCCCACCCAGCGCCGGCGTCAGCGCCGGTACCAGCAAGGTCACCAGCAGGACGCGACGGGTCAGCGCACCGCGCTGCTCAGGGCTGCAGTGCCGGTAGGCCGCGGCCTGCGCGACCGGGATCAGCAGGCCACCGGCCAGGCCCTGCAGCAGCCGCCAGCCGAGCAGCCAGCCGATGCCCGGCGCCGCACCGGCCAGGGCCGCCGCCATCGCGAACAGCAGCAGCGCCACCAGCAGCAGGCGGCGTTCGCCACAGCGCGCGGCCAGCCACGGTGCCAGCGGGATCACCACGCTCAAGCCCAGCATGTAGGCGGTACCGACCCAGGCCAACAGGCCGACATCCGCATGCAGCTCGGCCGCCAGCGCCGGGTAGGCCACCGTGGCGATGAACATGTTGACCAGGTCCAGGGCGAACACCAGCAGGAAGATCGCCTCATGGCGCAGGCGGGGGGACGGCATCGGCGGCGCTCCAGCGGGGAAGCGGCCAGCATGCCTTTCGATGCTTGTTGGAAAAACACGACAGCAGCTGCAACACTGTCAAATCTGTTTTGACAATGAATCGCCATGGTCAGCCTGGATCGCTTCGACATCTTCCGCGCCGTGGTCGACGCCGGCAGTCTTACCGCGGCCGCCGACCGCCTCGGCCTCAGCCGCGCGGTGGTCAGCTTCAACCTGAAGCGGCTGGAACAGGAGCTGGGGGTGACCCTGCTGTTGCGCAGTACCCGCCACCTAGCCCTGACCGAGGCCGGCGAACAGTTCCTGCAGCATTGCGTGCAGGCACTGGATGCGGCCCAGGCCGCGATCGATGCCGCGCGCCGCGACCAGCACCAGCTGCAAGGCACGCTGCGCCTGACCACCACGCCGGAGTACGCGCAGCTGCGGCTGATCCCGGCATTGGAGGCATTCCGAGCGCGGCACCCGGCGCTGCAGCTGCATCTGTCCACGTCGCCGGCACCGGCCGACCTGATTCCCGAGCGTTTCGACGTGGCCATCCGCCTTGGCCGCCTGCCGGACTCAGGCCTGCATGCCAGCGAACTGGAGCGGCACCCGCTGTGCGCGGTGGCCGCACCGTCGCTGCTGGCGCGCCTGCCCTCTGCCGATGCGGTCGATGAGCCGGTGCAGCTGGCGCCCTGCCCCGCCTCGGCTATCCGCGCCTGGCCGATGTGCCGGTGGTGGCGCCGGACGGCAGCGACGCGTTGTTTGCCACCAATCCGGGCAATGCCGTGGTGCGCGTGGACGGCGCCAGCAGCCTGCGCGCCTTCGCACTGGCCGGCGCAGGCGTCACCGTGCTGCCGCGCTGGCTGATCGAGGACGACCTGGCCCACGACCGCCTGCGGCCGGTGCTGCGCCAGCACCGCTTCCCGCAGCAGAGTGTCTACGCCGTCTACCCGCACAGCACGCAGCCCTCGCCGAAGGTTCGCCAGTTGATCGATTTCCTGCGCGGGTGGTTCACCGGCACGCCGGACTGATGATGGCGCCCGCCGGGGATACCGTGACCGGGTAGCGCCGGGCCATGCCCGGCGAGCGCAGCGGCATCCCATAAAAAGAAACGGCCCCTTTTCGGGGCCGTTTCTTCGAACATCAATAACCCGCTGGATCAGCGCAGCACCTGCTCCGCCAGCTGCACGTCCACCGTCTGCAGCGGTTCGGCCGCGTTGCGCGACAGCTGCGCCTGGTAGGTACCGCCGACGATCTTCCACTGGCGCGCCTGCGCATCGTAGTGGGCCAGGGTCTTCGGCTCGGCTTCGATGCGGATGCGGCGCTGTTCGCCCGGCTGCAGCTGCACCTTGTCGTAGCCGATCAGGCGGATCGGCGTGCTGCTGCCGGCCGGCAGCTTCAGGTACAGCTGGGCCACGTCCGCACCGGCGCGCTTGCCGGTGTTGCGGATGTCCACGCTGGCGACCAGGCGCGAACCTTCCACGCTCACCTTCAGGTTTTCATAGGCGAACGAGGTGTAGGACAGGCCGTGGCCGAACGCGAAGGTCGGGGTCAGGCCCTTGGCGGCCATCCACTTGTAGCCGACGTTGGCGCCTTCGATATCGAAATCGAACACGTCGCCGAACTCCTTCTTCGGCTTGAAGCCCAGGCCGTCGATGTGCGGGCGCGGCAGCTGCGATTCGTCCACCACCCAGGTCACCGGCAGGCGGCCGGACGGGTTGGCCTGGCCGGTCAGCAGCGCGGCGATGCCTTCACCACCGCGGATGCCCGGGTACCAGGCCTGCAGCATCGCCGGCACCTGCGCCAGCCACGGGGTACGCACCGGGCCGTTGGTTTCCAGCACCAGCACGGTCTTCGGGTTGGCCTTGGCCACCGCCGAGATCAGCGCGTCCTGGTTGTCGGGCAGCTGCATGTCCGGCAGGTCCACCGATTCGGCCGCCCACTGGGTGGCGAATACGATGGCCACGTCGGCCTGCGCGGCTGCCTTGGCCGCCGCAGCGGCGTTGCTGCCGTCCACATACTCGATGGTCGCGTCCGGACGCGCTGCACGCAGCGATTCCAACGGCGAGGACGGGTGGAAGATCACCGGACCCGGCCAGGTGGTCGGCATCACGCCCGGCACTGCGTTGGTGCCCTTGGCGGTCACGCCCACCATCGACGAACCACCACCACCGATCACGCCCTTGTCGGCATGGCCACCGATGATGACGATGCGCTTCACGCTGTCGGCCAGCGGCAGCAGGTTGCCTTCATTGCGCAGCAGCACGCTGCCTTCTTCCACCGTGCGCTGGGCAACGGCGTAGCCGGCTTCGGCATCCACCTTCTGGTGCTGCGGCGGATTGTCGAAGTTGCCATGCAGGAACATCGTGCGCAGGATGCGCGTCACCATGTCGTTCAGGCGCGCCTGCGGCACCACGCCGCCGTGCACGGCCAGGCGCAGCGGTTCATCGAAGAACACCGCCGCGTCGAACACTTCACCGGCCGACTGCTGGTCCAGGCCGGCCAGCGCCGCCTTCGAACCGCTGTGCACGCCACCCCAGTCGGACATCACGAAACCGGGGAACTTCCATTCCTGCTTCAGCACCTGGTTCATCAGATAGCCGTTCTCGCAGCCGTAGGTGCCGTTGATCTTGTTGTACGAGCACATCGCCACGCCCGGGCGACCGGCTTCCAGCGCGATCTCGAAGGCCAGCAGGTCCGATTCGTGCATGGCCTGTTCGCCGATGCGCACGTCGTGGAAGTTGCGGCGGGTCTCCATGTCGTTCAGCGCGAAGTGCTTCATCGAGGAGATCACGTGCTGGCTCTGCACGCCCTGGATCAGCGCGCCGACCATCGAACCAGCCAGCAGCGGGTCTTCACCGGCGTATTCGAAGTTGCGACCGTTGCGCGGGTCACGCTGCAGGTTGACGCTGCCCGACAGCAGGATGTTGAAGCGCTGCTGCCACGCTTCGCGGCCCATGGTCGCGCCACCGGCGAAGGCCACTTCGCGGTTCCAGCTGGAGGCGGTGGACGGGCCGGACGGCATCGCGGTGGCAAAGTCGCCCGGACGGATGCCGCCCGGGTTGGTCACGCCCACGCCGGCATCGGCCGACTGCTGCGCCGGAATGCCCAGGCGCGGCACCGCCGGCACGAAACCGGCCGAACCCACGGCGCCTTCCGGCAGCGGGCCACCGTCCTTGCCCAGCCCGAAGTAGCTGTGCAGCATCTGGAACTTCTCGTCCTCGGTCATCGCCTTCAGCAGCAGCGCAGCGCGCGCATCGGCGTTGAGGGTGGCGTCCATCCACGGCTGCTCGCCGCCCTTGTCGGCCACGTAGGCCAGGGTCAGCAGGGTCGCGCGCAGGGCGCTGCCATCGATCTTGAACGGCGCGCTGCTGGCAGCCTGGAAGCCATCGCTGAAGTAGCTGGCGTCGGCTTCCAGGGCCACGCGTGCCGGATCGAAGCCGGCGGCCTTGGCCGATTCACCGGCCACCGCACCCAGCAGCACGGCCGGTGCGCCCAGGCGCGAACGGGTGACCAGGGCCGGCAGGCGCGCGGCGCCCGCACCGGCATCGGTGTACAGCGCCACGGTGTGGCGGCCATCGTCCAGGCGCAGGTAGTTCAGGCCCGGCTGGTCGGGGCCGGATTCGGCGGCGATCGGCAGGCGGGTCAGCACGGCCTGGCCCTGCTGGGTCTGGCCGTCATCCTTGCCGGCGGCGATGAAGCGGTATTCGTAGCCCAGGCCATCGGCCAGCAGCTGCAACGGATCGACCTCGCCGATGCCGCGCTGCACCTGGCGCACGCTGACGGCGTCCACCTGCAGGGATTTCAGCTGGGCAGCCAGGGCGGGAATGGCATCGGCGGTCGGCGTCTGGTCCAGGGTCAGCACGGTGAAGGCGGCCGTGTCGGCCCAGGCCGGGGCGGCCAGCGCGGCAGACAGCGCAAGGGACAGGGCAAGCGGCTTTGTAAACGTTTTCATCGGCGGGCGTAATTCCGTTGCCAAGGCAATCGGTCCAGGGAAAGTGCCGCCGAAGGGTGCAGCGTTCATGCCGCGCGGGCGTTGCCAGGCAACACACCGCGGGCCAGGGGACGGACCGGTCTGCGCGCGGGACCCTCCTCCCGGCGTGACAACCTGCCTGCCCGGGCCGTCGAGCGGCCCATCCCATTAAGATTGGGCGAGGCCGTTGATGACTGTCAACAGGACCTAAGTCACAGGCCCCCATCTGGCCCTGGTTATCAGGCCATTACCGGCGATCATCAGCGAGCCGCAGGGGCGTGCCGATAATGGGAGTTCCCGGCGATGGACCGAGCCCATGAACGTACACCGCACTTTCGACCACCTCTGGCGCGACCGCTGTGATACTTCCAGCCAGCGCAGCCCGCGCGTACTGATCCGCGTGTTCGTCACTCCCGGCGAGCTGGAGCGCAGCGTGGCGTTCTACGAGCAGCTGCAGGGCGTGGTGGCCGATGCCGGCTTTCCGTTCCCCGATGCCGGCCTGCGCCTGGCCATGGTCGGTGCGTTCCTGCTGATCGAAGGCAGCGATGACGCACTAGCGCCGTTCACCTCCACCACCGGCACGTTGCTGGTCGATGATGTGCGGCCCTATCACGACAGGCTGGTGGCGGCCGGCGCTGAGATCATCTTCCCGCTGCAGGTCGTGCCCACCGGCGCGGCGTTCAATGCGGTGCATCCCGATGGCACCGTGGTCGAGTACGTGCACCATCGCCCGGATCCGCACGGGCGGTGATGGGGCGGCCGGGCTGCCGCCCGGCACCCGCTGACGTCAACGTCAACGTCAAAAGCCTGCATTCCGTGGGATGGCGGGGTGGACCCGGTTGAGGGGGACGCCGTAAACCCATCCCTGGGGGCTTGGTCGCGGCATCCATGCCGCTCACACCCCCTCAACCGGACCCACCCCGCCTTCGACAGTTTCCTGCGAGCTGTTGGAACTTGCTGCTGATAGAGGCTGCTGCTGATGGTGGTGGGTGCCGACCGTTGGTCGGCACGGGGGGCGGATCTGCATGGATTCAATTCCGGTGGAGGTCCATCCACGCACGGCGTGGATCTACAATTGCGGCATGCCCCACCCCGCCCTGCCCCACGCTGGTGGCAGCGGCACGCACGCGCATTACGCCCACCAGCTGCTGCTCAGCGATGGCGCGCGCTGGCAGGTGGAGATCGACGGCGTATCGCCGTGGTCGTGGTTGAACGCCGGGTCGTAAGGCCAGAGGCGTTCGGCCACGAATGAAACGGCGATGGCGAGGGCGAGCAGGGCCAGCAGCCACAGCGGGTTGCCGTGGTGGTGGCCGACCCAGGCGATGGCGGCGACGACGAAGGCGGACAGGAACAACGGGGCGTACAGGCGGAGGATCCAGCGTTTCATCGGCAGGCCGTGAGTGAGGGGCCTGCAGAGTGCCCCCCGCGTCCCCGGCCGGGATTGAACAAACGGCGCAACGCGCAGGCCGACGGGGTCGGGGATTCTCCGGTAGATCCACGCCATGCGTGGCTGCCTTTCGCCTTCATCAACCTGAAATCCCATCCCGGAATTTCATTAGTAATTCTACTCACAAGGCGAGTAGCATGTCGGTCTCAGCCCCTGATCCTGGCCCGTCGATACTCGCTCCATGCCCGTCGTTCCCGCCCATTCCTGCCGCTTCCCGCCTGACCGGCGCCTCCCCTGGAGGACCGGCTGATGGGTGCCGTCGTCGCGCTCGACCGTCTGCTGGACGGCCGCCAGCTGTGGCGTGGCCAGGCGCGCACGGGGCCGGCCAGCGACCACCTGGCCAGCGGCCACCCGGCGCTGGATGCCCGCCTGCCCGGCGGCGGCTGGCCGGCCAGCGGCCTGTGCGAGGTGCTGCAGGATGCCCCCGGGGTGGGTGAGCTGGCCCTGGTCTGGCCGGCGCTGGCCAGGCTGAGCCAGCGCGACCGGCCGATCGTGCTGGTCGCGCCGCCCTATCGCCCGCACGCCCCGGCCTGGGCTGCGGCCGGCCTCGACCTGGCCCAGCTGCAGATCATCCAGGCCGCGCCGAAGCAGGCCCTGTGGGCGGCCGAACAATGCCTGCGCTCGGCGGCCTGTGCCGCGGTGCTGTGCTGGCCGCAGCCGCAGCAGGCCGATGACCGTTCGCTGCGCCGCCTGCAGGTCGCTGCCGACAGCGGCCAGTGCCTGGGCTTCGTGTTCCGCGATGTGCGCGCCGCGCGCAATCCCTCCCCGGCCAGCCTGCGCCTGCAGCTCGACCACGGCCAGGTGCGGGTGCTGAAGTGCCGCGGCGGCCTGCCACCGGCGCAGCCGCTGCCGCTGGCCCTCGCCCACTGAGGCCGCACCATGCATTGGGCCTGCCTGTTGTTGCCGCAGCTGGCGCTGGACAGCGTGCTGCGCCTGCAGCCGGACCCGCAGCGGCCGCTGGTGCTGCTGCAGGGGCCGGCGCAGCGCCGCGTGCTGCGTGCGGTCAGTCCGGCGGCGCGCGCGGCCGGCCTGCGCCCGGGCATGCTGCTGTCGGCCGCGCAGGTGCTGGTGCAGGACATGCAGCTGCACGATTACGACCCCAGCGCCGAACAGCACACCCGCCAGCTGCTGGCCAGCTGGGCCTATGCCTACAGCTCGCAGGTCAGCCTCGATTTCCCGCATGCGCTGGTGCTGGAAATCGGCGCCAGCCGTGCCCTGTTCGGTGACTGGCTGAAGATCGAGAAACGCCTGCGCGATGGACTGCACGAGCTGGGCTTCCGCCACCGCCTGGTGGCCGCGCCCACCCCGCATGCCGCACGCGTGCTGGCCAACGTGCACGACGGCCTGGGCGTCGACATGCAGCAGCTGCCGGCGCTGCTCGCGCAGCTGCCCCTGTCGCGCTGCGGCCTGCCCGCCGAAGCGGTCACCGTGCTCGGCCGCTCCGGCCTGCGCACGCTGGGCGCCGCGCTCGACCTGCCGCGCGACAGCCTGGCCCGGCGCTTCGCCCCCGATGTGCTGCAGCAGCTGGATGCACTACGTGGCCTGCCAGCGCCGCCACTGCGCTATTACCAGCCGCCGGACCGCTTCGATGCCCGCATCGAATTCGAGTACGAGATCGAATCCAGCCAGGCGTTGCTGTTCCCGCTGCGCCGCCTGCTGCTGGACCTGGCCGCCTTCCTCTGTTCGCGCGATGGCGGCGTGCAGCGCTTCGACCTGTATTTCGAACACGACCTGCTGCCGGCCAGCGTGCTGACCATCGGCCTGCTGGCCCCCGAGCGCGATGCCGCGCTGCTGTTCGAGATCGCCCGCAACCGCATGGAAGCCTTCGCCCTGCCCGCCGGCAGCCGGGCGCTGCGCCTGCAGGCCGAACACCTGCCACCGTTCGTGCCGGCCGCGCGTGATCTGTTCGACACCCGCCCGGCACAGGCGATGCCGTGGACCCAGCTGCGCGAGCGCCTGCGCGCACGCCTCGGCGATGACGCCGTGCAGCCGCTGGCGGTGCAGGCCGACCATCGCCCCGAATGTGCCAGCGGCACCCAGCCGGCGGCCAAGCCGCCTGCGTACTGGCCGCTGCGCCCCGGCTGGCTGCTGGACGCGCCACAGCCGCTGCGTGACCCACGCCTGCGCATCGTCGCCGGGCCGGAGCGGATCGAATCGGGCTGGTGGGACCAGGCCGACGCGCGCCGCGATTACTACGTGGTGGAAACCGCGCACGGCCAGCGCGGCTGGGCCTTCCGTCCGCGCAACGATCCACATGCGCCGTGGATGCTGCACGGCTGGTTCGGTTGAACCACCATGGCCGCCGCCTTCCCTGCCTATGCCGAACTGCATTGCCTGTCGGCCTTCAGCTTCCAGCGCGGCGCGTCCACCGCCGATGAGCTGTTCGCGCGTGCCGCCGGCCAGGGCTACCGCGCCCTGGCGATCACCGATGAGTGTTCGCTGGCCGGCATCGTGCGTGCCTGGCAGGCAGCGAAGACGCACGGCGTGGCGCTGCTCATCGGTGCCGAATTCCAGATCGAGGATGGGCCGAAGATCGCCCTGCTGTGCACCGACCAGGAGGCCTATGCCGGCCTGTGCCAGCTGATCACCACCTGCCGGCGGCGCGCGGGCAAGGGCGAATACCGCTGCCTGCGCGAGGATCTGCACGGCCTGGCCGAGGGCCTGCTGTGCCTGTGGCTGGACCGCCAGCCCGATGCCAGCCACCTGCCGCTGCTGCGCAGCGCCTTCGACGACCGCCTGTGGCTGGCGGTGGAACTGCACCACGAACACGACGACGTGCGCCGCCTGCAGCAGCTGCAGGCCTTCGGCGAACGCCATGCTCTGCCGCTGGTGGCCAGCGGTGACGTGCACATGCATGTGCGCCGCCGTCGCGCCCTGCAGGACACGCTTACCGCGATCCGCCACCGCTGCAGCGTGGCCGAAGCCGGCTGGCGACTGTTTCCCAACGGCGAACGCCACCTGCGCCCGCGCAGTGCGCTGGCCCAGCTGTATCCCCCCGAGCTGCTGGCCGAGACCCTGCGCATCGCCGAGCGCTGCCACTTCACACTGGACCAGCTGCAGTACACCTACCCACGCGAGCTGGTGCCCGACGGGCAGACGCCTGACAGCTGGCTGCGCGCACTGGTGGAAGAAGGCATTCCCGAGCGCTGGCCCAGAGGCATCCAGCCGGCGCAGCGCGCGCAGATCGAACACGAGCTGGCGTTGATCGCCAAGAAGAACTACGCCTCCTACTTCCTCACCGTGCAGGACATCGTGCGCTTCGCCCGCAGCCAGCAGATCCTCTGCCAGGGGCGTGGCTCGGCGGCCAATTCGGCGGTGTGCTTCGTGCTCGGCGTCACCGAGATCGACCCGGCGCGCAGCAACCTGCTGTTCGAACGTTTCATTTCCGATGAGCGCGACGAGCCACCGGACATCGACATCGATTTCGAGCACGAGCGCCGCGAGGAAGTGCTGCAGTACGTGTTCAACCGCTATGGCCGCGAGCGCGCCGCGCTCACCGCCGTGGCGATCAGCTACCGCGGCCGCAGCGCGATCCGTGATGTTGCCCGCGCGCTCGGCCTGCCGATGGACCAGGTGAATGAGTTGGGTGCAGCAATGGACCACTGGGGCGGCAACATCCCGCTGCCGGACACCCTGCGCGAACGCGGCTTCGATCCGGACACGCCGCTGATGCGGCGCCTGCTGTCACTCACCGGAGAGCTGATCGATTTCCCCCGACACCTGTCGCAGCACCCGGGTGGTTTCGTCATTTCCGAACACCCGCTGTCCACCCTGGTACCGGTGGAGAACGCGGCCATGGCCGGGCGCACCGTCATCCAGTGGGACAAGGACGACCTCGACGCCACCGGCCTGATGAAGGTCGACTGCCTGGCGCTGGGCATGCTCACCGCCATCCGCAAGTGCCTGGCCATGCTGCAGCAGCACGGCCTGCACGAAGGGCGCATGGATGCGATTCCAGACGAGGATGGCCCGACCTACGACATGATCTGCGCCGCCGAAACCATCGGCGTGTTCCAGATCGAATCGCGCGCGCAGATGGCGATGCTGCCACGCATGCAGCCGCGCACCTTCTACGACCTGGTGATCGAAGTGGCGATCGTGCGCCCGGGGCCGATCCAGGGCGACATGGTGCACCCCTACCTGGAGCGGCGGAGGATCCTGCGCGAACAGGGCCCCGAGGCACTGAACGATCCGGACAACCCGCTCTATCCACCCCAGCTGGAGCGCGTGTTCGCGCGCACCCTGGGCGTGCCGCTGTTCCAGGAGCAGGTGATGCAGCTGGCGGTGGATGCCGCCGGCTACAGTGCCGGCGAAGCCGATGCACTGCGTCGCTCGATGGCCGCGTGGAAGCGCCACGGCGGGCTGGAGCCGCATCGCGAAAAGCTGTTGACCGGCATGCTCGACCGCGGCTACAGCCTGGAGTTCGGCGAACGCCTGTTCGAGCAGATCAAGGGCTTCGGCAGCTATGGCTTCCCCGAGAGCCATGCGGCCAGCTTCGCCCTGCTCACCTATGCCAGCTGCTGGCTGAAGTGCCATTACCCGGCCGCGTTCACCGCCAGCCTGATCAACAGCCAGCCGCTGGGTTTCTACAGCCCCGACCAGCTGCTGCAGGATGCGCGCCGTCATGGCATCACGGTATTGCCGGTGGATGTGCGCCACAGCGACTGGGACTGCAGCCTGGATTTCAGCAAGGGGGCAGCGGCGATCCGGCTCGGCCTGCGCCTGATCGATGGCTGCAGCGAAACGGCAGTGCAGGCACTGATGCGCGAACGCGCGCGCCGCCCGTTCGATGATGTCGGCGATCTCTGCCAGCGCACCGGGCTGGACCGGCGCCAGCAGGGCCTGTTGGCCGATGCCGGTGCGCTGCGTGGGCTGAGCGGCCACCGCCATCGTGCGCGCTGGGATATTTCCGGCGTGGAAAACCGGCTGCCGCTGTTCGACCAGGCCCGCGCCACCACCGAGGCCCGCGTGGCCCTGCCCCTGCCCAGCGCGTGGGAGGACATGCAGGCCGATTACCGCAGCACCGGCACCACGCTCGGCCGCCATCCGATCAGTTTCCTGCGCGCGCAGCTGCGCAGCCGTGGCTGCCTCGACGCCGCGCAGCTGGCAGGCCACGGCCATGGACGCCGCGTGCGCATCGCCGGCCTGGTACGCATGCGCCAGCGCCCGCAGACCGCCAGCGGCGTCACCTTCCTCACCCTGGAAGACGAGACCGGCATGGTCAATGCCGTGGTCTGGCGGCACGTCGCCGATCGCCAGCACCGCGTGCTGGTCGATACCCAGCTGATGCAGATCGACGGTCGCCTGGAACGCGTAGACGGCGTGCAGCATGTGATCGTGCAGCGCATGCTGTGCCTGGATGAACTGCTGCAGGGCCTGCGCAGCCACAGCCGCGATTTCCATTGACCGCGCGGCCCTACCCATCCGCTTTTGCATCCGCTATCGTCGGCACATCCAAGGAAGGACGAACGATGGCCCGCGCACTGATGCTGACCACCCTGGGGGTGTCGACCCTCGCCCTGCTCGTTTCCGGCTGGACCGCCTGGAACCTGCACAACAGCCAATCACCGCAACGGGTGATCGAAGCCCGCGGCCTGGTCATCCACGATGACAAGGGCCAGGCCCGCGTCATCCTCGGCGCCCCCGTGCCCGATCCGCTCAGCAAGGGCAAACCGCAGGGCCCGCGCGCCACTGCACTGTCGGGCATGATCCTGCTCGGCCCCGATGGCTCCGAACGCGGGGGCTACGGCACCAGCGACCGCGGTGGCGAAGCCCTGCTCACCCTGGACGATGCCAGTGGCACCACCGAAGTGTTCAAGGTCGTAGCCAACCCCGATCGCGGCGCCAGCCTGATGGTGCGGCACCAGAACAACACCGGCGCCATGCTCACCTCATGGCAGGGCAAGCCGGAACTGGTGTTCCTGGATGACACCGGCCAGACCTACTACGTGCGACCTGGCGCCAACGCCGCGCCCTGAGCGCTCACCCTTGTAGAGTCGAGCTAGCTCGACGCTACACACCGCACACCGCCACCAGGTCATCGGCCAACTGCCGCAACTGCGCCGTCGACAACGCCGCACAGGTAATGCGCAGCCCATGCGCCGGTGCGGCCACCGCAAACACCTCACCACCACGCACATGCCAGCCGCGCGCCGCCAGCGCCAGCACCTGCGCGCGACTGTCACCCGGCAGAGGCAGCCACAGGTTCAAGCCCTCCATCGACAGCGGCGTCGGCAGCCCACGGGCGCGCAGCAGTTCCTGCAACCACTGCAGGCGCTGCTGGTAGCGCTCAGCCGCGGCGGTGATCTTCGCCCGCTGCGGCGCCGATTCAAGCACCGCACTGGCCGCATCCTGCAGCAGGTGGCTGACCCAGCCGGTGCCGGCCGCCAGACGCAGGCGCAGTACGCTGGCAGTGGCAGCATCGCAGCCCAGCCACGCCAGCCGCACGTCAGGCCCCAGCGCCTTGGACAGCGAACGCAGCAGCGCCCAGCGCCGGCCATCGTCCGGCAGCACCGAATGGTAGGGCTGCTGCGAAAGCAGCGCGTAGTGATCGTCGATCAACACGGCCACCTGCGGGTAACCGGCCAGCAGCTGCCGCAGCGCCCGCGCCCGCTTCGCATCCAGGCTGGCGCCGGTGGGATTGTGCGCACGCGGGGTCAGCAGCACCGCCCGCGCACCGGCCTCCAGCGCCGCACGCAGCGCCTCCACCTGCATGCCATGCGCATCCACCGCCACCGGCAGCACCGCATGCCCGCCCGCGGCCAGCACGTTCAGGCTGCCAAGGAAGCACGGATCCTCGATCGCGATGCGGTCACCCGGCAGCAGCCACGCCGCCAGCAGGCGCTCGATGCCATCCACCGCCCCATGGGTCAGTTCCAGCGCATAGCCGGCCGGGCAATGCGGATCCAGCGAGGCGCGCGCCAGCCGCTGCATGCGCACATCCACCGTCTCCGCCCCGTAGAGCCGCGGGGACGCGGCCTGAACGCGCAGCGTGGGAAGAAGTCGCGGATCCGGGTTGCCACCGGCCAGGTCGTGCAGGGCCAGCCCCGGCGCACTTCCCTCGCGGGCCATGGCCTGTGCCGGCCCACGCACCACCGTGCCCCGGCGGCCGCCGGTGCTGGCCAGGCCGGCACCGTCCAGGCGCTTGTAGGCGGCCGCCACGGTATTCCTGTTCACCCCCAGCCGCTCGGCCAGCTCCCGCACCGGCGGCAGCACGCTGCCCGCGGCCAGCTGGCCATTGCCGATACCCTCACGAATGCTGTCGAAAATGGCCTCGGCACTGCGCCCGGTGATTTTCATTTTGTCCTATGCCAAACTAATACTTGTCCTGTGCCAGTGTATCCCACCCTGGCCGCCCCGCACCGGAGGTCCCCCATGCCCCTAGCCGCCGCCGACTGGCCCGTCGCCCAGTCCGTCGAACAGATCGCTGCCAACCTGGTCACCGTGCGCCAGCGCATCGCCGATGCCTGCATGCGCGCCGGCCGCGACCCAGCCAGCGTGCGCCTGCTGCCGGTCAGCAAGACCGTCGACGAGGCGCGCATCCGCATGGCTGTGGCCGCCGGTTGCCACGAGCTGGGCGAGAACAAAGTGCAGGAAGCCCAGCGCAAGGCCGAAGCCACGGCTGACCTCGGGGTGCACTGGTCGGTCATCGGCCACCTGCAGACCAACAAGGCCCGCCATGTCGCCCGCTTCGCCCGCGAATTCCAGGCCCTGGACAGCCTGCGCGTGGCCGGCGCCCTGCAGCAGCGGCTGCAGCTGGAAGACCGCACGCTGGACGTGTTCGTACAGGTCAACACCTCGGCCGAACCCAGCAAGTACGGCCTGGAACCGGACGCCGTCACTGCCTTCGTGCAGCAGCTTCCCGCCTTCGACCGCCTGCGCGTGCGCGGGCTGATGACCCTGGCGATCTTCACCCCCGACGTCGAACGCGTACGCGCCTGCTTCGTGCGCCTGCGCGAACTGCGCGACCAGCTGCAGCGCGCCGCACCGGCGGGCATCGACCTGCCAGAACTGTCGATGGGCATGTCCGGCGATTTCGAGGTCGCCATCGAAGAAGGTGCCACCGTGGTCCGCATCGGCCAGGCCATCTTCGGCGCGCGCGCGACGCCGGACAGCTTCTACTGGCCCAGCGCCGGGGAACCGGCATGACGGCCGCTGCCCGCAAGCACGCCGTGGTGCTGCAGCACGTTGCCTTCGAAGACCTGGGCACGCTGCACCCCCTGCTGCTTGCACAGGGCTGGACCGTACAGGTCCTGCAGGCCGGCGTCGATCCGCTCGCGCACGCCGAAGCGGCCGACCTGCTGGTGGTCCTGGGCGGCCCGATCAGCGTCAATGACACAACGCTCTATCCGTTCCTGGCCGACAGCATCGCCCTGCTGCACCACCGCCTGCAGCAGCAGCGGCCGACACTGGGGATCTGCCTGGGCGCGCAGCTGATGGCGCGCGCGCTGGGCGCCACGGTCGCGGCCAGTGGTGGCAAGGAAATCGGGTTCGCGCCGCTGCTGCTCACCGAAGATGGCCAGCGCTCCCCGTTGCAGGCCCTACAGGGCATCCCGGTGCTGCACTGGCATGGCGAAGCCTTCGAACTGCCCGACGGTGCGCAGCGCCTGGCCAGCACGCCGGCCTGCCGCCACCAGGCCTTCGCTGTCGGCCACCATGCCCTCGCCCTGCAATGCCATCCGGAACTGGATGCACACCCGTTCGAGCGCTGGCTGATCGGCCACACCCTGGAGCTGGCCCAGGCCGGCATCGACCCCAACGACCTGCGTGCGCAGGCCCGTCGCTACGGCGCGCCGCTGGCCGCTGCAGCCAACGCCATGTTCGCGCAGTGGCTGCAGCACCTGCCGGAGAACCCGTGATGCATTACCGCCTGACCATCCATCGCCACGGCAAGTACTGGGGGCAGTTCGACTGCGAGGGCCCGGGCGCCCTGCAGCATCTGGACGCCCTCGCCGCGCGCCTGCCCGTCGAAGACGGCTTCCAGCTGCAGCGCCTGAAGGGCGTGGGCGAGGAACGCATCCTCTCCAGCGGTGCCGATGGCCTGCGCATACTGGCAGCGCAGATCCAGTACAAGCCCCTCTGAAACCGGACGACTGCTCTCACCGCAGCTGTAGAGTCGAGCATGGCTCGACTCTACCCCCCGGGTCAGGCCTTCAGCACCTCCACCCGGTACGACACGCCATCGCCGTCGTGTTCGATGATCAACCCGTGCACGTCCGATTCGAAGCCTGGGAAACGCGCATTCTGCTCACGGGCGATCCGCAGCGACTGGATGATCGGCTCATCGCTGGCACCGAAACGCTCACCCGGCATGATGGTCGGGATGCCCGGCGGGTACGGCACCAGCATCGTGGCGGCAATGCGGCCGCTGATCTGCTCGATGTCGACCCGCTCGATCTCGCCCTTCACCAGATGGTTGTAGGCATCGGCCGGGGTCATCACCGGCGTCGGCAGATCCACGTACATCTCGCGCATCACCTTGGCCACCGCGAATTCCTGATTGAACGCGTGCAGCGCATCGCACAGGTCACGCAGGCCCCAGCCGGCGTAGGCAACCGGATAGTCGGCAGCCAGCGTCGGCAGCGCCTGGCTCAGCGGCGCATTGCGGTCATACAGTTCCTTGAATGCCATCAGCTCGGTCACCAGGGTGCTCCACTTGCCCTTGGTGATGCCCATCGAGAACAGGAACAGTACCGAATAGAGGTTGGTCTTCTCCACGGTGATGCCACGGCTCCACAGGAACTTGCTCAGCACCGCCGCCGGAATGCCCAGCCTGCCCATGCTGCCGTCCATCGAAAGGCCCGGGGTGAGCAGGGTGACCTTGATCGGGTCGATCAGCACGTAGTCGTCGACCAGGTTCTCGAAACCATGCCAGTGGCCATCGGGCTGCAGGTACCACTCCTCGCGCTTGGCCACCATTGGCGCCGGCGTATCGCCCTTGTCCAGGCTCCGCTCGACCTGGGTGGGTTGCCAAACACTGAACCACCAGTCCTCGCGCCCGAGGTCGTCGCGCACATGCAGCATCGCGCGACGGAAGGCGATCGCCTCGTCATGCATCTCCTGCACCAGCGAACGGCCGGCATCGCCCTCCATCATCTTCGACGCCACGTCGCAGGCCGCGATCACCCCGTAATGCGGGCTGGTCGAGGTGTGCATCATGAACGACTCGTTGAAACGCTCGGCGTCCAGGTTGCGCTGCGCCGAGTTGCGTACATGGATCATCGACGCCTGCGAGAACGCGGCCAGCAGCTTGTGGGTCGAATGGGTGGTGAAGATGATCGCGTCCTGCTCGCGCGGCTTGCCCTTGGCCATGCCGTAATGGTTTTCGTAGAACGGATGGAACGCCGCGTAGGCGTACCAGGCCTCATCGAAGTGCAGGAAATCCACCGCACTGCCGATCTCGTCGGCGATCTTCTCGGCGTTGTAGCACAGGCCGTCGTAGGTTGAGTTGGTGACCACCGCGATGCGCGGCTTTGACCCGGCACTATAGGCTTGGCTTGCCAAGGGATTGGCGGCGATGCGCTGCTGCAGTGATTCGGGGGTGAACTGGTCCAGGCTGATCGGGCCGATGATGCCGTGGGCGTTGCGGCTGGGGGTGAAGTACACCGGCACCGCACCGGTCATGATCAGCGCATGCAGCAGCGATTTGTGGCAGTTGCGGTCGACGAAGACCACGTCACCGCGGGCCACCGTACCGTGCCAGACGATCTTGTTGGCGGTCGAGGTACCGTTGGTGACGAAGAAGGTGTGGTCGGCACCGAAGTTGCGCGCGGCCTCTTCCTCGGCATCCTTGATCGGGCCCGTATGGTCGAGCAGCGAGCCCAGTTCAGGCACCGAGATCGACAGGTCGCTGCGCAGGGTGTTCTCGCCGTAGAACTGGTGGAAGGCGCGCCCCACTGGCGATTTGGTGAAGGCCACGCCACCGGCATGGCCCGGTGTATGCCAGGAATAGTTTGATTCGGCGGCGTGGTGGATCAGCGCCTTGAAAAACGGCGGCAGCAGGTTTTTCATGTAGTCTTCGGCCGCGCGTATCACCTGCCGCGCGATGAAGCTCTTGGTATCCTCGAACAGGAAGATGAAGCCATGGATGTGCTTGAGCAGCTTGCTCGGCACCTTCTCGATGGTGCGCCGCTCGCCGTACAGGAACACCGGCAGGTTGGCGCGGCGCGCGCTCTGTTCGCGCAGGAACGCGGTGAGGCGCTGGAACTCGCCGTCCACTTCCTCGCTGCCATCGATGGAGATCAGCACCGCCGAGGCGGCCACGTAGGTCCGTGCACCGGCACGCGCATCATCCAGGTTCAACCCGCACAGCACGCGCTGGTCGTTGCCACGCAGCTCCTCCACCAGCGCGCGGATCAGGATGCCGCCGATGCGCGGCGACTCGTAGTCGTTGTCGATGACAATGACCGGGTAATCCAGAGACTTGAAGTACACGTTGATTCTCCTTGTCGAACTCAGGAACGCTGGGTGCCGGCGCCGATGGCCGATGCCTCACGAGCGCGCTGCCGCTGCTGGCGACGCTCCTCGCTGAAGAAGGGATAGAACACGGTGATGAACAGCACGAACAGGAAGGCGTACTGCACGATGCTTCCCGACGAACCGTAGATCGCCCACAGGCAGTACACGACGGTCAGGCTGGTCAAGGTCCAGAACGCACCGGTGTGCACCAGGGTGTGCGAGCGCTCGACCACGAAGTAGCAGGCCACGCACGAATAGATGTACGGCAGCAGGGTCAGCACCACGGCAGCCGAGGTGATCACATCGAACTGCGCCGATGCGGTTTCCGAGGTCGAGGTGACGAGCACCGCCAGGGTCATCAGCATCGCCACGATCAGCACGCCCTTGACCGGCACGTCGTCCTTGTTGGTCTTGCTGAAGATGCTGGGGAACAGGCCATCATCGGAGGCGGCCTTCGCGCTCTGTGCGGTCAGCAGGATCCAGCCACCCAGTGAACCGGCCGCGCCAACGAAGGCGCACAGGCTGACCAGCGCCCCGCCCCACCCGCCTACGGCCTTGGCTGCCGCCAGCGCGAACGGGGCATCGGACAGCTGCAGTTCCGCATTCGGCACCATGCCCATGATCACCGAGGAACTGGCGATGTAGGCGATGGCCGCCAGGAACACGCCGGCCAGCGTGGCGCGGGCCACGTTCTTTTCCGGGTTCTCGACCACGCCCGCGGTCACCGAGGCCGACTCGACGCCGATGAAGGCCCACAGCGTCAGTGCCGCCGCGCTGGAGATCGCACCGAAGTTCGACTCACCCGACACGTTGTAGGCGCCCTTGAAGATGTCCGCATCGAAGAAGAACCAGCCGAAGATCGCGATGCCCAGGATCGGTACCAGCGCGAAACTGGTGGTGACCGTCTGCACCCGCGTCACGAAGGCCGGGCCGATCACGTTGGCGAAGCTCAGCGCCCATACCAGCGCCAGCACCGCGATGCAGCGCACCAAAGGTTCGGACAGGATCGGGAAGAAATAGCTGAAGTAGCCCACGGCGGCGATCGGGATGGCGACATTGCCGATCCAGTTGGCGAACCAATAGATGGTGTTGGTCTGGAAGCCCATGTAGGGCCCGAACCAGTCACGCGCATACGCATACGGGCCGCCGGCCTTGGGCGCCAACTTGCCCAGTTTGGCGAATACGAACGCCAGCAGCAGCGCGCCAGCCGTGGTGATCAGCCAGCCCCAGATGGAGGCGGTGCCGATCTTGGCCAGGCTGGAGGGCAACAGGAATACACCGGAGCCCATCATGTTGCCGGCGACGAGGAAGGTGGCTCCGACCACCCCGATCTTCTTTGCTTCTGCCATGACACTCTCCTGAAGCTGGCATTGGCCCGGCAGCACCGGGCATGGGGACTGGCCGCGCTGGCGTCGACCGCTGGCGGCTATCTGATGAAGTTGTATTGCAGGCTGCCCTGTACCCGGACCGTGTCGCCGCGCGCGCCGCCCTGCTGTTCCAGGCGTCCGTAAAGCAGCTCCATGCCCATCGTCCACGACGGTGCCGGGCTCCATATCAGGTTGAAAACGCCGTAGCGGCTTTCGCGGAACGCCTCGGCGGCCAGTGCGCTGTTCCGCTCCAGGGTCAGCTGGCCGAAGATCAGGTTCGAGCGCCACAGCTGCGACCAGTAGTGGGTGTAGCCGACGAAGCCGCCGTGCAGGTCCAGCGCATCGAGTCGCCCGTTGGCATCGACCACCGCATCCAGCCCGGAACCGGTGAGGTCGGCGGTGTAGCGGCTGAGGCCGCGCCCGCCCAGCGCACCGAACAGCAGCAGGTCGCGTTCGCCCACCGCCGCCGAGCCGCTGAGCTGCAGGCCCCCGCCCATGCGCCGGTCGCGCTCGCCCTCACCGTCATAGGCCAGGCTGCGGGCCACCGCCCCCAGTTGCAGATGGCCCCAGTCGCGTTCCATGCGGGCGGTAACGCTGACGTCGGGCAGACGGTTGGCGGCCGCCCGCGTCTCGCTGGCCCCGGCCAGTTCGGTGTCCGGATCCTCGGCGGCCAGTGTCAGCGTATTGCCCATGCCCATCGTGAAGCTGTGGTGGATGCCGGCCACCAGCAGATAGCCCGCGCCGCCCGGCCCGGCAAAGTCCAGGGTGTCGGGCAGGCTGTCGGCGTCCATGAAGCTGGAATAGCCGTAACCGGCATAGGTATTGCCGAGCTGGCCATAGGCATGGCGCAGGCGGAACTGGTAGCCGTCACTGCTGCCGAAGAAGTCATTTTCCAGGTAGAAGCGCAGGTTGCCGTGCGTGGTCGGCCGCCGCGCCTCGAAGCTGAAGCGGGTCTGCTTGGCGAGGATGTTGAAGTTGGACACATCGCGGTGGCTGCCGCCCACGGGTATCGACGAAGGTATGAACTGGTCCTCGTCGCCGGCCGCGCGTGAATCGGCGATGGCATCGAGCTTGGCGTAGCCACCGATGCGGATGACGGTGTCCGTGCCAGGGATGGCGAAGAAGCCTTTCAGGTCAGGATCGGTCGGGCCCGCAGCGCTGTCCGGGCGCGACGCTGCAGTGGAGGGGTCGGCCACCGATTCACGCTGTGGCAGCACCGGCGATGCCACGCCGGGCACCTGGGTGGGATGCAGCACAGCGGTCGTGGCTGGCGGGGCAGCGGATGCTGTCGTCGCCGCATTGGCAAGGGCTTCGCGCTGTTCGAGGCGGTCCAGGCGCTGCTGCATGCCTTCCAGTTCCCGGCGCAGGGTCACGATCTCGCGCCGCAGAGCCTGCGCGTCCTCCTCCTCAGCATGGGCCGGCGTTGCCGCCATCGCCGCCATGCATGCCAGACTCAGTCCTGCCAAGCGCATTGCATCCTCCATGGACGAACACCTGCCAGACACTGCCAGGCGGGACGCCTGCGCGTTCCCGACAGCGACCTGCCGTTGCTGGGTTGCGGAGTACTGCGTCGATGCCCGCAGGCAGCCTGCATGCTGCAGGCAACAGGACGATGACATCGCCCCGTGTTTTCCGTGGGTGGGTCGACTGCGGCTGCGCTGCCAGCGAGGTGGCGACCGCAGGCGTCTGGGTAACAAGCCCGAAGTGAGAGTGTCGTGAATGACGCGGCATGAATCACCTGTTCCAGGCAGATCCGTGACGCTGTCCCTGTCGTGTTGACGCTGGAATCCATGCGTCGAGGCTAGCGAACCTGTCGCTTTCAGCCTTGATTGCGATCAACTTACGATGCTTGATCTCAGTCACTATTCATAAGTGACGCCGCACCACTTACTGCGCAGCCGTATCCCGCCGCCCTGTCGCAGAATGCAGCAGGCCCGCACGTTGCCATGCGGGCCTGCTGTTGATCACGGGTGAGCGCCGCGGTCAGCGCGGACCCAGCACCTTCAGCAGGTCGTCGCCCTGCGGCAGGCCGGCACGGCGCTCGACACTGCCCTCGGCATTCTGGAACAGGATGCCCGGCGTACCCTGGAAGCCCATTTCCACCATCAGCACCTGGTTGGCGTCGAGCTTGCCAGCCACCTCGCGGCTGATGCTTGGCAGCGGCTTGATGCCACCTCGGTCGAACTGGTGTTCGTTCTCCAGCAGCGCGGCACTGGGGTCGCGGGCGGTCAGGATGGCTGCGGCCTTGGCCGGGCTGTCTTCACGGATCACGCCGACCATGATGTGACGCAGCTGCACCTTGCCTGCATTCACCCAGGGACGCGCCGCATCCCAGAATTTGTGGCAATACGGGCAGTTTGCGTCACTGAAGGTGTAAACGATCCGCGGCGCGTCGGCCTTGCCGTCACGCACCCACGCGCTGGCTTCCAGCTTGGACCACATCTTGGCCGACATCGGCGCGGACACCAGCTTCTCCACCGCCTCGGCGGCCACGTCGTTGCCCTCGGCATCGAACAGGCTGCCGACCAGCACATGCTTGCCATCCGTTGTCACATACGCCGCCGCCGGCTGCTGGCCACCGACCACGCCGGCAAAGCCGCGCAGGCCGCCCGGCGCATCAAATTCGGAAACGACCTCGAAGCCGTGCTTCTCGATGCCCTTCAGGACCGCGGGGCGCTCGCCCTTGCCTGCCGCAGGGGCCGCCGCAGCGGTGCCGGCGGGCGTCTTGGCTGGCGGCGTCTGTGCCTGGCTGCAGGCGGTCATGGCCAGCAGCATCGGCAGGATCAGCACCGCAGGCGCGGTGCGCAGGTAAATCGACAGCATGGGAACTCCAAAGGGAAATGCCCGCGCAGGCTACCGCAGCCTGCGCAGTTTGTGTTCAAGACCGGCATGGGTCAGCTCACCGAGGTGCAGATCCTGCAGGCGCCCCTGCGCATCTAAGAACAGGGTCGAGGGATAGGCGCGCACGCCCAGCGCGGTGGAGGCCGACGCAGGCTCGTCCAGCAGGACATCGCGCAGTGCAAGCTGCTCTGCAGCCAGGAACTGCTGCACCTCATCCTGGCCTTCTCCCTGGTTGAGGAAGATGAACTGCAGCTCGGGGTGGGCCTGCTGCGCGCGGGCCAGAACCGGCATTTCGCGCCGGCATGGGCCACACCAGCTGGCCCAGAGATTCAATACCACGGGCTTGCCACGGAATCGATCCAGGTCCAGCGACTGCCCCTGCACATCCACCACCTGCACCGCCGGCAGGGACAGCGTGTTGGCCTGCCACTGCGACAGACCATAACTGCCCACGCCCCACACCAGCGCACCCGCGAGTGCGCTGCACAGCACCGGAACACGCAGCGAAGGATGGCGACGCAGGCGCCAGACACCCCATCCCAGCGCGGCAGCCAGCACTACCACCACGTGGTAGCCGCCATCGGCAATCTGCAACATGCTCCAAGGCGCGTCACGATAGAAGGCGAAATTGGCGGCAATGAAGGACACACGGCCGCAGAGCAGGCCGACCAGCAGCATGTCCAGCACCTGGCCCGCGCCCGAAGGCCGCGGCGGCATGGGCTGGCGCGCCGGCCAGAGCCGCGCGATGCCCATCGCCAGCAGCAGACAGATCAGGATTACCACTACCGGCATCGGCACCGGCCCCACACTTGCCATTACATCACCTGCACCACATTCCCGAGTCCTGCATGGTCGGAGCGCCGCGCCCGCGTTGCAAGCGCGGCGTTCTGCCCGTGGTTGTCAGGCCGCGTCCAGCCGCGAGTCCGCAACCGGTACCACCGGCACGGCCCGCGATGCCATCGCCGCCGGTGCCGGCAAGGCGCGCTCACGCCGCTTGCAGTTCACGTGCCGCCGGTAGTTGGCCGGCGTCATGCCAACGATGCGCAGGAACAGGCGACGGAACGCGCTCTGGTCTGCATAACCCACGCCCCAGGCCACCTCGTCGATGCTGGCGCCCTGCTGCAGCAGGGTCTGCGCCTTGGCCACGCGCAACCGCTGGCAATACTCGATGGGGCGCAGCCCGGTGGCTTTCAGGAAGCGGCGCTGCAGCGTCCTCGGCTCAAGGCCGGAGACCTCGCAGATGGCCGGCAGCGTCGCCCCGCGTGCAGACGTGGTGTGCAACCAGCGCTGGGCCTTGAGCACATCACGGTCACCGTGGGCGAAGTTGGCACTGAACCGCTCCAGGTCCTGCTGCACGCCCGCCGGCACGACGATGCCCAGCTGCTGCGCGACCGCGCTGGCCACACCCTGGCCGTGCAGGCGATACAGCAGACGCAGGCCCAGATAGCGCCATGCCTGTGGGCCGGCCACGGTGAGCAGGTCGCCATCATCGACCAGCGCACGCTCACTCGGGGCCCAGCTGGCGGCCTGGCCCTGCAGGCCCGGATGGCGCCGCAGATCCGGGCCCGACACGGTGCGCCCGGCCAACAGACCCGCCCGTGCCAGCACGCCGACGCCGTCGGCCGCCGCAGCCAACAGGCTGCCGCCGTCGTAATGCGCACGCAGCCAGTCCAGCAGGACTTCCTCGGCGCGCACCGAGACCACCGGGCTGACCTGGCCCGGCAGGGCGATCACGGCAGGAATCGCCGCATCCAGCATTTCCGCACCGGCGATGCGGTTCACACCGCGATTGCTGGCCGGCACGATCCAGCGGGTGACCAGCACGCGGGCACTGGGGCGCCGCTGCTGCTGGGCCAGGCGATTGGCCACATGGGCCATTTCAGCCAATACCGAAGCTGCAGACGGATCTCCCCCCGGATACTCCACCACGGCAACCTCGACGAAAACCTCGTTGTTCAGTCCCTCCACACTCCCCTCCTCCATTCGTTCAGGCCGTCGAGCGGCCGGTTCAGGCGAAGGGTAGGAAGTGCCGCAACGGCAGGGCTATGAAGAAAGTTGCAAAGTGCGCTGAATGGGGAAAACCCACAGACCCTTGACTCTTGACCAGACTCCAGGGTTGACAATGGCGGCATCCACCAGGAGTGCGCCATGAATATTGGACAGCTGGCCCGCGAGGCCGGGGTGCCGATCGACACCGTCCGCTACTACGAACGCCAGCAGCTGCTGCCCACCGCGGCGCGCTCTGCCGGCGGCTACCGCATCTTCGGCGAACAGGACCTGCGCCGGCTGCGGTTCATCCGCCGGGCCAAGGCGCTGGGCTTCAGCCTGGAGGAGATCGCCGAGCTGCTGGCACTGAGCGACCGCCACCAGCAGGACATGGCCAGCGTGCGCGATACGGCACAGGCCCGCCTGCTCGACATCGAGCAACGGATGGCCGAACTGCAGCGCATGCAGGCCGCACTGGCACAGCTGGTGGACGCCTGCCCCGGCCATGGTGCGCTGGAACAGTGCCCCATCCTCGCCGCGCTGACCGAGGACAACGCATGAGCACAGGACATTCCCACCACGGCCACGGCCCGTCGCCCACTGCAGGCGGCTGCTGTGGCAGCGCGAAGAACGCGCCAGCCACGGTGAAGGACCCGGTCTGCGAAATGGAAGTGGACCCGGCCAGCACCGCGCATCACGCCCATCACCGGGGCCAGGACTACCACTTCTGCAGTGGTGGCTGTCGGCAGAAATTCATCGCCGATCCGCAGCGTTACCTCGCTCCGTCGTCATACATCGCCCCCAAGGTCCCCGCGGGCACGCTCTACACCTGCCCGATGGACCCGGAAGTCGTGCAGGAAGGCCCCGGCACCTGTCCGATCTGCGGCATGGCGCTGGAACCGATGATGCCCAGCCTGGACGAAGGCGAGAATCCGGAACTGGCCGACTTCCGCCGCCGCTTCTGGGTGTCGCTGCCGCTGAGCGTGGCGACGATGGCGCTGGCGATGCTGGCGATGACGCCGCTGCTGCATGCGCTGTCGCCGACGCTGCGGGTGTGGATCGAGGGCGCGCTGGCCACGCCGGTGGTGTTGTGGGCCGGCTGGCCGTTCCTCGAACGCTGGGCGCAGTCGATCGGCAACCGCAGCCCCAACATGTGGACGCTGATCGGTACCGGCGTCATCGCCGCCTACGGCTACAGCGTGGTCGCCACGGTTGCACCGGGCGTGTTCCCGCCCTCGTTCCAGCAGCACGGCCACGTCGGCGTGTACTTCGAAGCGGCGGCGGTGATCATCTCGCTCACCCTGCTCGGCCAGTTGATGGAGCTGAGTGCGCGGGCCAAGACCTCGGCAGCGATCAAGGCCCTGCTGGGCCTGGCTCCGAAGACCGCGCGGCGCATCGACGCCGATGGCAGCGAGCATGACGTCGAACTGGCGCTGGTGAAGGCAGGCGACCGCCTGCGTGTGCGCCCCGGCGAAAAAGTGCCGGTGGACGGCCGCGTGCTGGAGGGCCGCTCCTCACTGGACGAATCGATGCTGACCGGCGAACCGGTACCGGTGACCAAGCAGGCTGGCGACAGCGTGATCGGCGCGACCCTGAATGGTTCCGGCGCACTGGTGATCGAAGCCGAACGCGTGGGCGATGACAGCATGCTGGCGCAGATCGTGCAGCTGGTGGCGCAGGCGCAGCGTTCGCGCGCGCCGATGCAGCGCATGGCGGACAAGGTGGCGTACTGGTTCGTGCTGGCGGTACTGGCCGTGGCCGCGCTGGCGCTGTTCGGCTGGGGCCTGTTCGGACCGGAGCCGTCATGGACGCATGGCGTGCTGAGCGCGGTGGCGGTGCTGATCATCGCCTGTCCGTGTGCGCTGGGGCTGGCCACGCCGATGTCGATCATGGTCGCCACCGGCCGCGCCGCGCAGCATGGCGTGCTGTTCCGCGATGCCGAAGCCATCGAAGCACTCGGCAAGGTCGATACGCTGGTGATCGACAAGACCGGCACGCTCACCGAGGGCCGCCCGGCGTTCGATGCCGTGCATGCCGGCGCGGGGTTCGAAGACACCCAGGTGCTGCAGTGGGCGGCCAGCCTGGACCAGGGCAGCGAGCATCCGCTGGCTGAAGCCATCGTCACCGCTGCACGCACGCGTGGACTGCCATTGCTGGCGGTGGAGGATTTCGATTCGATCACCGGCCTGGGCGTGCGGGGCCGCGTGGACGGCCGCGCGATGTGGCTGGGCAACACCGCGCTGATGGCCGGGCAATCGGTACAGGTGGCCGCCGTGCAGGAACAGGCCGATGCGTTGCGCCGTCGTGGTGCCAGCGTGATGTACCTGGCGGTGGACGGGCAGCTTGCAGGCCTGTTGTCAGTGGCTGATCCGATCAAGTCGACCACCGCCGAAGCGATCGCCGCGCTGCACCGCGATGGGCTGCGCATCATCATGGCCTCCGGCGATGGCCTGCTGACCGCGCAGGCCGTTGCGTCCACCCTGGGCCTGGACGAGGTACACGGCGAAAGCCGCCCCGCCGACAAGACCGCACTGGTGCAGCAGCTGCAGGCACAGGGTCGCGTCGTGGCGATGGCCGGCGACGGCATCAACGATGCCCCTGCACTGGCCAGCGCCAACGTCGGCATCGCCATGGGCACCGGCACCGACGTGGCGATGTCCAGCGCACAGATCACGCTGGTGAAGGGCGATCTGCGTGGCATCCTGCGTGCGCGCCAGTTGTCGCGTGCGGCCGTGCGCAACATGCGGCAGAACCTCGGCTTCGCCTTCCTCTACAACGGGCTGGGCATTCCGGTCGCGGCCGGCGTGCTGGTGCCTTGGGGCATTTCGTTGTCGCCGATGCTCGCTGCGGTGGCGATGAGCCTCAGTTCGGTATCGGTCATCAGCAACGCGTTGCGCCTGCGCGCGCAGCGTCTGCCGGGCGGCTGACATCGACCTCGCAACGGACGTGAAGAAAAGTGCAACAAACGCTTGCCAACCCCCGGGGGCACAGCTATTATTTCGCTCCTCAGCGACGTGGGGCCATAGCTCAGCTGGGAGAGCGCCTGCATGGCATGCAGGAGGTCAGCGGTTCGATCCCGCTTGGCTCCACCACTTCGACATTAGGCCGTCGAAGATCTACAACTTGAAGTTTTCGTGCGTCCCCATCGTCTAGAGGCCTAGGACATCACCCTTTCACGGTGGCGACCGGGGTTCGAATCCCCGTGGGGACGCCAACTCATCACGAACAACGAGGACCCGGCCGATAACCGGGTCTTTTTTGTTCACCGCCTACCGGCGTTCAGGTTGTGGCGTTGCGGTTCCCCTGCCCTCGTGGCCCTGGTGAACCAAAACAAAGAAAGCGAAAAAAAAGCTTCCACAAAGGTGAATACGTTGGTAAGATAGGCGGCTCGGTAACACGGGGCCATAGCTCAGCTGGGAGAGCGCCTGCATGGCATGCAGGAGGTCAGCGGTTCGATCCCGCTTGGCTCCACCAC